>WFWZ01000299.1 GCA_015490875.1 Planctomycetaceae bacterium
AAGATTTGCGGTTTGCGCGACGGTAATGAGATTCGCCGTACCGTGGCAGCGGGCGCCGATGCCATTGGCATCAACTTGGTGCGTCAGAGCCGTCGGTTTGTAGGGCCAGAGCTGCTGCACGCGTTGTGCACGGCTGCCGAGCCGGCAATGCGTGTCGGGGTTGTGGCGAATCCGACCGTGCGAGAGCTCGAACGCTGGCAGGCGGACGACTACTTTGACATGGTCCAGCTACACGGGAACGAGCCGGTGGATGTGAGCGATCGAATACACGTACCCTATGTCCGTGCGGTACGTCTTCGGCCGGGGGCTTTGGCTGAGTTGGTTCGCGAGTTGGAGTCTTGGCTGGAGTGTGGCCGGCCGCCATCGGCGGTGTTGCTGGATGCCTGGGTGGAGCGGGAGCTGGGGGGAACGGGAGCGGTTGCCGATTGGGAGGTGGCGGCCAGGCTGGTGGAGCGGCTTCGACCGTTGCCCGTCATTCTCGCCGGTGGGCTTACTCCGGAGAACGTTGCCGAGGCGATTCGGTACGTTCAGCCGGCAGGGGTTGATGTGGCCAGCGGCGTGGAGCGGGCGCCGGGGGAGAAGGACTTGCGGCTGGTGGAGGCGTTTGTCCGGCAGGCCACCGAGGCATTTGAGTGGCTCGGTTAGGTCGTGGAGTGTTGCACGTGGAACGTTTCACGTAAAACGCTGGGGGCTGCTGGTTGTGTGGAAGGGCCGTGGCGGAAGCTGCGAGTTGGGAAATGAGGAAAGATTGTGAGTGTTTCACGTGAAACATCGGTAGAACGTTTCACGTGAAACAATGAGGCGGTGTTTCACGTGAAACAAATTCTGGGGTTCGACGGTGTGGGTCAGGGCTCGAGTGGGTTGAACACGAGGCCGCTGAGGAGTTTGGGGTAGAAGTAGGTGCTTTTTTGGGGCATTCGCTCTCCTTCGAGGCTCAAGGTGCGGATGTCGTCGACGGTGGCGGGCATGACGAGCGCTGCTAGTTGGATGTCTGTGGATGGGGAGGCTTGTTGGAGGAACTCGACGACCTCCCCGACGTCGTGGACATATTCGGGGCGGGGCAGGTTCTGAGCGTCCAAGAGGTCATCCATCACGAGATGGTGCAAGAGCGCGACACCTAGCGACCTCCAGCGTGGAGTCCGGTCGGCGCACCGCTGCGCCATACGCTGATGGCCGGTGGTGGTCAGTGTGGCGATGGTCCACTGGTCGTCTTTTGGTGTGTAGAAAGCGATCTGGTCTTGGCGTGCCTCTGTTTCGATTTGGCTCCAGATTTCCCGGCCGCGTTCGGCGCCCGCTCCGGCAGGCTTGCACTCGAACGCGGGGCTCAGTTTTTCTCGCAGCGTGGTGCTGTCGATAGGGGGAAGTCCTCGGAACAGGCGATGGGTCGGAAGGACGATCATGCCGGGGTCGCTCATGCCGACCAGCATCATGAGGACGAAGTTGGCCGGGTGCTGGGGGTCTAGGCCTCCTTGTTCTTTGGCGAGCAAGTCTCGATAGAGGCAGGCTGTTTCGTAGCGGTGATGCCCGTCGGCGATGAAGGTTGGCTGTCCGGCGTAGGCTGCCTGCACTTGTTGGATCCAGTCGACGTCGGTGACGGGCCAGACTCGATGCGTGACTCCGAGGTCATCCACGGCTTCCAGTGGCGTTCGGTCGAGGATGGCGCCGGCCAGCAACTGGCCTGCTTTCATCTCCGCGTCGGGAACGAGTCCGAAGATCTGGCTCAGGTTGGCGCGACACGCTTGCATCAGCTTAAGGCGATCCTGTTTGGGACCGGGGTAGGTTTCTTCGTGGGGGTAGATCGTTCCTTGGCCGAACGGTTCAAGTCGCACGCGAGCCATAACTCCGAGGCGTTCGTATGGTTGGTCGTTGTAGTCGAACCGTTGCTGGTAGACATAGAGTGCGGGGTCGGCTTCGCGGGTGAGCACGCCTTGCCGCAGCCATGAGCGGAAAAAGCGGGCGGCTCGCGTATAGCGATTCTCCTGGTCGTCATCTCCTGGTTCTTCTCGATTGAGGATCAGGCGGACGACGTTGCAGGGATGCCGTTTGTAGAGCCGGTCCTGCATTTCGGCATCGATGACGTCGTAGGGGGGAGCTACGACATCGCGCAGGGAACCGACGTGAGCGAGGTCGTACCGAATACCTCGAAAAGCTTGCACTTGGGGCATAGGAGAATCCTCAGCGACCTGACGGGAAAGACGTACTTGGCGTTGTGGCGAACACAGTTGCGCGCGGGGCTGGGCGAAGATGTCAGGAGTTCACCTCGGGAAACCACGCACGGCCCCAACTATATGACGCGAGTGTAGGTCCGGCAACATGCGGAAGCGTCTCGAGTCAAGAGGCTGATGTTTATGGTTGCGAGCTCAGGGGGGATGCATACCACGACGACGCGGAGACAAGTAGCACGAGTGCGCAACAGTTGGGCGGGTTTGCCACAGCTTGAGTACCGGCGAGCGACAAGTAAGGTGCTGGAAGCCGAGTAAAGGGCGTGTGAAGCCAGTTAACGGCGTGGCAGAAGCGATTTGCAGGAGATGGGATGGCAGGGAAGGTTGTTGGCTGCGGTGTGCGGGATCACCGAGGCGAGGGCTGGGGACCTCGCCATGACGACCGTGCTGGAACTGCGAGGATCTCCGAAGGGGTAGCCGCTAGTCCTGGGAGGGTTTCTTGTGAGATAGAACGTCGCACGGCAGCAGCTCACGAGTTGGGTGAACCAGCAAAAAGGGGTGAACCAGCGAAAGAGGGACAGAACCAGGGACAGGCATCTCTCGAACCGAACCTGAGCCGCTCAACCTGGGACATAAACCTGGGACAGGCATCTGTCGGACGGCAAAACCTGGGACAGGCGTCTGTCGGACGGCAGGGGGGAGTGGAGGACAGGCACCCAAGAATCCTGGCCCAGACCACGAATGCCTGTCCTCGCTTTCCGCCCATTTCCCACCCATGCAAGTGCGTGTCCCCGTTTTCTCAGCTCGTGCTCGTTGGCTGGTACACAGATGCCTGTCCCTGCTTGTCTCGGTTGTCCCCGTTCCGGTGGTTGGCGTTGATGCGATCGATTGGGCCTAGTCCTCCAAACTGTCTGCTCCTGCGGAGTGAGCATCGGCTGCGGACTGTTGCCGAACCGGTTCCTTCCCGGCAACGTTCGGATGCCATTTGTCGGATGTCTTTTGTTGACGACTCGGCGAAGTTGCGCTAGGGTGAAAGTTGGTCGGACACCTGACGCGTTCCCTCGATGGCGACGCCCTCTGATTTTGTCGGAGAGCGGTCGTTGCCGAGGGATTTGTGTTTTAGTGTCCGATTTGAATGGAGCGTTTTCATGACCAAAGCAAGAAAGGATATCGTGGACGTTAACGTAACTCGTTATTATCACTGCATTTCGGAGTGTGTCCGTCAGGCAGCTTTGTGTGGAAACGGCTTTGAACACCGAAAGGAGTGGATTGAGAACCGACTCGAAGAGCTGTCCCGCGCTTTCGCGATCGGCGTTTGCGGTTACGCGGTGATGGATAACCATTTACACACGCTCGTCAAGCTGGAACCGGAACGGGCCCAGGAGTGGAGTGACGAAGACGTCGTTCGACGATGGATGATCGTGTACCCGCCCAGTGGCGTTGACTTGGACGATGAGAAAGCCGTGGCCGACCATGTTCGAAAGCAGCTTGAGAATCCTGACCAAGTCGCATTGTGGCGAGAGCGACTGGCTGATTTGAGCTGGTTCATGAAGCGGCTCAAAGAGCCCATTGCACGCCGCGCCAATAAGGAGGACGATTGTCGCGGCTCCTTTTGGGCAAGCCGCTTCAAGTCGATCGCGCTGCTGGACGTGGAAGCGATTCTTGCGTGTTGTGCCTATATCGATCTGAATCCCGTTGCCGCCGGCGTGGCTCCGCTTCCTGAGTCGAGTCCGTACACTTCAATTCGCCAGCGAGTTGAACACATTCGGCGTCAGAAGGGAGGTTTCGAGAAACTGAAGGCGGCTAAGGAGCAGCCGACCGTGGCCAACCGAGAAGCCCTTGGGAAACTCGAAAGCGACCATTGGCTATGCCCGATTCAGGACCGGCGCAGCAGCGGAGCAACGCGAGGAGGCGTTCTCGAAGGGATGAGCTTGGCGGGCTACCTGCTATTGGTCGACTACACGAGCCGCCTACCAAGGAAAGGAAAGGCACACGTCAGTCACGAAGTGGCTGGTATCTTCGAGAGACTCGAGACGACTGCCGAAAACTGGACCAGAAGACTCAAGCGGTTGTTCGGGAGTTCACGTCTCAAGGGAATCTACTTTGCGACCGATCGCCAGCGGTTACGTGAAGTGGCTGAGCAGAAAGGGTGCAATCGGCTGATCAACTTGGCCGGCTGCCCTACCTGACCACTCCCTGACCAACGGTCAATCCTGACTTCTCTACCCTCGACTGGTCGGCTGCCGGTTTTTCTCTTGACTCGATCGCCGTCCTGGCGTCGGCGTGTGCGCCGTCCGACCGGTGCGAGGGGTCCCGCTCGTCGAATTGCATCGAACCGAAGCGTGCCTCGCCAAGCCGCACTGGTGCAAATAGTCCTTATGGCGGGGTACTAGGAACCCCACGGGTGTTGTTTGGCCCTATGAAGCGAGGACAGGCGTCTCTTGCAGCCGTGGCAGAGGCAGGACAGGCACCGCTGCAGCTACGCCTGTCCCCGGGGCGTTGCACACACGCCTGTCCTTTGTTCTTTCAGAGTTTCCGCGGACTCATGCGTGTCCCCCATTCCATGTCCGATTTACCGATGCCTGTCCTCGGCCGACTGGGGTGACCAGTGCGCGTCCTCGGTTGATGCGTGTCCCCGGTGTCATTCCCGATTCAGCGATGCCTGTCCTCCGTCGGCCGGGGTGACTGATGCGTGTCCTCGGTGGAGCCGGTTGACCGATGCGTGTCCTTGGTTGTCTCCGTTGTGGTTCTAGTGACGGAAGGGGGCGAAGGCGCGGTCGACGGCTGCGAGTCCCTGTCGGCCGAGTTGGCCGTCGACGACCATGTTCACTCGCACTTCGCTCGTGTTCGTCATTTCGACGTTGATCCCCGCGTCGGCCAACGCACCGAACATGCGCGCCCCCACACTTGTGTGGCTGCGTAACCCCACCCCTGACACCGATAGCTTGGCCACCGCCGGCGAATGACTCACGCCGCGAAAACCCAACTCTTTGGCCAACGCCTCGGTCGCTTCCAAACTCTCCGCCAAAGCGGCTCGAGGTACGGTGAAACTCAGCCCCGTCCGTTCCCGCTCTCCATGGTGACTCTGCACGATCATGTCGACGAACACCCCCGCTTCGGCAACACGCCGAAAAACCTGAGCGGCCACGCCGGGTCGATCCGGAACGCCACTAATCGTGACTCGAGCCTGCGTCTCGTCAAGCGACACGTCATCAATCGTCAGTTGCTCCATGTCCACCACATCCTGGAGCCGCGAAACGACTTCGTCCGCCGCACTGGCCGCCCTCCCCGCCATCGCATCCTCCAACGTGGGAGCTCCAGCGCGACCGACGTCGCCAGGAGGACGCTCAAGCTGAAACGCCCGATGAACCGCACGCAGCGCTGTCAACGCCGAATCGCGGTCGACGAGCGTCGAAATCTTGATTTCACTCGTCGTGATCATCTGAATATTGACGCCCGCATCCGCCAGCGCCTGGAACATACGATCCGCCACACCCGTCTGCCGTGCCATCTCCAGTCCGACCACCGACACCTTGGCCACGTCACCGTCGTAGATAACCTCGTCAGCTCCCACCACCTCCGCTGCCTCATGGACCGTCTCCAACGCCGCCTCCAGCTCGTCCAACGGAACTGTGAACGAAATGTCCGCCTTCCCCGATGCTCCCACATTCTGCACCAACATGTCGACCGAAATCTTCCGGTCCGCGATGCGCGAGAAAACTTCGTAACTCGTTCCCGGCACATCGGGCACACCCAACAGCGTGATGCGAGCCTCATTCTGCGTCAGCGCCGCGCCGCACACCGGCAACTCGCGACTCTCCGGTTCCTCCACAATCAATGTCCCCTCGGCATCGCTCAGACTGCTACGCACATGAATGGGAACATGGAACTTCTTGGCAAACTCAATCGAGCGGTTGTGCATCACGCCCGCGCCGAGGCTGGCCAGTTCGAGCATCTCGTCGTAGCTGATCCGCACCATCTGCCTCGCCTCGGGCAAGATGCGTGGATCAGTCGTGTAGACTCCGTCTACATCGGTGTAGATCTCACAAAGATCCGCCCCCAGCACCGCAGCCAGCGCCACCGCCGTCGTATCACTCCCGCCTCGCCCAAGCGTCGTAATATTCCAGTCCTCGTCGATCCCCTGAAAACCCGCGGCGATCACGATCTTGCCGGCATCAAGCGCCTGCCTCAATCGATCGGTCGAAATTGAACGAATGCGCGCCTTTGTGTGCGAACTGTCGGTAAAAATCCCGATTTGCCCCCCCGTGAGACTCACCGCTTCGTAACCCATCGCATCCACGGCCATGGCCATCAACGCCACACTCACTTGCTCGCCCGTCGAAAGGAGCATGTCCATTTCGCGAGCAGGCGGCCGCGGATTGACTTCGCGCGCCAAAGCAATGAGCTGATCCGTGTTCTTCCCCATCGCACTGACCACCACAACGACCTGGTGGCCCTGCTGGTGGGCCCGTACCGCCTTGCGAGCCGCCGCTCGGATCTTCTCACAATCCGCGACACTCGTACCGCCAAACTTTTGAACAATCAAAGACATGGGAAGGCAAATGGGTAGGCTAGAGGTGAGAGTGCAAGGAAGGCCGATTCAGAAGGGGATTCGCGATGGGCAAACTGGAAGCAAGCAAGACTACGGCGCGGTGATCCAAGCCTCCATCAACTCCCAGCCGCGATCGAAACGCCGCCCGCTCGCGGCGGCCGAGACTTCATCGTACGTCGAAGCCTCGTCGGGGGCGATCCCCGTTCCCGCCATTGCAAAGGGAACGGCCCCATGACTGTGACGCTTCGTTGCCAGCGGGGTGGCATGGTCGGGACAGACGAGGATCCGCCCCTCCCCGGCCTCCCGAAGCGATTCGAATACCGGTCCAACGATATTCGCGTCGATCGCCTCCAGCGCGGCCACCTTCGCGTCCACTCGCCCCTCGTGCGACGCTTCATCGGTCGCCTCGATGTGCACACAAACAACATCGTAATCACGCAGCGCCTCGACCGCCGCCGCCCCTTTGGCCGCATAGTCAGTATCCAGGTACCCCGTCGCTCCCTCAACGTCGATGCACTCCCACCCAATCAACCTGGCCAATCCGCGCAACAAATCGACAGCCGTGATCATAGCACCCTGCAGACCGAACCGATCGCGAAAGGAAGCCAATTGAGGACGCTTTCCAAGCCCCCACAGCCAAACGTTAGTTGCTACCCGCTCGCCCTGCTCACGCCGCCGTCGGTTGACCGGATGCTCGGCAAACCAGTGCCAACTATGTGTCATCACCTCGCTCAGCAGATCACTGCCGGGACCGCGCGGATAGGAATCGACCACCGACTCATCGATCAAATCATGCGGCGCCCAAGTACGGGTGTCCTCAGAAAAAGGAGCCGGATTCTCGGAGGATCCACGATAAATCAGCAAGTTCCGGTAACTCACGCCAGTGTGGAACTCCAACGGAGCGGTGATCTCTTCGACAAGTGATTGCTGAGCGGACTCGAGTAGCGCCCGAGCCTCTTCCGTGCTGATGTGACCAGCCGTAAAATCCCGCATCACCTGGTCTTCGATCGTCACAAGATTGCAACGAATGGCCCAGTCCTCATCCCCCAACACAATGCCGCCGGCTGCCGCTTCAATGGGAGCTCGCCCCGTGAAATGCGTGTTCGGGTCGTACCCCAAGAGACTCATGTTGGCCACCGCCGAACCGGCCGGCAAATGCGCCGGCACGTGGTCCGCCAGACCGACTTGTCCCAGCTCGGCCACCGCGTCGCAATGCGGCAGATGGGCGGCCTGGAGCGGTGTGCGGCCACCGAGTTCCTCCTGCGGCTCATCTGCACAGCCGTCGGGAATAATGAGTACGTATTTCATGATTGGCTCGTCGAGGATATCGCAGGAATGGCAAGCGACTATCGTTCCAACACCCGCATCTTGACGGCTCGCGTTCGCACAAACGGCAGTCGATGGATCGCCGCCAGGGCATCCCCGACAGCTCCCTCGAACGTTTGGTGAGTCATGATCACCAGCGGCACATCCGGTGCATCCTCCGCCTCCGCCTCATGCTGGATCACCGATGCAATGGAAACCGCATGCTCCCCCAGGATACCGGTGATGGCAGCCATCACGCCAGGACGGTCCTCGACCTGCCAGCGCAAATAGTAACGCCCAGGCAAGTCGCGTTGGGCTCGCACGTCGGTCGAAGGCGTTCGCTCCGACCAAAGCTCCAGGTTGCGGAACGTAATCTCGGTACGCCCAACGCACGTGTCGATCAAGTCGGCAACCACTGCCGAAGCGGTCGGCATTTGACCCGCTCCCAATCCGTGATAGAAGACACGCCCCACCGCGTCCCCCACTACGGCGATGGCGTTGTATGCCCCACGCACTTCGGCAAGCGGACGCCCCTGGCGGATCAACGTCGGAGCCACGTGCAACTCGACGCGCTCCTCGACCAACTGGGCGACTCCCAACAGCTTCACGCGATAGCCCAACTCATCGGCAAAACGCAGATCGACCGGCTCGAGCTCGTCGATGCCAGTACGCGGAATGTCCGACCAATGGACACGAGCCCCAAAAGCGAGATGTGCGAGGATGGCCAGCTTCTGTGCCGCATCCGTGCCGTCGATGTCCATCGACGGGTCGGCCTCGGCATAGCCCATCTCTTGCGCCTCGCGGACAGCCGCCTCCGCCGACAACCCCCGCTCGGTCATCGCCGTCACGATGTAGTTGCTCGTTCCATTGAGAATGCCTTGGATCGAGAGAATCTGGTTGGCCGACAGGCACTGGCCGATGTTCGTGACGATCGGGATGCCGCCCGCCACCGCTCCCTCAAAGGCGATCGACCGCCCCAATTCACGAGCCCGGTCGAACAATTCCGGTCCGTGCTCCGCCAACAACGCCTTGTTGGCAGTGACGACATTTTTGCCACTCTCGAGCAGTTGCAGCATGATCGTCCTTGCCGGCTCAAGTCCCCCAATCAACTGCGCCACCACTTCAATATCCGGATGGTCCAGAACCTCCCGCAGATCGTCGGTCAACAGCCCTGGCGGAAGGTCGACGTCGCGAGGCTTCGTCACGTCGCGCACCACCACCTTTTCCAGCCACAGCGTGCGGCCGGCGTGCCGAGCCGTACGGTCTCCTTGATCGAGCAACAGTCGAGCAACGCCCGTCCCGACCGTGCCCATCCCCACAATGGCGACTTTGGTCTTTTCCATGG
>WFWZ01000300.1 GCA_015490875.1 Planctomycetaceae bacterium
CTTGGCGCCGGCCCATCCCAAGTGCGTCTCGAGAATCTGTCCTACATTCATACGGCTCGGGACGCCGAGCGGATTGAGCATGATCTGCAGCGGCGTTCCGTCTTCGAGAAACGGCATGTCCTCGACAGGGAGGATCTTGGCCACGACACCCTTGTTTCCGTGACGTCCGGCCATCTTATCGCCAACCGAGATGACTCGCTTCGTCGCCACGTAAACCTTGACCATTTGCAGCACGCCGCTGCGCAACTCGTCGCCTCGCTTCATGCTGTTGAGCTTGCGGTCTCGAGCATCGATGGCGGCTTCGATTTCGGGTGCCTTCGCCTTGTAGATCTTCTGAACCGCTTTGATTTTCTCTTCGCTGCGCAGCGATGCGATATGGGGTTCGAGCCGGAACTTCGTGGCCTGCTCGACCAGGTACTTGACGTCTTGCTGACCGGCCAACGGCGTCTTGTCTTCGTCGGTGAGCGGCCGGCCGATCACCTGCTCCATTTCCCGAACCATCTCCTGGAAGACTTCGGCGATGCGCTCATTCCCTTCCTTCTCCGCTGCCGCCAAATCGGCTTCGAACGCTTTACGCTCCTCTTCACTGAGGCTCATGCGGCGCGAGAACTTCTGCGTGTCGATGACGATTCCTTCGATCCCCGAGGGGACTTCCAAGGAATCGTTCTTCACATCCTCGCCAGCCCGACCGAAGATCGCCTGTAACAGCTTCTCCTCGGGAGTCAGCTCGGTTTTCGACTTCGGCGACACCTTCCCCACGAGGATGTCGCCGGGGCGCACGTAGGTGCCGACCTGGACGATGCCGTTCTCATCGAGGTTGCGCAACGCCTTTTCACTGACGTTGGGAATGTCCCGTGTGAACTCTTCCCGTCCCAGTTTCGTCTCGCGAATCTCCACGTCGAATTCCTCGATATGAATCGACGTGTAGACGTCGCGCTGCACCAGCTCCTCACTGATGATGATCGCATCCTCAAAGTTGTATCCATCGAACGACATGAAGCCGACCAGAACGTTGCGTCCCAACGCTAACTCGCCGTGATAGGTCGCAGCGCCGTCCGCGATCACCTGACCCTTCTCGACCCGCTCTCCCAGCGTCACGATGGGGCGCTGGTTCAGACAGGTCCGCTCGTTCAAACGCACGTACTTCTTCAGCGGATAGACATCCTTGCCGATCACGATCTCCCGCGCGTCACACTTGGTCACCGTGCCGGCTCGCTTCGCTCGCACTACCATGCTCGAGTTGCGCGCGACGTCTTTCTCCATCCCCGTCGCCACGATAGGCGGCTCGGTCACCAACAGCGGCACGGCTTGCCGCTGCATGTTCGACCCCATCAACGCCCGGTTCGCATCGTCGTGCTCGAGGAACGGAATCAAACTGGCAGAGACCCCAACCATCTGACTCGGCGTCACATCGATGTACTCGACCTCCTCCGGCTGCACCATCTCGAAGTCGGCACGGTAGCGAGCGACGACGGGGCGGTCCGAAACGAGGCGTCCCTTTTCGATGGGTGTGTCGGCCGGGGCTACCTTCGCTTCCGCTTCCTGGTCCGCCCGCATCCAGACGATTTCATCCGTCAGCTTCCCTTTGACGACCTTCCGGTACGGAGTGACGAGGAAGCCATAATCGTCGATTCCCGCATACAACGCGAGACTCGAGATGAGACCGATGTTCGTCCCTTCGGGAGTCTCGATGGGACAAATCCGCCCGTAGTGCGAAATGTGCACGTCGCGCACTTCAAAGCCGGCTCGCTTCCGGTTCAGGCCTCCCGGTCCCAACGCGGAGAGACGCCGTTCGTGCGTCAACTGGGAAAGCGGATTCGTCTGATCGACCACCTGCGACAATTCGCCTCGACCAAAGAAATAGTCGATCGCTGCAGAGACGCTCTTGGGATTGATCAACCCTCGAGGCGTCATGTCCGCCGTGTCCTTCAGACTCATGCGCTCCTGTACAGTCCGCCTCAGCTTGAGAAAACCCTTGCGGATCTCATCGCAAGCCAACTCGTCGATCGTGCGCAAACGCCGGTTGCCGAGGTGGTCGATGTCGTCGGTCTGTGCCGAGTCATCGCCGGCGTCGAGCCGAATCAGATAGTCGATGGTCGCAATCAGGTCTTCCGGCCGCAACGTCATGTGCTTCTCGGGAACCGACAGCCCGAGTTTGCGGTTGACGCGGAAGCGCCCTACGCGTCCCAAACGGTAGCGGTTCTCATCGAAGAACTTCTCTTCAAACAGTTGCCTCGCCTTTTCCAGGTGAGGCGGATTGCCCGGTCGGAGTCGCGCGTAGATGAGAACCAACGCCTGCTCGTGACTGTGCGACTTGTCGTCCGCCAGGCTATTGAGGATCAAAGGGGATTTGGGAGGCGACATGACTTCGACTTTGGTCACGCCCGCGGCAACGATCTCGTCCGCCTTCTCCCGACTGATCTTCCTTCCCGCTTCGACAATGATCTCCCCAGCCCGCTCGTGCCCCGGCGGATAAACGATGTCGTCGACAGCGATCTTCTCGACCAATTTCGGCGCACTGCGTCGATCGGTCACAGTTACCTTCGAGGTTTCATAGAACGCCCGCAGAATGCTCGCGTCGTCGCTGTACTTCGGATCCATCGCCCGCAGCAGCGTCAGGACGGAAAACTTCCCGCTTTGGTCGATCCGAACCTGCAAGATCCCCTTCTTATGAACGTTGATTTCGATCCAACTTCCACGCTCGGGAATGATCCGGCAACTCGCCAGTTTCCGCTCCGAGGTCCCGTCTTGCTCCAAAACGAAATCGACGCCGGGGCTTCGGTGGAGTTGGCTGACGACGACGCGCTCGGCGCCATTGATGATGAACTCCCCTCCGCCCATCATGATGGGCAGCTCGCCTAGGAACACCTCTTCCTCAACCGGCTCATCTTTCACCAGACGGAGCCAAATTCGGAACGGACGTCCGTACGTCAGCCGGAGTTGACGGCACTCTTCGGGCAGATACCTCGGCTTCCCCAGCTCATAGCGGAGATATTCCAGCCGCACGTTCTTGTCATAGCTCTCAATGGGAAAGATCTCGCGCAAGACGCCTTCGAGTCCCTGATCTTTGCGCTTTTCCGGGGGGACGTCCGCCTGCAAGAACTCTGCGTAGCTGGCAGTTTGAATTCGCGTCAGGTCGGGCGTCGGAAAGTCTTCGCGCCCGCTGCCGAACCGCCGAGTCTCCTGAGGGCTCAACCGTCGTTGTGCTGAAATCGCCATGCGCTAGTTGCTCCGAATGGGTCTTGAGGGCTCCGAGCAGACAACACCGTGCGGGCACCGTTCGGCCGCCCGCCTCGTCCTGCCATGACCGGGGGCTGCCGTTGGCACACGCGCTTGAAGCCGATGGCACCTCGAGCGCAAACCGAATCGCGCCCGAATGGCAGCGCGCAAAGCGAGCGCCCTCTCGGCAGACCAGCCGACTGGAGGCGCAGGCTTTTACGGGGCAGGTACTTCAAGCGCGAATACCGCCGTTGGGATTGGGAAAAAGGAGGGGAAATCGAGACGACGCAAGGATTATTTCAGTTCGACCGAGGCTCCGGCCTTCTCCAAGTCGGCCTTGATCTTCTCCGCCTCTTCTTTGTCGACCTTTTCCTTCAGCGTGACCGGGCATCCTTCCACCATCTTCTTGGCTTCGATCAACGTCCCCCCAAGGATGTTCTTGACGGCACGGACGACGTCGAGTTTCTTGTCGCCAAAGCCGGTCAGAACCACGTCGAATTCGGTCTGAGCGGCCGCGGCTTCTTCGCCGCCACCCTCACCGCCTGCAGCCGCCATGACGACCGCTCCGCCGGCTGCCGGCTCGATGCCATAGGCATCCTTGAGGTAATCACTGAGTTCCTTGGCCTGCTTCAACGTCAGACTGGCGATCTTGTCGCCCAGTTCCTTCGTCTCCGCACTCACTTCCAGAGTTGCCGTTTCTTCAGACATGGCTGCTAGGTTCCTTTCTCACTGAACCAGGAAACACGTTCGATGTCAACTGCAGTTTTTTCTCAGGCCACGCAAACTGCCAGGAAAGACTCGTCTTCTCCCGCCGGACCGTGGGAGCCCTGCGGAAACCCTACTCCGTCGCCTCTTCGGCCTTCTTTTCGATTTGGCTGGCCAGTCGACCGCCCGGCCCAAGGAGCGCTCCACTGAGCTGAGCACCAGGGGAGAGGATCTGCCCAGCCAAAATGCTCAGCTGCTCGGCCCGGTTCGGCCACTTGCTGATCTCCTGGACGCGCTGAGGCGAAAGAGGCTCCCCATCCATCACGCCGCCGCGCGTTTCGAAACCGGGGAACTCCGCCTCGTTCTTGTCGATCTCCACGATGGTCTTGGCGAGCGAGATGAAGTCCTCGTCACCCCACGCCAAGGCGACCGGCCCCTCAATCCCCTCGAACGCGGCACCCAGGGGCGTCCCCTCTGTGGCTCGCCGAGCCATGCTCGTCTTCACTACCAACAACTCGATATTCCGCTCACGCAACTTCCGCCGCAGAGAGACCGTCGTGTTGGCGTCCATCCCAATCACATTGACCAGCAACGCGTCCTCGACGCCCTCCAGCCGCCGGGCAATGTCCTGGACGATCAAGTTCTTCACATACTTGCTCATAGTCGACTCTCACTTGCCACCGCTTCGCGAGCGGCTTTCCCGCCCCACTCCGTTGTCCCTCGATTTTCTCACCACGCCCCCACTCTTAGGCACTCTCCCGCCCAACGCCAACTCACGCCGCCACGCGCACCCCGGGACTCATCGTGGCCGCCAGAGAAACACCTTTCACGTAGGTGCCTTTGACCGAGGCCGGCTTGAGTGACTGGATATGGCGTATGAACGCCTCAATGTTCTCCAGAAGGGCCTGGTCGTCAAAGCTGAGCTTCCCTGCAACCGCGTGCACGTTCCCGCCCGAATCATTTCGGAACTCGACCTTACCGGCCTTGTACTCTTTGACCACTCGAGCCACATCGGGTGTCACGGTTCCCGCTCGAGGCGACGGCATCAGGCCTCGAGGCCCCAAGATGCGCCCCAAGCGTCCGACAATTCCCATCATATCGGGAGCCGCGATGCAGGCGTCGAAATCGAGGAACCCCTCCTGGATCTCTTTCGCCAAGTCCTCCTGGCCCACCCGGTCGGCCCCCGCTTCCTCGGCCGCCGTCGCCAAGTCTCCCTTAGCAAAGACGATCACGCGTTGGGTGCGCCCAATGCCGTGAGGCAACACGAGCGAGCCACGAATGATCTGGTCCGCCTGCCGGGGATCGATTCCCAGACGCATGTGGACCTCGACCGTCTGATCGAACTTCGTATTCGCGAACTCCTTCAACCGCTTGACCGCCTCGGGAAGGGGGAGCGGCTGTTTCGGGTCGTGCCGTTCGAGCATCGCCCGGTAACGTTTGGATCGTTTCGGCATCGTCTTGCTTCCTCGGTCTTCTTTTCTCTGCGATCCGGCGCTTGCCACCTCCGGCGGCAACCAGCCCTCCGACTCAAGGCCCTCACCCGGCCCCCTTGGGAGCTCAGTCCACAACCTCCAAGCCCATACTGCGCGCCGTCCCTTCGATCATGCGCATCGCGGCTTCCATACTGCCTGCGTTCAGATCCTTCATCTTCTTTTTGCAGATATCCATAATCTGCTCGCGCGTCACCTTGCCGACCTTATCTCGATTGGGAACTCCCGAGCCCTTCGCGATACCGGCCGCCTGCTTCAACAGCGCTGCCGCCGGCGGACTCTTCGTGATGAAATCGAATGTCCGGTCGTTGTAGACGCTGACGACAACCGGAATGGGTGTTCCATTGAACTCCTTGGTGCGATCATTGAATTGCTGAACGAACTGCCCCAAATTGATCCCGAACTTCCCGAGGCTCGTGCCGACCGGCGGGGCCGGCGTTGCCTGTCCTCCCGGGATCTGAAACTTGGCCTGTCCCACCAACTGCTTTGCCATGATTCCACCTATATGATTCGCATGCCGGCCGCGTTCCGGTCGGCTCGTCGGCGGTAGGAGCCGCTACAGCGACTCGACCTGCCAGTGCTCCAACTCGACCGGCGTCGAACGACCGAAGATACTGATGATGACCGTAATCCGTCCGTTGGCCTCGTCGATCGATTCGACTTCCCCCTCGAAGTTCTCGAAGTACCCTTCCTTGACGCGCACCCGGTCGCCGGGCTTGAACGGAATGGCCGTCTTGACTTGGGTCTCTCCGGTTTCCGCATCGACACTGGCATGAAGGATCCGCTCGACCTCCGCCTCGTCCATGGGAGACGGCCGGCTACCATAGGCCGTCCCGGTGAAATCTCCCACGCCCGGCGTTTCCCGCACGAGAAACCACGCATCATCGGTCATTCTCATACGGATGAGCAAGTACCCCGGAAAGAGTTTTCGCTTGACGAGCCGTTTTTTTCCCGATTTGGTGAACTCCACCACATCTTCGGTGGGCACGACGATCTGATCGAAGCAGTCTTCCAAGCCCGCTACCTTGATCCGGCGCTCCAGCGCCGTACGAATCGAATCCTCACGGTTCACCTGCACTTTCAAGATGTACCAGTGCAGTTCGACCTCCTCTTCCCCCTCCGGTGTCTCCGACACCGGCCCAGCCGGCGCCACTTCCGCTTCTTCAGCGACCTCCGCTTCTTCAGAGGCTGCCTCCGTCAACGCCGCGCCCGAACCCTCGGCGACCACGGCCTCTTCCAAGTCTTCGTCTTCCTCCGCGCCTTCACCGGAACTCTCTCCGGACGCCACTTCCTCGAGCATCCCAGCTTCCTCGGACGCCTCGCCCTCGCGGGACAGACTCGTGTCGCCCGCCGACTCTCCTGACGTATTGATCTCCTCTTCCCGATGACCGGCTTGCGGCTGGTCGCTACCGGCGACGTCCGCCGACACTTCGTCGTCGGGCGACGGCACGCTCGATGCGCTCTGCGAATCAGTCACGACCGACTTCTCCCTTACAAACGAATGCCCAGCCATCGCAACACCAGGAGCCACCCCACGTCGGCAGCAGCCAACGCCACCGCCATGACGAACATCACCACGATCACCACAATGGACGAGCGCACCAATTCGGTGCGACTTGGCCAGGAAACCTTTGTCATCTCGGCTTCGACCGAGATAAGAAAGTCGGCGAAGCGAGTGTAATTCACTAGGCGGTACGAAAGGAACACCCCGCAGGCTGCCACCAGAAGCACCACCACGCGGCGCACCGTAGCCGCGGAAACGGCCCCTTTCAACACCCCGTCGGCCAGCTTGCCATCCCAGTGGTACGACGACATCACTCCTCCCAGCCGAAACGCGGCCAGACAGCAGATGAGCGCCACCACGGCGAACGTCACCTGTCGAGTGACACGCCCCTGGGTTTTCTTATAGATCTTGAGCTGAAACAACTGGGCCCAGAAGGAACCAGCGGCCAGCGAATTCTCCTTCGCCATGTGCCGACCTCACCGTCCCGACCTCTTTGACATCCAGCCCCTCCCCTTCCTGCAGAAGGAACCGGCGCACCGAAAAAAATGGCAGGGGCGGCGGGAATCGAACTCGCAACCTCCGGTTTTGGAGACCGGCGCTCTGCCAATTGAGCTACACCCCTGCGCGAATGTGACGCCGCGAGGCGCCACGCCATCGACCTATTCGATGATTTTCGTGACGACCCCCGAACCGACGGTCCGACCGCCTTCGCGGATGGCAAACCGTACTCCGTCGTCCATGGCGATCGGCTTTTGCAACTCGACCGTCAACTTGACATTGTCTCCAGGCATGCACATTTCCGCATCGACCAGATTGGCAGTGCCCGTCACGTCAGTCGTCCGGAAGTAGAACTGCGGACGATAACCGCTGAAGAACGGCGTGTGACGTCCTCCCTCGTCTTTCGACAGGCAGTAAACCTCCGCTTCGAACTTCTTGTGCGGCGTGATCGAACCAGGCTTGGCCAACACCTGACCACGCTCGATCTCATCCCGCTTGATGCCTCGCAACAGACAACCCACATTGTCGCCGGCACGTCCTTCGTCCAGCAACTTGCGGAACATCTCGACGCCCGTGCACGTCGTCTTACGAGACTCGTTCGCCAACCCGACGATCTCCACCTCGTCGCCGACATGGATGACACCTCGCTCGATCCGACCCGTCGCCACCGTTCCACGACCTTCGATCGAAAAGACATCTTCAATGGCCATCAAGAACGGCTTGTCCTCTTCGCGAGCCGGCTCGGGAATGAAGTTGTCCACCGCGTCCAGCAATTCGGCAATACATTTGTTCGCCTCCGGATCTTCCGGATTCTGGTAGGCGGGCAGCGCCGAACCTCGGATGATGGGCGTATCGTCGCCTGGGAACCCATACTTGTCGAGCAACTCACGGATCTCGATCTCCACCAAATCGAGCAACTCAGGGTCGTCGACCAAGTCGCACTTGTTCATAAAGACAACCATGGCCGGCACATCGACCTGCCGAGCCAGCAGCACGTGCTCCTTCGTCTGCGGCATTGGCCCGTCGGCCGCCGAGACAACGAGGATCGCCCCGTCCATCTGAGCCGCACCGGTGATCATGTTCTTGATGAAGTCGGCGTGGCCCGGGCAGTCGATGTGAGCATAGTGGCGCTTCTCCGTTTCATACTCGACGTGCGCCACGGCAATCGTCACCGTCTTCGTCTCATCACGAACAGTACCGCCCTTGGCAATGTCCGCATACGACCGAAACTCGGCCAACCCCTTGGCTGCTTGCACCGCCAAGATGGCACCCGTCAGCGTCGTCTTTCCATGGTCGATGTGGCCGATCGTGCCAACATTGACGTGAGGCTTCGTGCGTTCAAATTTCTCCTTCGCCATCGCTGATTTACCTATTCTCGTAGAGTGACTAACAACTGCCGGCTCCTACCCGCTGGCAAGAGCCACCACCAAAATTCCACAACAAACCCGACGGACGCCCGAACCGCCAACAGCCGCGCGACTCACCCTGCCCCAACCCGAAAGGCCATCGGCGACCCGCAAAAGCTGCTGACGGGACTTGAACCCGTGACCTCGTCCTTACCAAGGACGCGCTCTACCGACTGAGCTACAGCAGCGACCTGCCAGAGCGGGCGAAGGGAATCGAACCCTCGTCTTCAGCTTGGAAGGCTGTGGCTCTACCATTGAGCTACGCCCGCGTTTTCGGGACCGGCAAGCGACCTGAGCTAGACAGCCAAGCCCTGGGCCACACCCAGATCCAGCCATCCAACCCCGCATCACTCGACCGCCGTCCTCCCATTTATATGCGTCCCCTTGGGGAACGCCAAGGAGACCCTGCAAAATGGGGGGTGCAGGATTCGAACCTGCGAAGGCTGAGCCATCAGATTTACAGTCTGACCCCTTTGACCGCTCGGGAAACCCCCCATCACTTGTCTGCCAACCGGCTGCCGCCGAATCTCAGTCCGTGCGTCTTGACCTCCTCCACATCCTCCCGTCGAAGGAACCGCTGCCATCTCGAAACCGGTACGCCAAACGGCCCGCCGACTCGAGTTTCCCCAATTTAATTTCCTTGAACGCTGATTTCCCAGGTAAGCCAGCGGAGGGACTTGAACCCACAACCTGTTGATTACAAATCAACTGCTCTGCCAATTGAGCTACGCTGGCCCGTCACCCCGCCGGGACGCAACAGGCGCACGCCCGCCGGTGAAAACCAGTAACTATAACGACCGGCTCCGTTTCCGCAAGGCGAACCGGGCCGATTTTTTTCCAAGGAGCCTCCGACATCCATCCCAGGGCGGCTCACCCATGGGAGAACCCCCTTCATCCTTGGGAAACTATGGGAAAAACTGGGAATCGCTTAGAAAGAAGCGACGGCAGCCCCCCCCGGGCTGCCGCCGCCAACCATGGCCATCGTGGATGCCCAAGTCGACCGATCACCCGGCCCGATCAATCGGGCAACTCCAATCGCTCGTCGCTGGCCACGAGGCGCAGCTTGTTGAGCGCTCGAGCTTCCAACTGCCGGATACGCTCCTTGGTGACTCCGAGTTCCCGGCCGACCTCCTTGAGCGTCAACGGTTCTTCGCCCGGGTTGAGTCCGAACCGGCGGATGATAATCGTCTGTTCGCGCTGATCCAAGTGAGCCAGCATCTTGCGGATCTGCTCCTTGCGCAGCCGCTGCTTGCTCTCCTGCTCATACGCGTCCGCCCGCCAGTCCTCCTGCCCCTGGAACGCCTCGTCCTGCGAAGTTCGGAAGCGGTCCCGGTGCTTGAACTCTTCGGGAATCGACCGTGCGAAGTTCTTGATGATCGCCCAGCTCGCGTACGTGCTGAACTTGAACCCTCGCCCGTAGTCGAACTTCTCAACCGCACGAATCAGCGACATGTTCCCGTCGCTGACCAGACCGAAAAAGTCCTCGGTCGCGCCCACGTGCCGCTTGGCGATCGAGACGACCAATCGCAGATTCGCCTGGACGATCTGGTTCTTCACCTGCACCGCTTCCTGATAGAACTTCTCGATCTTGTCCATCAGGGAAGCTCGAGGATGACGCACGTCCAGCTGCTCCCGCAACTTGGCCGCTCGATACTTCAAGTAGTTGAACTTGCGGAACAGGTGCACCTCCTGCTCCCGAGTCAACAGCGGCACCTCGTACAAGGAGGCAAGATACTGGGGCAACCCTTGAGGCACACGCGGGGGTCGAGTCCGGTTCGGATTCTCGGGCATCGGCGCCAAGATCCGCTTGTGAGCTCCCGGACGCGTGAACTCGTCGTTGAAAATGTATTCCAACGGCAATTCCATGATCCGCTGCGCCCGCACCTCCTGAATCGCGCGGTAAACAGACGACCGAGGCCGGCCGAACTGCCGGGCCAGCTTTTCGACACTCTGGCCCTGCCGGTGCAGCCGATAAAGCTGCTTCTTCGTCTCCTCATCCAGCGGCCCTTCGTGACCGCCCGGAAACACCGCCAGGTTCGGATAACGCTGTTCAAACTGCTTCAGCGTCAACCGGATCGTTTCGACCGACCGGTTCGTGTGCTGAGCGATCCGCCGGTAGACCTCCGTCGGCCCGCCTCCTTCCTGCGCCAGCCGTCGAGCCCGGCGCACGATCTCCTCGCGCTCCGCTTCCGTCAATTGACGAAAGCGCTCCCCACGCTCCACACGCTCCCGATTGCCTGCGACAAACCGATCCACGCTGCTCTGCAAAAACCCGACGCGCTTGCGACCGTCGAAGACGAAGCGGCGACTCACCAGTCCCTGCTGCCGCCAGCGCGAAATGGTCTTGGTCGACACATGAAACATTTCCGCCAACTGATCGATCGTGTAGACCGGTTCGGACAGCTCCTCGGGCGTCAAATCGGCCGAGTCCGAAAGGTCCTCGATCAGCAACAGCAAATCATGCCGAGCCTCTTCGCCGGACAGCGTCGCCGGCGGCATCGCCTCCGGACGATAACCGGTCACCCGAAAACAGACGTATTCAAAGCTGTAACGCCGACTCGGCTCCAGTTCCGACCAAAGCTTCTCCGCCGCTTCCATCTGCTCCAGCTTCCGCTCCCGAGGCGCATAGCGCACCTGCTGGTCACGCAAAGCCCGCATCGCGTCGCTTCGATAGTTCGTCCTCATCGCTCTCACCCATGCCTCTCTCGTTCCGACTCCGGAAGCCTTCCCTGCGGGTCCTCCGCACCTCCGAAAGTCGCCCTCCTGTCTCGGCAAACCTCCCGATGCCGAACTTCCCATCGTCCTCTCAGAACCAAAGAATCTTGACGACCTGCTCTCCTCCCTCTACGCACTCTTCACCGACCCAGTTCTGTAAAACCGTTCACCTGCTTCCATTCGCCGGGCAACTCACCTCCCCGTCTCCACACACCACCGTCGTCCCCTCCTGGTCCAACCACGTTGTTGAACACCGTTTCCCCGGATTTGTCTCATTTTGCAATGCCACGACCCGGCCATCTATGCCGCGTCCTCCACGATCGCCAGGCCTCCGGCCACCTGCCAAACAAAGTCCTAACCAACCTTCGTCACTCGACTTACTCCACTTCCACATCCCCAGTTTCAACAGCCCGCAGTTCCCCTGCTCCACTCAGGATCGCTCGAGCCCCGCCCCCTAACCGGCGCGGACTCGTGTTCACCCGGCATTCACCTAGCAAACGGCATGCCCAGCCGCCCGCGATGACTCCCAATCAACCTCGCTCCTTCAAACCACCTAATCGCCGGAAGGGAACCGTGTCGATGTATGTCGAAAGGCCCTTCCCACCAACCGGCTACTACCATAGACGCTCCGAGACCTCTGTTTATTCACTGAAAATATGTCCATCGCCACATTTTCTTCCTTCAGGCGGCCCCTCTCACCCGTCGCTCTCTGCCTCCTAGCCACCTGGATGGCCGGGCTGGCCACCGGTGAAGCCCCCACGCCCAGGAAAAACCACTCATCGCCCGGCCATATCCGCCGCGTCGTCGCGCAAGTCGACCTGGCCGGCAAACTCCTGTTCAATGCCGATGGCCGAGGCGTCCAAGATCGCTCCATGCAGTTGCAGGGACGTCTGGAATACCGCGAAACGGTCCTCCGCATCACCGACGGGCATCTCCGGCAGGTCTTACGGACCATCAACCGTTCCACGGCTCAACTGGTGGTTGGCAAGTGGTCCAGCACTCCTCAATGGACCCACGGCACTACCCCTTTGGTGGCTCGCTGGAGCGGATCCCAGGTCCAGCTCTATGGCCTGTCCCGCCCTCTCAGCTCCAGCGACTTGGACATCGTCGCCCTCCAAATGGACCCTCTGGCCCTCGATCGGCTCATTCCAGCCGAACGCCGAGGTGAGTTGGCCAAGCCCAAACCGAGCGGCCAATGGAAGGTCGCCAATGAAGTGGCAGGGGCCCTCATGACCTGGGAGGTGTGCAGCCACCAGACGCTTGAGTGCCGAGTGGTGCGTCGCGATGAGGCTCGAGGCGTCGTGCTCCTCGAGGTTAGCGGCGAAATGCTGGGTGCCGTGGGAGGCGCCACAGCCGAAGCCACACTTCGAGGCAAACTGAATTACGACTGGAACACGGGAACCTGTACGTGGGCCGATTTCCAAATCCAGGAAAAGCGGGCGATCGGGCATGCGGCTCCGGGACTGGAGGTCCAAGGACGCATTCGCGTGCAAACCACGCCGGAAGGCCGCATGTCGGCCGAAGAGTTGCGAGAACATCTGAGCACCATTCCGTCGCAGCCAGCTCCGACCGACCTGTACCTCGCCTTCGCCTCCCGCTACCACGGTTTCGAACTCATGCACGATCGCTCGTGGAAACTCCTCGTGGACGGTCCCAATCGCACAATCTTCCGATTCATCCGCGATGGCGACCTGATCGCCCAAGCCAATATCGCTCGCGTCCGCTCCACGGAACGGCCGACGCTGGCCGAGTTCCAGGAAGAAATCCGACTTGGATTGGGCGACGAATTCGAGAGAATCGTCTCGGCAACCAAGGAGACTCGCGACGACCAAACGCAGGTCTATCACGTCGTCGTCGCCGGAAGCGTCCAGTCACTCCCCATCCAGTGGATCTACGCCCATTTCCGCAACGAGCAGGGAGCCGTGACGGCCGTCCTCACCATCGATGCCCGGCTCGTCGAAAAACACGCCGGCTTCGAACAACAGCTAATCGGGAGCCTCCGCGTGCTCCCGCCCCCACGCCCAAAGGAGGCTCGGGCGGTGGGGAAATCCTCCAAAAGCCGCTAAGAGGCAGTACACCCCGATCTGCCGCCAACCCCGGTCGAAGGCGAGATCGACGCCGAGCAGATGGCTCCACGCTCGAAAACTGCCCGACTCTCCGTGCCGACTCCCCCAACCGGCCCATTCCCCGAAAAAGCCGAATAGACCCGGCTGGCGATTTGACCTGTTCTCTCCGGCCTGACTATACTAGCTAAACTGTCCCGTCGTCATATTTGAGTTCCGTTGTTTCCGCCGCTTTTGGCTGGTGGAGCGGCGATAGTGTTGGCTGGTGTGAACTTCTCGGAGTGAGCCAGATGCGAGTTGGGTGGTACCGTGCCATGGGGTGGATCGGCGCCTGGATGGTCTTCTCCGGACTGGCCGCAGGCCCCATGGCGGCTCAAGTGGCAACTCCCGAAAGTCCCACCCCGGCCTCTCCGGCCGTGCAGCCACGAAAGTTGGCCCTCGGCGTCCTCCGTGTCATCCAGCCGGAAATCCAGGTGACTGAAACGTTCACCGGCCCGGACAAGCTCGTCGAACTGGCGACTCAGCGGCAACTCGACTGGACTCCCCACTTCGCTGCGAAGACGCGAGCACTCTATCGGCGAGCCCAAGAAGTGACCCTGCGGCGCGAAGTCTGGGCGTTCGAGTTCGCCTTCAAGCCCCTACGCGTGGTGATGGTCGATATTCCCCAGCCCAGCGGGCGGATGCAACGCAAGCCGGTCTGGTACATGGTCTATCGCGTCCGCTACCGCGGTGGCAACCTGGCTCCGCAGAAACAGGAGGATGGCACGGTTGCACCGGTCGTCACCGAGCACCCCCAAGGGCGGATCTTCTTCCCGCAGTTCCTCCTGACCGCTCACGAACTGAAGGAAACCTACTTCGACCAGGTGATCCCTGCGGCCATGGAAGTCATCACCAAACGGGAAAAACCCGATGGTCCGCTCCACGATTCGGTAACGATCGCCTCCAAGCCCATACCGCTTACCCGCGAGGAAGACGCACCGGGTGTTTGGGGCGTCGCCATGTGGCAAGATGTTGATCCTCGGATCGACTTCCTCTCCATCGACGTCAAAGGACTCACCAACGCCTATCGCCCCGTCGATCCGCCTGGGGCATACAAACCGGGAGATCCCGCGGGAACGGGGCGGCAGCTCCTTAGCAAGACCCTGCGACTTTACTTCTGGAAGCCGGGCGATTCGGTGGAAGAAACCGAAGACGAAGTCCACTTCGGTATTCCCGTCGAAGAAGATCCCGATCGCCAAGCCGATCTGCTCCGAGTCTACGGCGTGCAAAGACGGGTTGATTACGAGTGGGTCTACCGGTAACAATGGGAAGCTCCCATGGACCAACCCACCCGGAAACCCGGGCCATCTGGAACTCCGGATATCCTGGCCTTCGAGAGCAGCAGGTGAATCATGGCACATAAGAAGGGACAAGGCTCCAGCCGCAATGGACGCGATTCCAATGCCCAGCGTCGCGGCGTGAAGAAGTTCGGCGGACAACGTGTGCGAGCCGGCAACATTCTCGTCCGTCAAGTCGGCAACCGCTTTCATCCCGGGCACAACGTGGGCCAAGGAAAAGACTTCACGCTCTTTGCCCTAGCCGACGGCATCGTGCAGTTCGATCGCAATGGTCGGCGGGTCAACGTGATTCCCGCCGAAGCCAACTGATTCCCACTGCACTTCGCGGGCCTCTTGCCGCTCGGCGGCACCATCCAAGGGGCCACAGACCGTGTTCGTAGACCGCATTACCATCGAGTGCATTGGGGGAGACGGAGGCAACGGCTGCCTCAGCTTCCGGCGCGAAAAGTATGTTCCTCGAGGTGGTCCCGACGGCGGCGACGGCGGGCGAGGCGGTAACGTCATCATCGAGGCTCGTGAGGGTGTTGATCACCTCTCCGCATTGGCCCACCGTAAACGCTGGTGCGCCCAACGCGGCCGACACGGAATGGGAGCCAACCGGCACGGCAAGCGAGGCGAAGATATCATCCTCGCCGTCCCACCCGGTACCATCGTCTACGATGCCGAGGGCGGTTTCGTGCTCAAAGACCTCGTGCAAGCCGGGGATCGCCTGATCGCCGCGCGAGGTGGCAAAGGGGGATACGGCAACGCCCACTTCAAGTCGGCCACGAACCAAGCACCGCGCGAGCACACCCCCGGCGAAAAAGGAGAGATCCGACGGTTGACGCTCGAACTGAAAGTCATCGCCGACGTGGGTTTGGTCGGCAAACCCAATGCCGGCAAGAGCACTCTCTTAAGCCGCCTGTCGAAAGCCCGCCCCGAAATCGCCGCCTATCCCTTCACCACCAAACATCCCCATCTGGGCCGCGTCACTGTCGACTGGACTACGTCTTTCGTCATGGCCGATATTCCAGGACTCATCGAAGGAGCGCACACCGGCGTCGGCCTGGGCCACGAGTTCCTCCGCCATATCGAACGCTCGGGGATCCTCGTGCATCTTGTCGAACCGGCACCCCTGGATGGAACGGATCCGGTGGCCAACTACAACGCTATCCGCGAGGAACTAGTGCGCTACAGCAAGTCACTCGAGGATCGTCCCGAAATCGTGGTGGTCACGAAAGCGGAACTCCCCGAAGCAGAAGACGCTCATCGACGGTTACAGGAAGCGTTGGACCGCGAGGTTCTCCAGATCTCCGCGGTCACGGGCACCGGCTTGGACCGGCTCCTCCATTCGATCCTCACTCAACTTGCCCAAGCCGAATCCCATGTCTCGTGACACGCCGTTGTCGCTCCCGTGGGCGCTGGTCGACATCGGCAACCGGCGATGCAAAGCCGTGCTCATCGATCCCGGTCGGTGGGACGCCGACCAGACTTTGACACGGCAAACGGTGGAACTCGAGTCGGACCACGTATTCTGGCAGTCGCTGCCGCGCCAGCCGATCCACTGGTGGATCGGGAGTGTCCACCGGCCGACGCTTCGATCTTTGCAAGCTCGGATCGAGCAGCTCCGTCCTCGAGATCAGCAAACCGTCCTGACCGCTACCGACTTTCCGCTGAAGATCGACGTCGCCGCTCCCGACCGCGTCGGCATCGATCGGCTCGCCGCGGCACTGGGAGCGTCCGCGTCGCTGCAGCCCGGGGAATCGGCGGTCGTCGTCGACGTCGGGACAGCGGTGACCGTGGATCTGGTCCGAGAGGAAAAGGAGGGGCCGGTCTTCGCTGGAGGCGCTATCTTCTGCGGTCCCCACCTGGCTGCGCGAGCCCTCCACGAGAGAACCGACGCTCTGCCTCTCATCGAGCCTCCCAACATGGCGCCTCCTCCCCTCGGCCGCGACACGCAAGCGGCAATGGCCTCGGGGCTCTATTGGGGACTAGTGGGCGCCGTGCGCGAACTGGCTGAACGGATGGGGCAGGGCGATGGCGCAAAGTGTCGGATCGTTGTCACCGGCGGTGCTGGAGAGTCGCTGGCCGAGCAACTCCCAGGAGACGTTCGCTACGATGGAGCACTCGTGCTGCGCGGGCTCGGCATGGCCGTCAGCGCCTCCGCCAGGCGTCGGCAATGACTGCCAGCACAATGACCCCGCCGGTCACCAACCGCTTGACCGGATCGGTGGCGCCAACCTGATCGAGTCCGGTCTGCAGAACGCTGATGATCAGGACGCCGAGGAACGATCGAACGATCGAGCCCCGGCCTCCCGCCAGACTCGTACCGCCGATCACCGCAGCCGCAATGGCCGCCAGCTCCATCCCCGTTCCACTGTTGGGGTCCGCCACGGCCATGCGGGCCGTCTCGATGACGCCAGCCAACCCCGCCAACAAGCCCGAGACGGCGAAGACGATCCACCTCGTGCGCCGCGGGTCGATACCCGACAATCGCAGTGCCGCGTCATTGTCACCCGTGGCAATGCAATGCCGTCCGAAGACGGTCTTCTGCAAAACGAGCTGGCCAAGCAACACCGCCAGCAATGCTACACCGAACGCAATCGATACTTGCAGCGTGCCGCGAGGAACCGTCAGCCATTGAATCTGAGTGCCGATGTACTGGGTGCTCGAGCCGGTCACCAGATAGGCGGCTCCGCGAGCTGCTTCCATCATCCCGAGGGTCACAATGAAGGAAGGAACCGACCAATGCACGACGAGCCATCCGTTGAAGGCACCGCAGGCCAGTCCGCAAGCCAACGAGACAACGAGGGCAGACGCGATCGACCACTCTTGGGAGACGATCAAGTAGCCGAAGACACCGGCCGTTAACGCCATGATCGATCCGACCGACAGGTCGATGCCACCGACAATGAGCACCCACGTCATCCCCACCGTCACCAACATCAACGGGGGAATCCGGTTCGCGATCGTCGTCGCCACCGTGCGCGACCAGAAATAGTCGCTCAAGGTGCCAAACAGCGCAATCAGGCCGACGAGGACGGCGACCAGGACCAACGAGTCTGTCGACGCGCGCACAGCGCGGGGCAAACGATCGAACAGCGACATGACGGGGCTTTCTTGCGTCGGTAGGGTTTCAGGCATGTAACAAGACCCGCCAACGCGATTCCCGTCTTGAGACGCATCGCTGGCGGCCCAAAGTCCTGTTACAGCGTTTTACTCCCATCCTCGCCGGAGGACCACATAGGCACAAGGCCCGAAGATCAGCAACGGTAACCAGGCGGCCAGCGATGCGGGGCGGACAATGAGGTAGTTGCCGAGCGCATGGGCAGCCATCGTCACGGCCAAGAAACCGATGACCAATAGCAACGCCATACCTCCCGCATAGAAGATGCCGTGTCCGTGCCGTCGAGTCACCAGCGGCAGGCCGATGACCAACAGACAAAAATCGAGTAGCGGCTGAACCAGCCGGGCATGAAGCAACACGCGCGCATCGGCCCCATAATCGAGACTCGGGTTGCGCAGCGCCGACACCAGTTCGCGCGTCGACAAGTACCGGCGATAACGCCTCCCGAACGCCAATTCATCGAACGTCACAGCGCTCACGAGAAACAACTGATCGGCCTTGAGCCACGGCGTGTCGTGGGGACTCAGAATTACTGCCTGCCCACCGATGCGAGCCGACGGGCGTGTCGCCGCGTCGGCGGGACTCGTCACTCCGATCATCAGGTAGCCGCCCGGGCGGTCTTGCCGCGGAGCCACATAACGAGCTTCGCGACTGGTCAGCGCCGGCCCCCACTCGGTCGCCAAAGCGTCCGGCAACTGGAAAGCAGGTTGGACAATCGTGCGACTCGCCGGAAGGACTCCTTTTCCGGTGAGCAAAATGCGGGTCTGGAAATCGAAGACCGGTGTGAAAGCTCGAGCCTCACCGCCGGCCCACGTCTGGGCATTACGCGTCAGACGGTCGCGAAAACCGGGAATCCACCACTCGCGGTTGGCTGCTGCCGTGAGCGACACGAGCCAACCGGCACACAGCAACGGGAGTACGACGCGGCGCTTGGGGATCCCCGCGGCCATGACCGCCGTCAGTTCATTGGTGCGCTGCATCCAGGTGATGACAAATAGAGATGCGAGTAGCGCCAGCAGTGCGCTCGTTTGATCGAAGAACGCCAAGACGCGAGGCCCGTAGTACTCGAGCAGGACGAGCGTGCCGAATCGTTCGATATGCCCCAGGAACTCTTCCAGATTCCCGAACAAATCGATGACGATATAGAGTCCGCTGAAACTGGCGAAAGCCACCAGCAATGTTCGGAGAAAGAGGCGAAGGATGTACCTGTCGAGCAGATACAACCGCGGAATCAGCGGTATCATCGGCGTCTTCCCTCCGTGGAATCTGCGCCCGCCAGCGAGCGGCCGTCACGCTCCTCCGTCCATCACGCGGCGAATGGCCCGCGCGAGCGCCGCCATCCCCTTCTCGATGTTCTCGCACGTCGGCACACCGAAACTCAGACGCATCGTGTTGGCGTGAGCCGGTTCGCCTTCCAGCGGGAAACAGTACTGCCCGGGAACGTAGAGCACGCCTTCTTCCATGGCCACGTCTTGCAGCGTCCCCGACGGGCCGGTCTCGATCTCCTCGGGCAAGGTGACCCAGACGTAGAGCCCTCCCTGAGGCCGCACCCATTCGACTCCCGGAAGAGGTCCAAACTCGCGATCCGCTGCCGCCAGCATGCACTCGAGCTTGCGCGAATAGGCCTTCCGGAGGTACTCGACGTGAGGCATGAACAGCCCCTGGTCGAGCACCTCGGCCATAATGAACTGGTTGAAATTGGGCGACCCGAAATCGATGTTCCCCTTCTGATTGCAAACCGGCCGCACGAGATGTTCCGGCAGGATCCCCCAGCCGACGCGCAGGCCCGGAGAAAACGTCTTGGAAAACGTCCCTGCAACCACGACCGTGTCGTGTTCCTCATCCACCGTCCACATGCTCGGGATGTCGTCCCCTTCGTACCGCAACAACCGATAGGCGGCGTCTTCGATGACGTGCAAGTGGTGATTTCGCCGCGACCATCGCTTGGCGATTTCCACCACCGCCTCGCGCCGGTGCTGGGGCATCGACACGCCTTGAGGATTGTCGAAGTACGGGACGAGGTAGATCGCCTTGACTCGCGACAATTCTCCGTCGTGCTCCAGCCGCTCCAATGCCTCCACCAGCGCCTCGGGGATCATCCCCTGCCGGTCGGTCGCCACACCGTAGGAGCGGCATCCCAAGTTGCCCAATGTCCCCAAAAAGACCAGGTACGTGGGAGCCGCACACAGGACGATGTCCCCGGGATCCAAAAGGCTCTCGCACACCAGGTGAAGCAACTGATTGCTTCCCGCAGTGATGACGACTTGCTCGACCGAGGGTGCGGGCAAGCCGGGCGGGAGCTCGAGTTGCTCGATAAGCCGCTCGCGCAAAGGGGCGTAACCAGGCGTGATGCCGTATTGCAGGGCCCGTCGAGCCCGCTCGGGAGTCGCCACGAGCGCCTCAATGGCCGCGTGCGTCGGCCCGACCGGTAAGGTCTGTTGGTCGACGAAGCCGGCTGCCAGCGAAATCAACTGCGGGTTGGCCAGCGCCGTCGCCATCAAGTCGCTGATCGGCTGGCCTTCCGCCCAGGCGGCACGTCGGCTGAGACCCTGTACTGGCATGGCATCGACGGAGATCGCAAGTAGGAAACGGCACCACAAGTGCAGCGGTGCCCGGACCATACCCTACAATAAGTGAGGCGGACCGGACCGGCAAGCCGAACTTGGAGCAGCCAGGCCGCCCTGGAGACCTCCCGGCCACTCGTTCAGGAAAGTGCAAGCGCTATCGTCTGGCCCGATTTGCTGCCCTGTGCGCTCCTGTCGCGCGACTCGTGAACGGCAGTTTTGGAATCGCCAGAGTCATCCCGAACGCTCGACTCGATCCGATTGTTCTGCCAGGGGGAAGCACTGATGCGCGTTTTCATCTGTTTCGGCGTTCCCGGACCTGCGTGGGGATGCCGCCAATAGGCGGATGCATGATCCTCGAAACCCGATGTAGCCCATGCCGATCGTCACGACGCAATAGATCACAATGGTGATGGGATGAGCACCGGTTTCGAGGAGTTTCGGTGTGTCGAGATACTGGCCACCGGAAACCCATGCCATTGCCAGATAGACACCATTGGCAAGCATGCAAAAGTGAGCGATGAACCACATCCAGTCTCGGCGAATGAGCAAGGCCAATCCGAACGGAACGAGCACACCAAGCATGGGCCCGCACCACAGCGTTACCAACGGTTCCGGATCAGGGTCGAATATACTGTACGGCAGGTGCCATGGGAGTAAGTCCACGCTCTTGAGCGTGCCGCCGCTCATCCACCCGCCGACGATATGTCCCGTTTCGTGAGTGAACGTCATCACCCACCACGACACGCCAAGCAAGAGAACGAGGTAGAGAATGCGACTCGCCAATCGTTGGAGCCCTTCCATGCCGGGTTTCATCAGCCGCATGCACTCTCCACACGGACGACGCCGTCCTCGTCCAGAAACAGTGTCAACTCTCCCATGTCTCCTATCATCAAACAGTTCTTCGGCGCGTGGATCGACTCTTCGAGCGGAGCCTCTCTATCCACCCATGGCCACGGGAGGTCGTCGCTGGCCTGGATTGAGGTCAGTTGGCACAAGTAGCCCGGCGGGACTTCGTCCAAATTGGCTTGGGAGTTGTAGGGGACGCCCCCAATCTTTGTGCCCCACAGAACGGGAAGACTCCAACATCTCCCATCAGCCGCATCCGGGGGAATCCGATAGGCCTGTTCCCACTTGCTAGGCACATCCACCGTGCGGTACCGAACGCCCCATGTCGTCACAAACTCGAAAGGGTGTGTCGGTTCCGGAACATCCTCGGCAGTGACAATGTCCGCTTCGTCAGCAGAACTCCAAACGAACCGCATCCGTGCTTCGTCTCCGAACAGTGCCGAATCTTCATCGGCCACAAACACAAGGAGCAAATCGCCCGGCAATTCACCGCTGGCTCGCTGCCCTATAAGGTCCCGGCTGTCGCAAAAGTCGAACTGACACAAGAACGTCGTCACCACACCGTCAATCACGGGCCACGGTGTATTCTTGCTTAACCATGGCACTCCACCGACTCGGGTCAGCCGACGATCCGGCGGTTCCCCCGCACCCCAGACGAACAGATCACAGGCAACAGCATCCGGATCTTGAATGCCAAAGCGATCCCGCATTACTTCCCACCCGATTAAATCACTCGGGCTGCTGATATTCCAGACATCGAGAGGCAAGTCTGGATAGTAGCGCACGAGCGCCTCAAGGTCCAGTGTTGGATGAACTCCCATTCCGGTGCGCACAAAAGGGGCCAGCGTCATGGATCACCGATTATCGTTGTGATTCGAGGACTGCAGTCACCAGGCAGGAGCTGGCACTGATGAGCGCAGCGAAGATATCGCGCTGATGCCGCTCCCGTGCACCAGGTCGTTCGCGTGCATCTTGGTATCGCGCCACACGCCCCACCGCAAACACGGTCGCACTTCGAATTGTAGCAGAATGCTATCAGAGCGTCAAAATGTCTCGATCCACCCGGGTTCTTGACCTAAGCCTTGAACATCGAATCGGTCGTCGCGATATCCAAACCTCAAGGGTCAGGCAGCCTTTCGAGCCACTGGTAGTAACGGAACGATCGGTGGCAAAAGAGATCGGAAGAAAACTCGACGCCATGCGCCCAACCCGATTGGTCGGAGACCCAGCCGAAAACTGTCAGCGCGATGATGATCACGCCGACGACTCCCATTATTAGCCATAGACGGCGTCTACGAGTCATTGTTCGGCACCGAACCCGACATCAGCCAGCTCCCTCGAACATGACTGGACGACTGTCGGCCAAAGCTTCTTCGAAAAACCGCAGAGCGTCACTACAGTAGCCCATGACGTATTCGAAATCCTCTTCGCTCACGAAATCCGCGTACCAGTGACGCCGCTTGGCGAATATCCCTCGCCATCCCTTCCGACGCGGCAACGGCTCGAGAAGCGAGAAGTATCGATCCTTTAGCACAGCCTTATCGAGCCTTCGCCACTGCGGAACAATGGCCCGAACCCGAGCGGCCGATAGTAGGGACCAATACCTCCCCTCCACCACATAAAGCTGTTGAGTTCCAAACTCTGTTGGTTCGCCCAAACAGTCAATAGGATCCGTGTCGATGATCCCCCGCGGCAAAATGCAGAAAAGCCCCCACCATGCCTTGTCCATCAGGCCCACATCATCCTCTCCGAACAGGCCGGTATCTTCATTCTCATTCAGGGTCTCGAACGCCTGCAAGAAGGACTCGCGGTCAGGTGCGGACAGGAACTGCCCGTATTGCTCGTTCGAGAGCTTGTAGAACGCTCCGCGTGCACCCATGACTTGTCCCCTAGCGACCGCGAACACCCGACGGGGACGACGCTGGGAAGCGTCCATCTCGTCCCAGAGCTCGGCCGCCATTCTCGCCTGGTTTCACCATCTCGTTATTCGGTGTGTGCGAGTTTGGCTTCGACAAAAAGCGGTTCCACTGTACCGACCCGCGACGTCTGAGATCACGACACACGGTGCTGTCGTCGACAGTGCGAAATGGCGGTCACCATACGTCTCGTGAACTCGTCACAAAACTCGGCGTCAGGTCCTTCGCGCGTGTAGCAGACGCGACAACCCAAGCCGTGAGCGTGACCTGGAAACATGATCCACTCGGTCCTACGATGCTGCCACAGGTACCCCATGTGCCACAGCCCAAGAAACAGCACAAACACTCCCGCCACGATTCGCACGACGGCCAAAGCGGACGTGACGAAGATGTAACCGCCCACGAAAACGAACACAACGGCAAATACCCATCCCATGTGGTAGATCAGGGGCGAGGTTGTCAAGGTTCCGTAAATTGGCGACAAGCACTCCAGGGGAACAGTCTGTTCCCACGACCCGCGATACGTCCGCGTTTTCACGCGCACCGAGTCCTTCGTGAGCGTGATCTCTCCCCGGGCGCCGATTGCGGCGAAGCGATACACCGTTTCTTCAGCACTGGTGGATTCCATGACTGAAGTTTACAATCCGAGGAACGGAACAATCAAGTTCGTCCGACGGGAGTGGCACCGAGTCGCGTTGGTTTCACCCCGAGCCGCGATGGCCATTGCGACTCGGGGACAGCGTCTGGACGAAAGCGAGTCCGGCTCAACGGCGGTTAAGCACTCCTTGCTCTTGCTCAATGTCCAACGATTTCTTTGCGCCTGGGCCGTCGCGCCAAGAGGTAAATAAGAGCACCGATCCAGTGTGTGAAGAGAATGACGAGGATCCAAACGATCTTGTCATTTCCTTCGGAAGGCTCGTTCATGGCACAGTCGATCAGCATCCAAATCCAGAGGATCGTACCTCCAATGCCAAGAACGCCAAAAACGAGCACGAATAGCAATCCAATAATGCTTGCACCCATCATTTTTCCATCCTCCTCCTTTATCAGCGTGCAATGTCTGACGTAACAGCGAGCGGAGGTGATGTCGATAAGCAGAGCCCGTGCGAGACGCGGACTCCTTTCCCATTCTCCGATCTATTGCGTCAAGTGTCTGGAGTACCAAGCATCGAATTGGTCAAGATTGCATAGATCATACCATACCAAATCATCGATCACATAGTATGGGCCATCGTCAACCAACAAACGACCGTCCCGATCGCGGTCTGTGAGCCGAAAAAAGGGGGCGGAGCTTCGGAACGACGCCACCACGGAAACCGCCTGTCCTGCGAGGTGTCGCTTTCGACGTCGGCCGGCGCGCAGGTCGACAAATGCTCTCGGTACAGCAGCCATCCTCGCGACCGACACGGCTCGATAACCGGCCTCGCCACGTTCCCCACTCGCCATTTGTCACGCGAGGCCACGGCACATTGACGGCGACCGTGCCCGGAACGACTACGGTAAAGATCGGGTTCTTGAGAAACAGAAGCATACCGTGCTATGGGGACGGAGGACGGGTCAGCCGACCGGAAGACGGCCCGCGACGTTGGTTTTCACAACTCCACGTCCGACCGGTGCTCCGGTCGAGCAAATGGTTATCTGTCACTTCCGCTGTTTGAAGGCAATCTGTCCGAGTGCGCGAGGCATCCAACAGTCTACCTGTTCCCGAACGACTTGTGCCAGTTGAGCAGAATCGTCATCCTTCTTATTCGACAACGGCTCAAGTGTCCGTCGGCGTCTCATCCCATCGGTTGTAAGGAGCGTAGCCGGAAAGCCAGTTCAGCGCGAAGTGCCGCTCAATTGTGATCGACCGCACTTCCGCCCACTCTTCCGCGCTCAGCTCGCGGTATGCCTTGCCCCTGGCCGGAAAGTCTTCGGCGATCGGCACCATCCGACCTTCCTTCGCCAGCTTTTTCGCCGTGAAACGAACCACATCATCGTAAGTCGAAAACCCCGCAGCTCTCGTTCGTTCGTCCGCCGGGAACTCTCGTCCTTCTTCGACTAGCTGACGAGTGCGGCTTCGCCAATGCCACCATTCGGCGTCGGAGCGCGCCCGATCAATTTCCGACTCCTCACGCAAGCAGGCCGACGAAACAAACCGCCGAGCATCATCATTGGAAGGAATCTCTTTTAAGAGGTCATGACTGGCTGGTATGTCATATGGAGGAAGATGGCGAATCACTCCGAGCGCCCACATCAAGACCACTGCTGATTCGATGCGCCAGGTAGCATTGACCTGTTGGCCAGACGTCATCGTCACGATGGTGCTCCGGGCCAACTCGCGCTCAGTTGGTGACACGTCCTCCCACAGTCCCATGCGTTGAAGTGGTCGCCAAAACTGGTCGCGTCGGGCCTCGCCGTCAGCGGCAAACTTCTCTTGATCCTCAACACTCCAATTTTCCAATAGCTTGGCAAGCCTGTCGCGCGGCGGGGCCGTCAGGGCATAGACGATAACATACTTCAGCACGACAAGCCGTCGGGCGGCTTGTTCCGCTGATGGACGAGACACTTGTTTTCCTGTCATGCCTCCAAATACTCTCTGAGCAGAGAACCATTAGGGTAACGCAGTCGGGAATGACGGTCACCGAGCAAAGAAAGCCCGCCGGCTTATTCCAGCGAACGTTTGGCGCGTGATCTCCGTAGCGAATCTCCGGTCTAACTGCTATGACTCCGGTTTCACACCATCCCTAACCGGGCGACCACGAAAGATTGTTCAGTTCAAAATCGCTCGACTTCGCCACTATGGCTTGCAGCATTGTTCGACGAGTGTGTTACCTAATGTAGACGACTGTGCCTACGTCACTGTCGCGACGCAACAGAATCTCGTACGGCAATGGGCGAAAGTATAAAATCGGCGTCTTGGGGAATCCATACTCGTCCAGCCCAAAATCGTGTTCGCCCCGAATGCCGTCGCTCACCTTCGTAGCGTATTTGCAGTCATTTACGGGGACGAACACGAGCATCTTGAATCGTTGCTCGAAAAAGCCGGGCGTACCGTCGGGCAGATCTTCGTTACGAAGGTTCTTGAGCTTCGATATCTTGTCGAACAATTCGGCGTACGTGAGTGAAAAGGAAAACCAAAACGTATTGAGTTTCAGGAAATCTTCCTTGGCCCTCCCTGCCTTGGAACCGTCGGCGTACTTGCCCAAGATGTCCCGCCCCGCGAAGCCATGACGTTTGGCAACCTTCGTTGCCAGAGTCGTGACCAGTCCACGTTCCAGCAAGACATCCAAGAACAGCCTTGCATCGTCGCCCTTCGTCTTGTCCAACAGTTCCGGATCAGACGCGATCCTGAGAATCTCCGCTTCGTCCTCTGGAAGGTACGCCAGGAGATACATCTGGTGTTCTTTGTGTTCGACAGGACCGGTCTCCTTTTTGAACACCAATTCGATCGAGAGACGCTCGCCAGCGGCATGGCCGACAAAGATGGATGGCAGGTAACACTCCACCACTAGAGGATCCCGCTGCCCCCAAGCCACCGAAGGTACAAGAAAACATGCCAGTAGTGCCATGGACCAACGCATCATACCGCACTCCTTTCTCGCCGAAGGTCTGAAATAACCAGTCTGGCGGACCAGCGGTTTTTCGCACTGACACACAGAGAATCGTAAACGAAAGAAACGACCATGGAAAACCGAAAAGCAAGCCGTCCCCTTGGCCGGCGGGGAGTTGGCGTGTTGATCGCACCGAACCGACCACTTGGCTCCCGCTCACCCATTGATTCGAGTCCGTGTAAGTGCGGAGCTCCACGCGCCTCGTTGGACACCACTGCCACCACGCATTGTAGCGAAGCATCGCCAGTGCGTCAAAATCCAGTAGCGGTAGTCGCCCAAGCCTTGCCAGCTGCTTCACTTGGCTGAGGAGTTACTCAACTCCTTCACGAACCGTCGAATTACGGTGTGCGGGATGGCGAGCATCTGGTGGTTATCGTGACTGGCAATGTGGACAGTTGTCCGAGGACAGTGCCCCACCGAAACTGACACAACATTCAGGGGCTCCTCTCGAGCATCGGGCTACTCGCCAACTTGGACTGGTTCTGAGGTTCGTTTCGTTCGTAGGAGGCCAATTCCATGAGCGGCAAAACGGCGCAACGTATCCAACAACTGACCGTCCATCCGGCGGCGCCATCGCAGAAAGATGGATCACGCATTGAACCTTGCCGCGTCAGAATGTGCGAGTCGCCACTACGTCAAGGATTGTAACCGAGGCAAGTTGCCCGGTGCAACCGTTTCGCTGCTCCGATGAACTCGATCATACCACTTCGGCTGGTGACGCGATGCCGCGACATCACGCCAAACTCCGCTTGAGGGGTTTTGCTTTCAGATTCCGTGGGCGTCCGCCGGATGGACACTCCGGCGAGGTTGCTCTATCGGCTCGTCGGGCCAGTGCTTTGAGCAAGTCAATGGGGTAGTGGCCACAACCCCAACAGAGCCCCCAGAAACACCGGCAACACGGACCAAACCAGCACCAACGTCAGCAGACCGAGGTAGCAGGTCAAGCGCGAGATCGCTGCCGGCTCCCCGCGCCGATGGCGACGCAGATTTCCGACCAGCAAGCAGGTCGGACCAATGCCCAAGAAAAACAGCAGGTACACGACAGCGTACCACGTCAACAGACGGTTGGATTCAGCGGGGAGACGCGGATCCACGCAGCCGAGTTTCGGGAGGATCGCTGGAAACGGGGCGACGACCGCCCCCACGGAGACCAGCAAGAGGAACGCGACTGCCAAACGTCGCGCACCCTTGGCCGTGGCGTGATGCAAAAGCAGCAGCGCCGCGAGCGGCGGCGAGACGAAAAGCAGAAGCACCCCAGTGCTCACGCCTCGGAGCTGGACAAGATGAACAACCGCCACGAGCAACGCCGCAACACCTTTGTAGATGCCGTGCTGGGTCAACCCACCAATCGCGTTGCCTTGTCGGTCTGTTGAGGTGCTCATCGCCTTGGGACCTAACGCCCCTGGGAGCCGAAGGGCGGCCCATCGGCCGTTACTCGCACTGTACCGAATTCTCTGCGGGCGTGCAAATCGTCCAGTCGAGACGCAAACCGCCAAGGGACGAGAACCCACACAAGTCCGATCCGAACATTTTCGTGTGTTTCGTGTATTTCGTGGTTGATCCCTCTTCGCGAGTACCCGTCGACCGAAGCCAGACCACAGCCAACCACGAAAGACACAAAAGACACGAAAGCGTGACTGCGCCCAGGCGAGACGGGAAACGAGTGGCGTGCCAACGCGACCACTACCGCATCCATCGACAATCGGGTTTCGAGTTCCCTCACGCCATCTAACCGTCGACGGGCAACGCACACAGGTAGATCGTGCGTTGAACTGTGTCGTGTCAGCACCGACGCTGCCGCCCGCTCTCTCGCAACGTTATCCACGTATGTTTCTCAGTTCAGCCGTCTTGCGCAATCCAAGTCAAATGCGGGAGATTCGACGTGTTCCGCTCGCGGTCACCACGAAGAAGCAACTCGTGCAATACAGCCTTGAGCCATTCCATCCGGTCCGACTGCAGCATTGACCCGAATCTGATTGTTCGATCAGCCGCAAGTTCGATAACCCTGTTGGTGGCACCGTCCGACTGCCACGCAGAGGTCCCATAAGTGATCGCGTGAACCTTGCGCGGATCGAACCGCCGCTTCCATTTGAAGAACCAGACTCCCGTGGCAACCCAAGAATCACGCTCATCGATGACGACTTCGACTTTACCAACTAGGTTGATGATTGCTCCAAGGGTCATCCCAACGCCAACGGTTACAAACGGAATAAGGAACACACACAAAAACAATGTCATTCCGAGCCCCATTGGTTGACCGTTCATTTCTGGTTTCCCTTGTTCGAGTTCCGGAGCGGGAAACCAGGCTGGAAGGGGACCGATCAAATTTGCGTAGAGTCCAGCGATCGCAATCAGTACAAACACCGAAAGGATGCCGTTCCAAAACAAAGCGAATCCCGCATAACCTAGGAAGCCAGAAAGCGATCGCAATGAAGCTGTTGCGATAACACCTAGCCCCACAGGTTGAATGGAGCATCCGACAGGTGGCTGGCTGAGAATCTCCTGAATGGAACGTCTGCTGTAATTCAATTCCGAAAGACGTGATAGCAGGCCACACTTGGGGCACAGCGCGACGCCTTCCTTGATATTGATGGCATCCGAATCGATCGATTCGTCACAGTTAGGGCATCGCTGCAACTCTTGTCCTTTCACGAATTGCCATACCTCTCGAAGGCCCATCGGTCATCTTCAAGCACGAATGAAATGAATTGCCATCCATCCGTCGAAGTGCAGCGCAGACAGATAGATCGTGTGTTGGACTTCGTCGCGTCGCGGTCAGCAGCTGCCTGCTACACCAATGATTGTAAAGGAAAAAAGTGGCCCGATGCAACCGTTTCGGCGCTCCGATGGGGTGGACCATTCCACGAAGGACGGCAGCCGGCAACACGAGCCGCCAACGTAAGCGAGACATCGGCAATGGGGAGCCCATTACTGCGACTCCGATCGACCGGCCGAAGCCATGATGTCACGCCAACCGAATCCTCAGTCATCACAAGCGGGCGACGCATTCATGGCCTCACACACGTCCTTCGAAAGCGCAGCCAATCGGCAGGGACCGAAGGTGGCGGCGTTCGGTACCTAGCGCCACGCCGTAAAGCGAGATTAAGTTCAGCGTTCCAAGTAGCGAGGCGGGGAATGGATGCTGAAGAGCGAACCGAACGCGCTGCGCTAATCCTGCTTCCGTTCATCCCTTGGTGCATCGCCTTGTTCTGCCACGTTGTTTTTCGCGTCGAGTTTCCCATGCGATACAAGCCAACCACGGAGGGCATCATACTCGTCATCCTCGAGCTCCGTCTTCGGCAAGTATAATTCAAGCCGAGGCGACTCCTGAACCAAGAATGAAATCATCCTCGGCGAATCCTCCGCGGAAAGGATCCAATCCCAGTCTTGCCTCACAATCTCGCCGTTATGGTCCACGATCACGTCGTCTTCCGTGAACGTCACGGTTCGTTGATCCACTCGCCGTGATTGAACAGCCGCCGCAATGATATGTAGCGTCAACACAGCCGCACAAAGAGCGGCAAAGTACCTCAAGCCCTTCCATGCCATATCCATTGGTTCGATCGACGTCTTGTGGCCGTGAATCCCATACGTCATCAACGCAACGGCCGTGGCGTACCGGAATATACTACGTCGCAGGAACCAACGGACCTTCGCCCGCATCACGAAACGGAACTTGTTTACGAAGGTCTTGGTGATTTCCATGGTATTGCCGCCGAATTCCGAATCGCTGACCGGCAGAACGATTCGGGTCAACGAGTGGTGGCCCGCGACTTTCCAGATCGGATTCTGAGCCCAACCGTCGCTCCGGTTGAGCGATTCGTCAGGCTCATCTCCTGTCCGAATGGACCATGAAAATACCCAGAGCCGCAAAAACGCTTCCGACTCCGCCGAACACCAAGGGGATCGCCCAATTGTCCAAGAATGTATTCAGGCGACCCGACGCGGGTTGGTCCGCTGGATAGAGAACCTCAACGTTCTCGCCCACGCGCGGAAGCCAGGTAGGAGTCGAGCCGACGTCCCCCTCAGTTCTGTACTTGACGCCGTCAACCTCATACTCCACGACCGGATGCCACGTGGTCTCTGTTCCCGATTCTCCAACGCGGCTCGTCGTCTCCTCGCGCAACTGAACGACGGTTCCCGTTGTCCGCTTCGCGCCCGTCAGGAGACAGAAGGACCGGACGCCCCAACCGAAGCCAAACAAGGCGAAAAGTGTTCCGATGACGAGAAAACCCCACGCCGCTACAACAGCTTGATTCCCATCCCGTCCTCTGTTCAGGGATGAGTCCGATCCGTGCGTAGTTTTCTCTGTTTCCGTGAGCGCTGTCACAAACAGACCCTTGGCGCGAAGACTCTGCCGCGCTTCATCAGCATTCGCTGCTCGCAGATCACCTTCCCGACGTTCGCCGGAAACATCCATCGCTTGGTAGCGGAAGTGTCGCATGGGTGACCTCCCGACAGCCTAACGTTTGAGGTAACGGGGCGGGCCGAAGCCATCGACTTTGGACAACCAATTACCGCAATCGAAGAAACTGAGGTTGAAGAGCCGGAAACCTGCCTGCTCCCGTTCACCGACTTGTTACGTGCTGGTCGCGATTCATGTGGCGTAATGTGATCACGATAGAGTGATGGTGGCGGCTCTATGCTTCTGTACTGGATGGATGGACCGAGTGACACAACGAAGGCCGCTCAGCCCCAAAGTCGAGCCCCGTGTCGGACAAATCAACACGGCGTGTCGACATCGATCTATATCGGCATTCTACGATGATTGTTCACGAGCCATGTTTTCCTCTATCGCAGTTCTCTCTTGTGGACTTCGTGGCCAGACTTGTCGCATGAGGAAGAATGACGTCAAAGCTCCTGCTCCGAAGCACAACCAGTATTGAATTGTAAAGACAGTTTCGCTGTCGATGCCGAGGAGAAACACAGTGAAAAACGCGAAAACAGCGTAGTACAGGTTCAGAAAGACGCCAGCGACAATGATTCCGGCGAACACGATGGCGATTCTGGCGATCATTGTTCTGTGTAAGGCGGATCGGTGTTCCCTTTAAGCACGTAACGAAAAACGAATTGCAATCGATCCGTCGGAGTGCCGGGCAGACAGATAGATCGTGTGTTGAACTTTGTCGCGTCGGAGTGGGCGAGTGCCCGCTACGCTAAGGATTATAGCGGAGGCGAGTGGCCGGGGGCAACCGCTTCGGCGCTCCGGTGAGGGGGACCATACCACCTTGGACGGTCCGTAGAGGCCATCACGTCCTGCCAACTCGGCTTGGAGATCTCTCCTTGCGAAATCATCGGTTGTCCGCACGATGGACACGTGGCAGAGGATTCGTCATCGCCTTGTGGCTCGAGTGAGACGGACCCGGGCGCAAGCACCTTGTCTCAAGAACAGTCATTCTGCTGCCGCACGGTGCGGCAGGCGATCTCTTCTTTCAAGGATGCTTGCGCATGCTCACAAGCGCAAATCGATTTTATCGGAACAACCCCTACGACTCCTCGTGGGGCACTGCATGAAGGACGGGACAACTGGGACTACGGTCGTGCCGGTAGGCCGTGGGCATCATCAGGCATCCCAAGAGAGTGACGCACTCATGGCATCAGACGTGTACTTCGAGTGCGCAGCCAGTCGGCTGAGAACGAAGATGGTGACGCTAAACACGTTGCACTGTGCCAACAGCCGCGATTAAGTTCAACGACCAAGATCACCGGGCGGGCAGACCAACAGGAGTGATCGTGGAAAAACCAAAAACCGCAAACGAAGCGAACGACTTTGAAAACCGAACACGTAGCCCGCTCCGGTGCATTGCCTTGTTATCCGACGTTTGGCTGGTAGAGTTGGTCAAGCGTCAATTGAATTACGTGGATTGTATCATCCTGCGGCGGATCGCGATAATTGGTAGTTGGGGAATAGAAGAAAAGGTATTTGTGTTCTGCGTTTGCCTCTTGCAACCGCGTGAAATCGTTCGCGAGCTTATTGTTGTTGTTTGGCGTGACCGCAGCGAAGCATTCGGCGATTATTGATCCGTCGGTGTTTTGAATGTCGTATCCGGCAACTGGGCCAACATTCAATTGTAGTGGAAGGGCGTTCGGATGGGATAGGAGGATCAATTTGGCACCGGCAAACGATACCAATGACGTGAATGATTGGTTGATCGCCTCCACGACATTGTATGATTCATCGCTATCGAATGGACTGAAGGCCGTGAACGTGAATCGAAGCTCGTGAATCAGGTCAATTCCGTGATGTTGCGTCAGTAGTCTTTGCAGATTCGCGGTTGTTTTTCGCGCTGCGGTGAGCACTTCGAGGTGAAGGCGTGAGAGATCTTCACGGGAGTTGATTTGCAGTGTCGGCATGGAGTGGATTTAGTCGGATAACGTTTGAATTAAGCGGCGCGCGTTAGCGCGTCCGGCGCCGTAGGCGCGAACTTGAATGACTTGTTATGCGTTTCGATCACAGTGCTTCAACCGTTAGGGCTAGCCCTAGACGGGGTCCCTCTTCAAGCACGGCTTTCCGCAACCCCTTTTTGTATCGATTGGCTGCCTGCGCAGGACACACAAAACAAAATGACCGTATTTGCGGCGTTGAGTTATATCTCGCGATCAATACCTTGAAGATATCCCGATAGAACTCGAAATGATCGTTGTTTGGTGAAACTTTCAATTCGTAGGCAACTCCTGCTTCCAAATCTACGAGATCAATTCTTTCGTTAAGATGATCTGCAACTGGGTGTTCAGCCGAAAATCGACCTGGGTACTTTGACAAGACTGCATTTTGCCAATCCGCTGTTACTGCTGCTGCGAGCTTATCACCAGTGCCAGCATCACCACTCATTCGCCAATGCTTTGAGTGGGCTTCCCTGCATAGTTTAATCACGGTTTCATGCGGCATGGCTTTTCACGCATAACGAATTGCGATCTATCCGTCGGAGTGCAGCGTAGACGGATAGATCGTGCGTTGAACTTTGTCGCGTCGGAGTGGGCGAGTGCCCGCTACGCCAAGCATTCTAACGGAGGCGAGTGCCCCGATGCAACCGTTTCGGTGGTTCATCGCGTGGTTCTCTGCTATTGCTACATTGTGTATGTCCGATCAAATGACCGTTCGACGAAGTCTCGGATCTCATCCTGTGTGAGCATCCGCGATTCGGCGTTTTCATCGCGAGATTCAATGATCTTTTGCCGAATCTCAGCCATCCGCTCTGAGCGGTCGAAATCTGCCTGGAGTATTCCATTGGCAAAGATCAGCTCAATCACGGTCATGTATTTCCATGCCGGGTGAAAGCCCATGTGGACGTAGAGATCATCAATGAACCCATCAGCAAGCAGCAGTCCACCCGTGTATTCCAAATGGTAGTCGAGTCCGATGTAGTTGTTGTTGAACCAGTCATGTTCTCCGTGCGGGCCCGTCGGACTGACACCATTGATCGGCGGCCCCGCTTGACGCTTGTAGTCTTCATCTTCGGCAAAGAGGTTCACATGCAACGTATCGAGAACGAGGTGCGATTGTGAGATGGCAAAGATCGCCTGATAACCGCGCCAGCACGCGGTGCAAGTGCCGACAGGTTTCAGACCAAGCAAGCCGGGGTCAAAGAGCTCACCTTCGCTGATTCCGGAGACAGAGAAGTTCGTTCCGTTGTACCGAAACATGTCGTCGATTTGGGCAGTCATGTTTCGTGTCTCCTGAGCCCTGATGCTAAGCCTCACAATATCTGAGACGAATGAGGGGCCTGAGTCTCACTTTAGGTGAGACGGTATCCCGCCGCCGTCGCCGCCCCGCCAATCGCCGCTCGGCGTGCATCGCTTTGTTCATCGCGATCCGTCCAACCGTGGCAATTCATGGGCCATCGTATACCGGACCCCAAAACCACAGCTCTCCTGATTCGCGATCCAGTATACCAAGTTCCTTTGGCTTGAGGGATGACTGCCGTGGCGAAACACCGAAATCCTCGGCGCCGCCCAGCCACGCAGTACAAGCATCGATCAATACTGCCAGACCCTCATCGGTCATTTCAATCGTCGCGTTGTCAGTATCGTATCGGATGTTCATTACCCGCAGGTCTTCACGTTCGGCATCAACGATCAATCGCATGTTCGTCAACGTCCCCCTTCGGGAACAACTGGCAAAAGTGAGCTTGCGTTGCGCCGGACGTGTTTCGTCGCGAAGTTCATTCAGTGCATCGAGAATCGGTGAACCACTCTCGACGCTATCGTGGAAAAGGCAGAGATTCTGGTTTGAGAGACCGATCCTACCGCGATGGACCCACAAGTCGACTTTGAGATTCGAAAACTGCGGCTTGACCATCTTCGCTTTGCGACACGATGCCAGGGATCTCTCAGCGATGAACGTCCAAGGTCAGCGGGCGGCGGCCAAGGAGCATTGGAGTCAGGACCGATCTGATCCGCCGCTCCGCTGCATCGCCTGGTTCAACGATTCTTCTCAACTAGCTGGATGGTGATGAGCGAGCTTCTTCGCTGCCTTCAAATATGGCGAGTTCTTCGTTCAGCCTGGCAATGAGCTTGCGGATCCCTGCCTTCGTGAACCCCTTTTCGCCCATCGGGTGGTCGCGTTGCAGTTGAGCAAGCCGTTCCTGCAGATCTCGAAGTTCGGACTGCGCCCGTTCGTATTCGACCGGCGTTGAAATCACAGTTCTACCTCCACGACACCTTTTCGTCTTCCGTCAGCCTCACGTGTACGACTAAAGAATTCTACCCAATCATCCCAGTCTCGGCTATCTTCTGCCGCAAAAATCTCCTCTGGCTGTCTGGTCACGAGCATCATTTCCAGCTCGATTGCTGCCACGTCACCGCGGGTCACCCGATCCACGAAGTCATCGCCAAGCCACACGACCGCATCGATATCGTTGGGATCAGGTTTCGCCGTCACAAAACTGCCGTCGACGAACAGTCGCTTCGCGGCAACTGATCGCGACAATTCGATCCAGCGTCGAAGTCGCACTGCGAGACGGCGCCGTCGCGGTGTGGCCGTGCCAAACCGGAAAGTGATTTCCGCCGCGGTAGCGAGGTGCAACCCCTCAGGCAGATATCCATCGTCGCGGAAGTCCGGGATCATTGTCGAGAGACGATTCCTTTCTCAACTCGGCGAACGACCAAGTTCACGCGGCGGGCGCGTGTGACATTGACTTCAAAACCGACGTCGCCGCCCGCTCGCGTGCAACGCCTGGTTATGCCCTACGAGGTGCCGCCGAAACGGTCCGCAAGCTCGTAGCCCTCGTTGGTGAGTCCGAACACTTCGCCCTTGTGACCACGTGCTTCCATCAATCCGAGATTAAGGAGTTCTTCAATAGCCCCTTTCCAACGTGCTTCGCTTCGCGCGTCACCCATTTGTGCAAGTTGCTTGCCGTTTGTTTGTACTATAAGGCCACCCATTACGCGGATACACACCACTGTACCGCTGGTGTCCCTTGCCGCCTCTAACAACAACTGCTTCGCGGTGTCGCTCAGTTGCGGAATTGCCTGTGCGCGCGACATAATTTCGGCAGCATGCGTTGTCCCAACATTTCCGTACTCGCGGATGATGGTTTGTGCGAGTTGACGCCGGAATTTCCCTTGGAATTCCTCAAGGGAATCGTACGTTTCAATCAGGCCACGCTTTTGACACGAAGCGCGAAATTCGCGGAGTGCATTGTATTGCTCGTCATCGACGCTGTCTGGGCGGACGGGGGCATTTGAGAAATACAGCATGGCCGGCTTGCCGGACGCAAGATGTTCCTCGATCTCTTCGACGGTCCCACTGGCAGCCTTTCCGGTCGGTGTTCCCAGACGAGTCCAGAATATGGCAATAAGAAGGTCGCAGTTTTGCAAGACTTGCTTATTGATTACGGCTTGAGCACGGTCTCCCATTTCGGGTGCCGAGTGAGTTTCCCAACCGACCGGAACGAGTATCACTCGACGATCGGCAGAATGCACCGCGTTCCAATCGTGAATCGCTGACCGAACGATGTTTCGTTCAGTGGCAACGTCTCCTGGCGACGCGATCATCACGTTGATGACTGTTGCGTTGTATGGCATTCGCGTTTCGCCTTATTTGGGCATAACGGATTGGCGATCAGCCGCTGGCGAAGCCGGTCGGCTGGATCGCCTTGTTAGGCGCCTCCTCAAGTTCCTGGCCCGGAGCCCCAGTAGGCGCGGCCAGCACTACTTGCTGCGCCATCTTGATGAAGGCGACGCCTCGGTGGTTCTCGATAATCTTGAAGGCTGGGGTGGCGGAGAAGGTGAGCATACAGGCGTGGTGCAATGACAACACGGCGTCCTGGAACTCCTGCTCCGTCTCTAGTTCTCTCACCCTTAGCCCCATCTCACGACATCGTTCGATAGGTAAATGGCGGGAATGCGACTTTGTTAGGGCATGGTCTCCGAGTTCTTTGAGGATCCTGTTGATCTTGCGTTGTGGCTTCTGCTCGTCCGCGAACATACCGGTACGTAACCACTCCTTGGTCATTTCGGTCGACCAGGCTATCGCCTTTTCGCATTCTCCAATGAACGTCGGGTGGTATTTCGCGATGATTGGCTGCCAGATCGGAATCGTAGAATTGTCTTCGCTGATCTCCTTCCTCGCCCGATTGAACTCCTCCACTACACCATGCGCAGGAATGCCTCCAAAGTGTGGGTCTATAGGACCGAGACTCGACTGATGTCCCATGATGATTTCCTTGCAAGCACAAGCGATCATTGTGCCCCCTGACATGGCGAGCTGTGGGACGATAGCTCGCATGTCTGTTCCGAACATCGCTCTAAGGTAATGGACGAGCGATTCTGTGGCCGCTGTCTCGCCACCTGGGGTGTGGAGAATGAGGTCAAGGCCTTTGCGTCGATCCAACTCGTGGATCACCGTCATGAAGCCGTTCTTGTCCTCATTGTTGATCTCCGCTCCATCAACGCCCTTCTTCTGCAGCCAACCCGAATAATAGATAATGACATTGCGACCGGTGAGTTCGCGGAGCCGAGACAGATAGCGGCGCCTCACAACGTCATACATGCTGCCAGCGGCTTTGATCTCGTTAAGAAGCTGGTTCCAGTTGGGCATCGTCTTCCTCTCGGCGTGTGTTATTACGGGTATCCGCCCAGCGGACTGTAGCTTGCGCTTCCTGTGTCCCGACTTGACCAAGGCGGGCCAGCTGACGCAACCGCTGTCGATCTCCTTCGGTCTCGAGACCGAGGAGGCGGAACACCTCCATCGTCGTAGGGTGCTTACGCTTTTTCATGATGTCCTCCCGTTGCAGTTCTTGGGTGCCTAACGGAATAGCTCAGCCGCCCGCTGAAGGCGGGTCGGCTGAAGCGCCTTGTTGGCATGCAGGCATAAATTCATCCATTACCTCTCTGAGTTTATCTCGGAGAGACGATAAGGGTGATGAATCATTTGCCACAAGGGCATCAACGATCAATCCAATGTAAGCATCTCTCGATAAGCCCAACTTGCGAATGAGTAATGACCAATACACTTTACCGGGAAGGACGCGAATGAGATGTTCGTCTGGGCTTGACACAGCAAGGTCTACGATGGTCAGTTCGGCATCCATGATATCTTGGGGAGGCGTCGCCCACTTGGATGGGTTAAGCTCTTCCTCGTGATTCTGGCGCATTGATACATCGGATTCTTGTACTCTCAATGCGTTGAGGGCTCGGTTAAACTGGTCCGCACATCGATTCTTGAAACGTTCTGACACCTGTTTGTTTTTTAGTTTACCTGTGAATTGTGCTGCTGCTTCGTTTAGAAATTCTCTATATAACTCTTCGCTCACTTCCTCTTGGTTTCCAAGATGTTCCGACACGGCAAAAAATATCCCTCTGTGGCAAAGGAGGGATTCAATTTCATGTACGGGCAAGACGTGAACGGCTTCGGGCAATGAATCCAGGAATGCTTCCGGCCAATAGTCTCTGTCAACAATGCCAATAGCATTCATCCCTTGGACAATCCCCGAATCAGAGAACGCTTCGGTGCATTTTATAACATCGCGGCACGATCCCACTGGAACGACGGCAATACTCCGGTCATTGTAGTATGCGCGATATACCTGTTGGTCAACGCTTGATTCTGTCCCTTCGCAGAAAACGACTGTGTCTGCGTAGATAGAAAACGAGGCCGCTGCTAGGATCTCCTTCGCAACGTCCGGCGGAAGACCCTGATCGACGGGCGTGATCTGAGGGTCACTTCCAGGTTTCACGATCAGATAACCGGATGCTTGTCTGGACTGGGCGAATGGCAAATCATGGGTGATGTAGACGAAGCGACAGTCCGGTCGCAGGCGTTCGAGTTCATCCCAAAACTGCATGGCGAGCCTCGAATGAAAGTGAACTTCAGGTTCATCAACGACGATGACGCCCGGCTTGGCATCTAGGACACGTCCCGCAAGATAAAGGGCGACTCGTTCTCCGTCGCTCATCGACTGCGCAGCGTACTCCTTCTCTCCTGCCACATACTCGGAAGTGACCTTTGGGGTGTAGCCCTTGAACACAATTCGACGCCCAGGGAATAACCGTTCCCATGAATGTTGCAATTGCATAAGTTTTGTAATTTCTGGTTCGGCACCCTCACTGTAATTATCACGAAAATCGATGGCTGATGCTGCATCCTCAGCCATAAGCTTGGCAAATAGGTTGTTAATTTCAGAAGAAATGTTCCAAGGTTGCTGCCTGTGACGCTGTTTGTGGCTCGTTAGTTCCTGCTCTGCCTGGGTCAGTGACTGCATGGGGATATTCTGTGGGATCGCTATGTTCCGTAGCGCTGCTATCGTTTCGGCATCATTCCATTCAGCCAGCTGCAGGCCAAACCGAGTTTTCCCGGACCCGTTCGGGCCGATGATAATCAGTGGCGCATCACCATCGTGGATAGCCTGAGCGGCGTTGTATTTAATTGGGATTGTCATTCAATATCTCTATGCGTGCCAACTTTGTGTTCGTTGATTATCCGGCGCCGGATAAGAATGTGTGTGGGCGTTTTGTGCATGATAACACGGAGTGCCCGTCCGGCAAAATCCGGCGCAACGTGTCGCAATGTGCGGAGTTGCATCACGTGAAGCCGCTCGGTGCGGTAGTCTTACATGGCACACAATCGCCGAATAACACCGAAAGCATCTCCTCTTGCCTTGTCATCCCTTCTTACCTGAATGGGCTGAGCTTGTCAGCCGGGCTTTGCACTCCGCGCCCGCCACGGTTCAATACGTGCGTGTAGATCATCGTCGTGCTGACGTCTTTGTGGCCCAGTAGCTCCTGGACCGTCCGGATGTCGTGACCACTCTCCAGCAAATGCGTGGCGAAACTGTGGCGGAGCGCATGACTCGTCACATGCTTGGTGATCCCAGCGGCTCGGACCGCACGCCGTAGGGCACGCGAAACCACCGATTCGTGCAGATGATGACGCCGCCGCTCGCCAGATCGCGGATCGACAGAAATCGTCCTCGCGGGAAAGACATATTGCCAGCACCACTCGGCTGCCGCGTTGGGGTACTTGCGCGCCAAGGCAAACGGCAAGTAGACGCGACCGAAACCCCTCGCAAGGTCCTGCTCGTGCTGACACCGGACGCTCTCTAAGTGCTGGGCCAGGGCCGGCTTGATGGATCCTGGGAGCATCGTCAGGCGATCCTTTTGGCCCTTACCGTCGCGGACGGTGATTTCATTCCGCTCGAAGTCGACGTCCTTGACGCGCAAACGCAACGCCTCCATCAGACGCAGGCCGGAACCATACAAGAG
>WFWZ01000301.1 GCA_015490875.1 Planctomycetaceae bacterium
AGAGCCTCAATGGGCACAAAGCTCCGCTGGAATCCGTCCGCATTTGGCTCGGTCGCCGCCAACTCCACCGCCGGCGTCAAGTCTGGAACCGATGCCGTATCGGTTCCGACGTCACTCCACCAGCCGAGAAGAAGTGCCAAAAGAACCGACGCTGCCAACCAGAGAGAGCCTCGTTGAACGCCTACCGCGAGCAGCGATGACCGCCGCTCAGGTCTTCCGTCATACGGCGTGCTCCTACGAGTCTCGCGATCACCTGCAGTCGTGATACTTCGTGGCATGGACGAGACATCCTGCTCACTCCGAGGAGATGTTTCGGCACCTTTTCCATCGAAAGCCACCATTCCGCGGTTCTCCGACGGCGACGTCCATGCCGGCATTTCCGCCAACGCAGTGTCGATGGCGGGCAATTGAGAGACCTCACGCGAATCTCGCAGTTTCGGGGTCTTCTCGTTACCTCTGCTTTCATAGGCGAACTCCTCGAAGTCTGCCTCCCTCGTTCCTCGCCGACGACGAGATGCAATCGCATCTCTCATTCACTGGCGGACAGTATTGTAAATCTGACTCAGGACATAGCCCACTGGCAACCACATCAAGATTGACAATAGTGCTCCGCCAAACACCAGCACTCCATGCAAAAAAGAAACACGGTGTTGATGACTGTCAACCCGTCGTTGCCAGATTATGGCGGCTATGAGCCTTACGACATCCCATGCAAGTGATGCAACTGAAATCCCTAACAGCCATAGATTAACGTCTAGAGCAGCCATCCCTGCCCGCTTGCCAACAACAAAATCAGAAGCCATCACCACAAGTAGCCAAAGATACGACGAAACGATCACGATCCATGTTCTCTTGGACACCAACAGCGACCTGTGCTTCTCGATCTGGAGCGACTGACGCATATTTGACGCTCCCACAGCGGAACCCAGCAGCTTACTCATCGCCTCTCTCGCCTCGCTCTCTTGTCTTCCTGGATTTTTTCTTTCTTGTCATCCTTCTTTTGATGATCTATACCATCGTCTTGTTTTGCATCGATCTTTGAACCAGGATACCGTCCCCAATAACCTTCCTTAGTGGGACCATCCTTACCGGGTCTTGCTACCCACTCGTGACCCCATGGCTTGACTGCGTACCAATCATCCCACGCATGCACCTCCGCACCCGTAATATCGGCCTCCTCTTGAATCAGGTCCTTTCCTTCTTGCGAAGAGGCCACGCAGCAATGCCGATGAATGATCTCAGCACCATCCTTCAGTTTGGGTTTCAGAGCCTCGAGAAACTCTCGATAGCCTTTGCCAGGCTTGAGATCGTCGCTGTCAATCGGCCCAATTTCGCCGGCTCCGCCGTGACCGCTCGTTATTAGGCGGTCAACACTGTTGTCAGGTAGAGAGGAAACCCACTCCTTTGCTGCATCCCAATCTGGGTCTTCTGGGTCAAGGACAAGCGTTCTACTAGCGGACACGAATTTCGACCACCAATGGGCAAAGCGGGTTACCCAGTCGTCTACAAACGAAATGGCTATATCCTCCATCCCACTCGGATCCAACCCGTCCACCACCCCATTCCCCACATACCTCGCCGTGTTGACGTCCCCAGCCGCGAAGCCGAGGGGGTCTTCGCTGATCCAGCGGCCGGTGGAGGCGTCGTACCAGCGAGCACGGTTGTATTGCAAACCCGTGTCGACGTCGAACTCGCGAGATGTGAAGAGATAGCGTGTCAGACTCGCGTCACCTGAGACGATCCCGCCGAAAGCATCGTACACAAAGTGCGTCGCCACCGTGCCGTCCTGCTTCACCAGATCGCATACCGTGCCCAAGTGGTCCACGATCGGCCACAAGACGCGATCGGCCGCCGTCACGTTCTTCGTCACGTCTTCCTGTGCCAACAACTCGTCCACCCGCTCGCCCCACAGATAACGCTTCGACAGCGCCATCAAACACGAACCCAACGACCCATCGATTCTTACGTTCTCAGCGACCGGGAGTTCCAATACACCAGCAGAGAACCGGTAGGTACGACCGACCGCTCCAGCACTAGCTCACCAAGCCCCATTCTCCGCTCGATGCCACGCCACTCGCTCGATCTCCGAAAAATGGCCGTTACCAACGAGGGCCGGCCTCACGAGACCAGGAACATCGGCGACTACAAACCCCATCGGCGCATTTCTTAGGTGCTCGCGACCTGTCTCGTGCAAACCGCGCCCTTTGTATAAAAGGGCCCATAATCCAAAATCGAAACTCGCGAATACTCTTTCATATACACCGGGTGTCGACCAAAACACTTCGACAGTCTCATAAACTTTACCATCTACGTCCGAATTTCTGCTCACACGAAATGCGTGCGGGTCATACCCCTTTACCGATTCACACCAGAGGGAATCCAAACCATTTGGACAATTCACATCAAACGCCAGACCAATTGCTTGGCCAGAGTCGAGATCAACAATCAAGTCGGGAGCATCCAACCACGCCGACTCTTCGGGAAAGAGACTCACCCCGTCGACTTCCACAAATCCGTCGTTCCAATACGAATCGTGGATTGGTTCCCGTGAAACATACCTTCTAGCAGGGGATGGAAACGTTACCAGAATCCAGCCCGATTCTTGGAAAGCCGGTTCCTCAGCGCTTTGTCTAGTCTGCATGGTACAACTCATCGCTTCGGAAAATATTCAATGCTGCCCGGCGGATCCGGCCGCGCTCCTGTAAGATAGTCGACTCTATGCTGATTGAGTTGCTTGACGACGTCAGCGTTTGCTTTACTTGCGTTCTGGCCTGTCGCACGATAATACTCGAGAATTATGTCCTTCTGGGATTGTGGCAATTTGTCGAACTCCGAACGAGGAAGCTCGCCCTTGTTGATCTTGTACATTTTACTCTTGACTTCCCTCGGTAGTTTCCTCCATGCCTCCTGTGCTTCCTCAAATGCTACGCCTGGGGAAGTAGCTAAACGACCGCTAAGGCCTGGTCGAAGTTTCACAGGTTTGAATTGGGGCCCCTGAAGCCCCCATAGACCTGCCCCGTTCGAGCTCGCCTGGGCTAGAAGAGGAGGCATAAGCGGCAACACCTGACTCCAGGACCAATGGTTCACCATGTCATCACGTGAAGGAAAAGCCCAGCCATTATACAAATACCATTCTTTGCCAGACGCGTCGGTATAACGTCGAAAGAAAAACAACCGTTTCCCTGACTCATCTCGAGCAGCAAGCAATTCTCCGCGAAACGTGTCTTGATCTAACCCAAGCCGGTCGAGCACTTCGTCTTGTGTCAAGTTTGGTGAAAGCTTAACTGGCTCTCGCGGAGTACCAGTGTCCTCCAACCCACTCGGATCCAACCCGTCGACCACCCCGTTCCCCACATACCGCGCGGTGTTGACATCCCCTGCCGCGAAGCCGAGGGGGTCTTCGCTGATCCAGCGGCCGGTGGAGGCGTCGTACCAGCGAGCACGATTGTATTGCAAACCCGTGTCGGTGTCGAACTCGCGAGACGTGAAGAGATAGCGTGTCAGACTCGTGTCACCCGAGACGATCCCGCCGAAAGCATCGTACACAAAATGCGTCGCCACCGTGCCGTCTTGCTTGACCAGATCGCGGACCGTGCCCAAGTGGTCCACGATCGGCCACAAGACGCGATCGGCCGCCGCCGGGTTCTTCGTCACGTCTTCCTGAGCCAACAACTCGTCCACCCGCTCGCCCCACAGGTAACGCTTCGAGAGCGCCATGCTCCCCGAACCGCCCGGGCCGTCACTGTCGACGAAGTCGAGCACCACATTCCCGCCGTCCAGCGACGCCACGCCGTTCCTCATGTCGTCATAGACGTACCGCTCGATCGCCGCGTCCTGCATGTCGAACGGACTCGTCGTGTCGACCTCCTTCGCAATCCTCCTGTTGAACACGTCGTACGTATACTCCACCACCTTCGTGACGTTGCCGCTGGCGTCCTTCTCCGTCACTTTCGTCAGCCGGTTCCGAAAGTCCCACGTGTACTCCGTCACCTCGCCCGTCGCCGTCTTCGTCCGGCTGATCCGGTTGCCTTCGTCGTCGTACTGGTAAGAATACGTGCCATCATTGAGCAAGCGATTGCCCGTTCCCGTCTGGTAACCGGTCATCGTCCGGTTGCCCACCAGATCGAACGAGTAACTCTCGTCGGTCAGACTGGGATCGGAGTAATTCGCCGACGTCAACTGACTCGTCGCATCATAGCCATAGTCGACCGTCCCATCCTCGCCCGTCATCTGCG
>WFWZ01000302.1 GCA_015490875.1 Planctomycetaceae bacterium
ACTCGGCGCCTACGAGATCCTCGAAGTGATCGGACGAGGCGGTATGGGGGTTGTGCTCAAAGGATACCAACGCGAACTGAACCGATACGTTGCCGTCAAGGTCATGGCTCCCCATTACGCCGGAAGCAGTGCGGCTCGCAAGCGTTTTGTGCGCGAGGCGAAAGCGGCAGCGGCCATCGTGCACCCCCATGTGGCCGCGATTCACGCAGTCGATGCCGATGCCCAATTGCCGTATCTGGTGATGCCATACGTCGCCTGCCGATCGCTCCAGCAGATCATCGATGACGATGCACCGCTTGAATTGACGGAGATTCTGCGAGTCGCGAAACAGACGGCCGAGGGACTCGCAGCAGCTCACGCCCAGGGGCTCGTGCATCGAGACGTCAAGCCGGCGAATATTCTGCTGGAAGATGACGTTGGGCGAGTCTTGCTGACGGACTTCGGACTGGCTCGAGCGATCGATGATGCCTCTATGACGCGAAGCGGAGTCATCGCCGGAACTCCGCAGTACATGTCGCCCGAGCAGGCAAGCGGGGGCCCCATCGATCATCGCAGCGATCTTTTCAGTTTGGGCAGTGTGCTCTACGCCATGAGTACCGGGCATCCGCCGTTCCGAGCTGAGACAGCGATGGGAGTCTTGCGTAGGATTTGCGAAGACGAACCGCGGCCACTGCGGGAGGTGAACAGCGCTTTACCGGCCTGGTTCGAACGGCTGGTAGGAAGGCTGCTCGCCAAAGAACCGACGGAACGGTTCTCGTCGGCGGCGGAAGTCGCCGAATTGCTCGAGCAATGTTTGGCCCATGTTCGCCAACCGGGCGTGAATCGGCTGCCGGTTTCTTTGGAAGAAGCTTCCTCCGCCGATTCCTCGGTCCTTGTTCGGTCCGTCGGTCGGCGAATTCTCTTGGCGACGTGTGCCGGAGTGCTGGTGATCGCCGCCAGCTGGGTTCTCACCAGCGATGGGCGGCCAGGCGCAAGCCGCGAACAAGGGTTGCCGTCGACCGCCGGTTCGCAGGACAAGACTCTCTCAACCCCGCCGGACTCGACGGGCGATCCAGACGGGGACTCGTTCTCGTGGATCGACGACACCGATGCGTTGATCTCGGACCTCGATGTTGAAATCTCACGGCTCGACTTCGAAGCCGACCATTCTTGGTACACAGATCCCGCCATCGAAGACTCTCGCTTTCCCCACGACACGATTGAATCGACCGACGTCTCCCCCTCTTCGGCAAAGGAATCTCAACGATGACGCGATCCCTGATGCTTTCATGGTTGGCCTCGTGTTGCCTTCCATTGGCTGTAGGCACTGCACAAGAACCCCCATCGAACGTTTTCCCCGCCGGAGGGACGCACGCAAAGGAACTGCAATCGGAAGCGATGCTTCGCCGGTCGTTCGAAATGCTGGACCTGAAGGCGAAAGAAATCGCAAGGAAGTACCGGCAAATGGTGACTCAAGAAGGGAGCGATTCAGCCCAAGTCACGAAACTCCGGCAGCAGCTTCACCAAGTTGTGCGGGAGGCGTTCGAAGCCCGACAGAAGCTGCAGCGACTCCAAGTCGATCGAATGACCAGGCAACTCGAGAAAGTTCGCAAGAAACTCGAGGCTCGCGAGGCATCGAAGGATGCGATCATCCGGCGGCGAGTCGAAGAGTTGCTCCGTCCGGAAGTCAAGTGGCCGGAATCGGGGTCGGCGAGTCCATCGGGTGGCGTATCCGAGGCCGAGTCGGAGCCGGCACCAACCAGTCCACCTCGCAATCTCGTCGAGGCGTTGCGGCAACGGTTAAAGGCCGTGGAGGCCGAATACCGAGCCGGAAAGGCGCAAGCGATCGATGTCTTCCGCGCGATGGTGCGCTACAACAGGGCCAAGATCGCGATCGCGGACTCGATAGAAAAAAGACGAGCGGTCCAGGAGGAATACGTGGCGCTGCTCAAGGACTTGAAACAACTCGTAGACGCTCAATTCCAAACAGGAAAAGCCCGGCGATCGGACGTTCTCGAAGCGGAAGCCCAGTTGCTCGAGGCGAAAGCGGAACTGGAACAGATGAAGGAGAGCCGTAAGGACGAAGAACGGCGACCAACAAAAGCCGCGCCATCCAAAGGCCCTGGCGGCATCACCTCGTCCAAAAGCCGGCGTCTGTGAGGCTCCTGCTGGAAGGAGGGACTCACATCCGGTGGGTTGCATCTGGTTCCTCATCCGCCTTCCACTTAGCTGCCTCTTCCGGTTGTCCCCACGCGGTGTAGAGCCGAACGAGTTTCTCGCGGGCCCTTTCGATGTTGATCTTGCCTTCGTTCGGGATCGTCTCTTTCGTTTTCTTGAGGCCGTGGTAGCCCGCTAACAGGTGCTTTTCGGCCTCGGCGAACAGCCTTTCAGTCGCGTTCTGGTCTGGCGCGTCGGCCTTCAGCTGGGTTTCGGCTTGACCGGCGAGTGCCGCGCCGAGCAGTACCTCGGCGTTAAACGTCGTCCATGCGCCGGGAGCCGATTTGCGGCGCAGATCGTAGCACTCGCGCAGGATCGACTCGGCGTCGGCGTAGGCCTCGCAGGCAATCAGTCGGTCACCGATCGTGGCGAGCAGCGAGCTGAGCTCCGGGCTGCCGGGAAGGGTCTGTTTACGCATCACTCTTAGCATCTCTTTGTACAACCCGGCAGCCTGCGAGTGGTTGCCGGACTTTTCGTACACGGCGGCGAGGTTGCTCATCGTCGTGAGCGTCTTGGGATGCTCGGGGCCCAGTTTGGCTTGGTGCAACTTCAGCGCTTCTTCAAGCAGGCGTAGCGCCTCGTCGCGCCGATCGTCGGCAAAGTATGCCGCTGCGAGGTTGTGCATCGTGGCAAGTGTGCTGGGGTGGTCCGGTCCGAGTTTGGCTCTGCGGAGCTTGAGTGTTTCTTCGCAAAGGCGTATGGCCTTCTTGAGTCGACCCACATTTACGTATGCCGCTGCGAGGTTGTGCATCGTGCTGAGCGTGCCGGGGTGGTCCGGTCCCAGTTCATCTTTCTGGAGTTTGAGCGTCTCTTCGTAGAGTGAAACTGCCTCATCGAGTCGCCCGGCGCCACTGTATGCTTGAGCGAGATTATTCATGGTGGAAAGCCGATGAGGGTGCTCGGATCCGAGTTTGGCTCTCGTCAGTTTGAGCGTCTCTTCTAGAAGTGG
>WFWZ01000303.1 GCA_015490875.1 Planctomycetaceae bacterium
GAATTGGTCAAAGGCTTGAAACAGAAAAGTTCTGATGCCGTTCATCGCCTTGACACCAGCCAATACCCTCAGTTCAAGGATTTTCCCTTTGAAGGAACCGCGGTGTATCCCAGCCGCTTCCACGAATGGATCGAAGAAACCAAGTTGACACAAGAAGATCTCAAACCGCTTCGCGACACGTTGAAGAAACTTCCCGACGCCGATCCCTATCTGGCCGTGCTTGTCGCAGACGGCGACCGGATGGGGGCGACCATTTCGCAGCTTAGAGACGTGAATACGAATCGTGCCTTCTCCAGGGAGTTGGCGAGTTTTGCTGGGCGCGCGAAGGACATCCTTCAAGACCATCATGGGGTTCTCGTTTACGCGGGTGGTGACGATGTGCTTGCATTCGTTCCCGTAGACCGGTGTCTCGATTGTGCGCGGGCGTTGTACGACGCATTCGGAGCGATCTGGACAATGTTTTTCGCGCAGTACAGGCTCCAAGGTGACCGGCCGACGCTGTCTGTCGGAATCGCCATTGCGCATTTTCTGGAAAACCTGGAAGACTTGTTGGATTATGGCCGCGCTGCAGAAAAGGACGCCAAGCAGCCAAACCGCAATGCTTTGGCCGTACATTTGCATAAACGTAGCGGTGCGCCGGTTCGCGTCCGTAGGAATTGGGCAGACTCTCCGGATCAACGGCTTACCGAACAGGCGGAGTTGATCGTGCAACAGGCTATCCCGGGCGGCCTGCCTTACGAGCTTCGGCGACTTGTTGAACTCTACTCGGGATGGCCGGCAGAGACCGAGGCCGACAATCGCCGACGGTTGGACGCGTTGCAGCAAGATACGATTCGGGTCATCCGGGACAAACAGCCAAAAGCGGGAAAAGCATATATGCGGCGAATCAAGGACTTAATCGAAGCGATGCCATCGATTGATGACTTCCGTCAGTTTGCCCGCGAACTTCTCGTCGCCCGGCAAATCGCCGCAGCACTCAAACAAGCTGGAGCAAAGCCGACCAAGCGAATGGAGGAATGTGGATCATGACGGTGGCCTATTTGGAGTTGACCCCCTATGACCCGTTGATCGCACGCGACGGACGGCCCTTTGGGGACAAAAAAGGGAACCGGATGCGGGGCCTCCCCTGGCTCTTGCCTTCAGTCGTCGCCGGGTCTTTCCGCACGGCTCTGGTCAAGGCGGGGACGGGAGATTTTTCCGGAGACACGCCGAAAGCCCTGTTGAACCACGTCCACGTCGCCGGTGTTTTTCCTGTCGATGAAGACACGATGTATTTGCCGGCGCCGAGCGACTGCGTCTGGGACGAAAAAACGGACACGGTGTTCCGGGTGCAGCCGATCCCTCTTCGTGATGGTGAAGGGGTCGATTTCCCGGCAACCGGCCGGGCGTTGCAACCGGTCCGTCTGAGTGATGAGCAGGCGGAAGACGATTTCAAAGCGCGGCCGGCGCCCGCTTGGTGGCCGTTAGATCAGTATGCCCAATGGCTGACCGAAGCGACACTCGAACGACCGGCCGCATGGTTCGATCCGTCATTTCTCGATGCGCCGCCGATCGAAATGCGCGACCATGTCGCGTTGGATCCCCAGCGCGGTGCGGCGGCGGAAAGCCTCCTGTTCTCCACTGCGAACTTGAACTTGTCGCACTTGCCGAGGTTCAGGGCGGGAAATCGAAACGGCAGCCTCCCGTTCGCGCAACGCTTTGCTCGGATCTCGCTCGCGGCCCGCGTCGAGATTGAGCAGAACCGTTTCGAGCCGATGTCCGATTTCGACACCTGGCACCCGCTCGGGGGAGAACGCCGCCTCGTCCACTGGAAGCAGACGTCCCACGGCCTCCACTGGCGAGCCCCCGAGCTCGTAAAGCGGGCACTCGAGAATACGGAGAAGGTCCGCCTGATTCTGGCCACTCCAGCCATTTTCGCCGGCGGGTGGAAACCGGGCTGGCTCGACGGCGGACTGGCCGGGACGATTCACGACGTGCCTCTCCGGCTCGTTGGTGTCTGCAACGGCCGGTGGAAAGCGGTTTCCGGTTGGTCGATGCAGCCATTGCCGGAAACTGGCCGTCCGGGGCCCAAACCCATCCGGCGAATGGTCCCGGCGGGGAGCGTCTACTTCTTCGAGTGCAAACCTGGAGCCGCGGCCGCCCTGGCGGACCACTGGCTCAAGCCCGTCTCCGATGACCCGCAAGAATGCCGCGATGGGTTCGGATTGGCGATTTGGGGAACCTGGTAGCCGGCAGACAATGACCACCATCACACAATAAGGAGACTGACCACCATGTCGAACACGCGCATTTACTGGATTCATACGCTCAGTCCGACCCACGTCGGCATTGGCCGCGGAATGGGTTATATCGATTTGCCGATCGACCGGGACGGCGTGACCGGTTGGCCGGTGATTCGGGCCTCAGCGTTCAAAGGGGTATGGGCCGATTACTATCGAGCCACTGACGAGGCGCGTCAGCGCGACGACGACAACGGTCGTTTGCTTCGTACGGCGTTTGGCCGGGCAGGGGACGAGAATTCCAACGCTGGCGCTCTCGTCCCAACCGATGCGCAACTCGTATGTCTGCCGATCCGCAGTTTCCGTGGCACGTTCGCTTGGTGTACGTCGCCATTGTGCCTCCGCCGGTTACACCGCCTCTTGACATTGGCGGGAGCGGCTTCCCTTCCGGCGCCGCCACCGCCGCTCGACGACGGCGATTCACACCACGCCGATCCGACGGCACTCGTCGAAGGATCGAAAATCTACCTCGAAGACCTCGATTTTCAGGCTTCCGTCTGCCCGACGGCGACGGAATGGGCGGATACGTTGGCCACATCCATCTTTCCTGGCGATCCCACTTGGCAGGATGTATTCAAGCAGCGTTTCGCCGTGATCCCCGATTCGGCCTTTGATTTCTTCTGCCAGACTGGGACGGAAGTTTACACGCGGGTCCGAATCGACGATGAGACGAAAACCGTTGCAGAAGGAGCCCTGTGGACCGAAGAGGCGCTTCCAGCAGAAACGATTCTGGCCGGAATCGTGCAGTGTGAACGAGTCTTCTTGCCAGACGGCAAGGCGAATCACGCGATAACCGAGTCCGATCTGGTCTCCCATTTTGCAACAGGCGAACTTTCCCTTCAGATTGGAGGCAAAGCGACTGTCGGACGCGGACAAGTCATCTGCCGCTTCCGCGAAATCAATGGAGGGACCAACTGATGAACATGCAAACTGTAGCAGCCCAAACGCGCAGCCAGCGGTTTTCTCAAGCGGCCTTTCCATGTGTTTGCGGCCGGAAAAAGAAATACAACAACAAACAGTTCAAAGAATTCACGACGTTCGCCAAGAAGTTTCCGGCTTTGGTCCACACCTGTGGGCTGGCACAGGCAGTGGCGTTTGCCCAGGCCAAGAAAGAACACGACTACTTGGACGACTTGGCCACCGTGCTTCGTGCGGCCGGTCATGCCGGGATCGAAGACCGCGCCAACTTGCAGGCAGAGATAAACGGATGCGAGTTGAGCACTTATCTCCGGTTGAGCCGCGATGCGTTACATGCTGCGGAGTGGTTGAAACGCTATGTCGAGGCGCTAGGAGGTGAGAAATGAGAGCA
>WFWZ01000304.1 GCA_015490875.1 Planctomycetaceae bacterium
TGGCAACGGGAGGCGAACCTTGGAAGGCTGGCGAGCACCAGCCTGCTTTCGAGAGGTGATTGTGGAAGAGCCGGTCGGGGGCGTCGTCGTGTGTGGGGGCCGGAGTCGCCGGATGGCTCGGTCGAAGGCCTGTCTGCCCTTGGGGGGAGAGCCGATGCTGTTGCGCGTGGTGCGGCGACTCGCGGCGATCGCCTCGCCGATCGTCGTCGTTTCGGCCAAAGGGCGACCCCTTCCTCCTTTGCCTTCGGAAGTGACGTTGGCATTCGACCGACTCGAGGATGCCGGGCCGTTGGAAGGGATCCGCGTCGGGCTGGAAACCTTGGCCGGGCAAGTCGACCGGGCATTCGTGACGAGTTGCGACGCACCGCTATTGCAGCCGGCGTTCGTACGAGCAGTGGTGGACCGGCTTGGGGAAGCCGACATAGCCGTTCCCTGCGACGGGCAGCACGTTCACTGTCTGGCCGGCGCCTATCGGGTGACGCTGGCGGAAGCGATCGAGCGACTTTTGCAAGCGGGAGAGCGGCGGCCGCGAGCGCTGCTGGAACAAGTGGCGGCGGTGAAGATTCCGGTGGACGAGTTGCGTCCTGTCGATCCTCGCTTGGAGAGCCTTCGGAATATCAATACGCCCGAAGAATACCAGGTTCTTGTCGATGAGGTCGACTTTGACGACTAGGTGGATGCGGCAAGAAAAGGGGGCTCCGCGGTTCTCGGTGGCATGCGGCAATGCGGGCGGCCGATAGAAAAATGGTGTGCATGGAGGCCTGCGCAATCTTCGCGGAGGCGCGGCATACGAAAGTTCCCGCAGCAGGAGCGGCAGATCAGGGAGGCTCTGTCCGCTTCGCCAGACAGACGGAGCATGTCATGTCGGTCGAACTGATCCAGTGGTTGCTGGTGATTCCTTTTCTCGCCATTGCTGTGATTTCGGTGCACGTGGCGATCACGTGCCATCGTTGATGCTTTCGGCGACTTAGGTCGCGGCACGAGCATCGCGCTCGCGGAACTTCAGCTTCACATCCTCTCGGCGGAGTTCCAAGATCATCCAGACGGCGAAGGGGATACCGAGCAGGAGACAGGGAGTCAGGCCGGGGATCGCCGCGACGACAGCTCCCATCATCGCCCAGCCGTGCCGCCGCATCCGGATCGACTGGACGGCTCCGATCAGAATGAGCAACTGGGCGCCCAGGAGTAGAATGACGCAGAGTAGCACGACTACATCCTCCGTACGCATCGCTTGCCTGGGCCCTGCCGCGGCGGTCTCCAGAATCTTGATGAGAGGCGTGAGCAGCATGGCTCCGTAGATCGCCGCCATCGCTGACAGAATGAGGGCCGGCAGAAAGGTCGGGTTGCCTCGCAGGAACGATGGCCCTCCCGGCGGCGCCTCCCCGAGCGTGCCGGGCGCCGTATACGGGTTGGCGTCTTGCGACAACACGTCATCGGGTGAAGGGACCGAACCATCGGTCATGGCGGTCCTCCGGCTTTCGCGCGGCCACGGAGCAGGACGGGATGCCGTCGATGATACTCGGCGAGCGCGTCCTCTCCCAGGCAGAGAGCGTCAGCGGATTTCGAGGATGTCGATCCGGTCATACTTGCCCGACCGCATGCTGGCACCGCCGATCATCAGCAGCCGGTGGTCGTCTCGAGGCAGCATGCGATGGAAGAAGCGAGGGCGTTCCAGCTTGCCGATCGTCTTCCACGCGGTTGCACCTGGACCGAGTTGCTGCACACTCCCATCCATCGTTGTGACGAAGAGGTGTCCTCCGGCCGCAAAAGCGGAGGCTCCGAATCCATTCATTGGCTCCCCATGGAGCGATGGACCTTGAGACCACTTGCGGGACGCCGGGTCGTAGATGTCGACGCGCGTCGTGGGTCCGCCTCGCTGTTGCATGCCGCCGATCGCATAGATCTTCCCATCGAATGCCGCTACGGCCAAAGCGCGGCGGACGAACGGTGGACGGGGCAGCTCACGCCAGGTCGGTTGGGCTTGCCCGAGATCGAGCACGTAAGCCGTCTTGTGCCACGTGGCCTCATCATCGCCCCCTGCGAGCTTCCACCCGCCGATGACATAGATTTTGCCATCGAGCACGGCGGCGTCGAACGACGATCGCGGCTCGGGCAGGGGCGGCAACTCGGTCCATTTCCCAGCGGCCGGGTCGAAGCAGGCGACATCTGCCTGGGAATGCAAGTCATGGGGCTCGCCCTTCTTGTTCTGCGCGCAGAAACCGCCGATGCGATAGAGTTTGCCGCCGTGGGCTACGAGCGCCAGGCCTTGTCGAGGTGGCCCGGAGGCGACTTTTTCCCACTGGCTGGGCTGGTCGAGCTTGAGTCGCCAAAGTGTGCGTCCCTGTTCCCGATCGGAGTAGGAATGGGCTTCACCGGCGTGACCGCCGTACACGTAAAGTGCATCGCCGCAAATCGCCGCACCGAAACTTGTGACGTTTTCCGGGATCGGCGGATAGGAACTCTTTTTCGCAGTGATCTGGTCTTCGGCGTGCATGATGGGCCAACCTAGGAGGACGAACGTAGCGGTGAGGGTGAGGAGACGCGTCGTTCTTCGGGACATGATGGGGCTCCGACTAGGAGGAACGAAACTGAACGGATCGAGGACTCCGGAAGGAACGTTATCCGGGCCGAACGAGATTCGCGGTACGGCTGTCGCAAACTCGGGGTGGCAGGGCTCGTACGAGTTTCCGACTGCTTCGCCAGTATACAGGGCATCCGGCCGACGGGTACCAGTGGTCCCTCTACCACGCAGGCGATGCGACGCGCTACAATCCGGAGCGGGGAGTGACGTGACGCCAGTTCGGATTGGAAGAACGGCTATTCCGAGGCTTCTGATAAGGTGGACTCATCATGGAAACGGTCGTGCCCGTTTTGACGCTGCTGTTGGGAGTTGCCCTTGGCGGCGGCGCTGCGTGGTTGTTCTTGAAGGGGCAAATGGAGCGGGCCGTTCAGTTGGCGCGCAGTGAAGCTCAGGGAGAGGTTTCCGGTTTGCAGGCGGAGCTGCGCAGCCGCGATGGTCTGATTGAGCGGCTGGAAGGGGAGCTCGAGTCGGCTCGATCGGCTCGCGATGCCCAGCAGTCTCGCGTTGCGGAGATGGAGGCGAAGGTGGCCGAGCTGAAGGCGGTGCTGGAGAAGGAGCGCGAGCGGGCTCAAGAACAGTTGAAGCTTCTAGAGGAAGCCCAGGAGAAGCTGGGAAACGCATTCAAGGCACTTTCGGCCGAAGCGCTTCGGAGCAACAACGAGTCGTTCCTGAAGTTGGCTCGCGAAACCTTGGCCAAGTACCAGGAGTCGGCCAAGGGGGATCTGGAAAAGAGGCAGCAGGCGATCGAGGCGATTGTCAAACCGATCGAGAAGTCGCTAAGCCAGGTCGATGCCAAGTTGCAAGCGATGGAGAAGGAACGGATCGACTCGTATTCGGCCTTGAAGGAAAACATTCGGGCGCTTGCGGAGGCGAACCGAGAATTGCGAACCGAAACGAAGAATCTTGTGACGGCGTTGCGCCGCCCGGACGTTCGCGGGCGCTGGGGTGAGATCCAATTGAAACGTGTCGTGGAAATGGCGGGGATGCTTGAGTACTGCGATTTCTATCAGCAGCAAAGCGTGCAGACGGAGGAGGGCGTGTTGCGTCCCGACCTCTTGGTGCGCCTCCCCGGTGGCAAGACGATCGTAGTCGATTCGAAAGTGCCGCTTACGGCATTCCTGGAGGCGATCGAGGCGTCCGACGAAGCGACGCGCTTGCAGAAGCTTCGCGACCATGCACGTCAGGTGAAGACGCACATTCAGAATCTCAGTCGCAAGTCGTATTTTGCGCAGTTCGAGCAGGCTCCTGAGTTCGTCGTCCTCTTTCTGCCGGGTGAGATCTTTTTCAGTGCGGCGCTGGAGCAGAGCCCGGATCTAATCGAGATGGGAGTCGAGCAGAACGTGATCATTGCGACTCCGACGACGCTCATCGCCCTCCTGAAGGCCGTCGCCTACGGCTGGACTCAGGAGCGGCTCGCGGAGAGTGCTCGAGAGGTCAGCCAACTTGGGAGGGAACTCCATCGCCGGCTGTCGCAATTGGGAGACCACCTGGCGAAACTTGGGAAAAACCTGGCCAATGCGACGCGAGCTTACAATTCGGCGATTGGTTCCTTGGAGAGTCGCGTTTTCGTGACCGCGCGCAAGTTCAGCGAGTTGCACGTTGTGGGTGCCGATGAGGAACTGAAGCCGCTGGTGCCGGTGGAGCAGTCGGTGCGAGGTTTGCAAGCCCCCGAACTACGAACGGTGGATGACAAGCCAACGGAAGAGGATCCGTGAGAAGACGCAAGGTGGCAAACGACGCGTGAGCGCCGACGCATCGGCTCTTATTTCGCCCCGGTTAGGGCTTGGATCGTTTGCGAGCCCGTCCACCTAGAGCGACGCTCCGCGGCTACACCCCTTCGCTTGCCATCAACAACGTCCGCTCGTTTCATCGGCTCGTCGCTGAAATTGGTTGCCTCTTTCGAGGCATAACGGTTACAATCGGAGTGTTCTCGGCGAGTGGCAGCGTCGCGGGAACGCGGTGCTCGCACGAGGCATCGACGAGCCGGTGTTGAAGGACGGCACCGGCGGGACGGTCTACTATCACCGCAACAGCCAGTATTCGGTGTGCGCACTGACCAATTCCAGCGGCGCCGTCGTCGAGCGTTACGGCTACGAGCCGTAGGGGGAGCTCACCATCCTGGCGGCAGATGGGTCGACGGTGCGGGCCTCGTCAAGCTACGCCGCAGGTACACCTACACGCGGCATTGCCGGGCCGCTATACAAAGGCTGAGGCCTGCGCACGATCGTAACATTGAATCATAGGTTGTCGGCTCCGCTTTGCGATCATGCAACTATGTCCTTTGTGTCGGCAAACCAGTGAGAGGGTTGTCTCATGTCATTTTGCAAGCCACAGCGCAGGCAACGCATCTTTGTGATTATTGTCGCGAGTGCTTCTGTAGCAACCTTGGCCTGGGCATGTGTCATTCTTCCGGCTATGCCCAACCGCGAAGGTGTTCCCATGTTTTTTCGTTATGTTCGTGGAAGCCGTGATCCTTTCGGACATCTTGTGCGAGGCAATAAATGTATCGACCCACGGGGCGATACACTACTGCTCGATTTTAGTCGCAATGTGCTGTTGATTGTGAGAGCAGAAGGGAACAAACCGCGCGATGTCTCGATCCAACCAGCCGCGTCACACGACGGCAGCACGACCATAACTGTCCAAACGGCCTCATTCACGGTGTTTCCGACCTCCAATATGTTGTTGGTGTATCGTTGTGATGAGGCATTGGTGGGCACGCCTATTGAACCAGGGACTGCTGATGAGCTTTTTCACTTTCTTTGTTCAGACAGTAGCGAGACCGGAGGCAATCCTCGCACTCTAGGTATTGAGGCGTCTCCCCAGGTGCGAAGGAATCTACGTTGGATTCTAAATCACCGTGCCATAGAAGAAAAAGAAACCGATGAGTGAAGCGGAGCGGGGCGCAGCGGCAACCTCTTTGGAGCGATCACCGCTATAATCAGTGTGTTCTCGGCGAGTGGCGGCGTCGCGGGAACGCGGTGCTCGCACGAGGCATGGGCGTCGGAGCGCGGAAAACGTGAGGCGTAGTAAGTACGACCGTCGCAGCAACTGCAAGTTTGCGCATTCGCGGTGGGTGACTTGCCCTCAAAAGTTCGAACCATCGCTCGTACTCATTGCAGCCAACTACGTACGGGTTGGGTGCGGAATCGCATATCGGATTGCCGAGTGCCACGGAGTCCCGGGTCTGAAACCGGCCTGTCCACGCGGTAGTGGTGGAGTGCAGGTGCATTGTACGCTTCAGAGCAACACAGATCCTGACGCCGGCAAGTATGCCGTCCGTATCCGCTGCTGCAATTGCTGTACTCGAGGACGCAACTTTGAAGCAAGGTATTGCGAAGGTACACATTGGAGTGAAGTAGCGTTACGCAATGGCCTGCCGAGAAAGGTTCCGCCCGGCTGTGCCGCATAGCCTTAGCTGATCATCGCTTGAGGGAGAGTGCGAATGGAAGTCTGTGTAGGTCGCTACTGGAAACTTGATCTGCCGGCGGATGCGGTCTTCGAGGAAGAGGTGGACGGCATCAGCGTATTTCGCAGTCCGAGGTGGCAGCTTTCGGCGATTGTCTATTCAGAGCACACAGTTACTGTAGGTCAAGGTGATGTCCGGCTTGCGCAATCCGTTGGGCCTCCGAAAGGCGCTACACGCCTCGTCTCAAGTGACGAGAGGCCGGTGTGGATGTACCTGGAAGAAACAGTGGAAGGACGATCGGTCCTGCGGTTTGTCACATCCGATGTGGGCGAGCGGCTGAATTTGATTTTTCTGTTTTCTGATGGATCGTCTGTTGCAGAAATGATCGAGATCGCTAAGAAAGCAAGACCCGACCATCCACGCTGGTTTCGATTGTGTTTTTCTGTCGATCCACCACTTGTGCAACTTTGTTCGGCTCTATCTCAGTTCGTGGGACTTGCAGAAGGAATGGAAGCGGCGGTTGAATCGCTCGAGCCTCATGAGCTTGAATACCTCTTGAGTTCGGCGTTAGAGGACGATTCCCCTGAGACTCGTCGTGCAGCCTGCTTTGCAATTGAGGAACTTGAGGTCATCTCTGCGCAACTAGGAGACAGGTTGCTCAGTGCTTTGGAAGATCCGTTTGGCAGTGTTGTGGCTTCTGCGGCTGAGGCCTTGTGGGCATTTGGGGTGGAGGAGACCCATCTCATCCCGTATCTGATCAAAGCTGCATCGCGAGACGAAGCGCCTTTGCCTCATGGCGACCTGCGAATCAGTTCGCCATGTAAGACATTAGCCGTTCCAGAGCGATACTATCCGATTGAGATGCTCGCCAGGTTTTCGGAGTCTGGGAATCTGGACACTACAACACGGCTACGGCTGCACGGATTCCTCAAGCGATTTCAGTGGGATGAGTCTGGACCGGTCCGGTGCGTTATCGCCGATTTCCTTCTTGCTCTCGGCGAAGACCATCAATCTGCAGTCGCACCCATCGTTGACGCGATACGTGATGAAAAGTTCTCAGAAAGGGAACGCCACGAACTTAGAGAGTGGATGGACGCTCTTCATGACAGCCGTCCAGAGTCGATAGATAAGACGAGGGGCCAAATTCAGTGACGCTTCATCAACTGAAGTTTTGCCATTCGGGATTTCAAGATCTGTCGGAGATCCGCGCGCGTCCACTCGGTCCACTTGGTCCACAGTCCGGCGACCGCTTGCCTTAAAAGACCTCCGCTCGTTTCAACAGGTCGGCGCTGAAATCGGTGCCTCTTCGGAGCGATCACGGCTATAATCAGTGTGTTCTCGGCGAGTGGCGGCGTCGCGGGAATGCGGTGCTCGCACAAGGCATGGGCGTTGGAGCGCGGAAAACGTGAGGCGTAGTAAGTACGACCGTCGCAGCAACTGCAAGTTTGCGCATTTGCGGTGGGTGACTTGCCCTCGACGGTTTAAGCCGTCGCCCGTATTCATTCATTAGCAGCAAGTAGGCGATATGTTACTGTACTGCTGAAGTCGGGTCATAACGGTGAAGGAGTTGGACCTTTAGGACGTCACGTGTTCTTATGAATGGGAGAACGGTAATGTTTCGACCAGCAGTTGTTTCGTTTGCCAAAGTAGGGATAGTGCTGCTTCTATTGGGCGCGGCAACTGGACCGACAGCACGTTCGCCGCAAGAGGCAGGGGCAGTTGGCTTCACCAGCGCTGGCGCGCCTGGCAACCCTCAGACTGTCGAACGGTTTGTTTCATACGAGTACAAGATTGTTCCACACCCCTTTTTCAATCCCAACGTCACGCCGCAGAATGCCAGTGACGAACTTCTAAGACTGTTGAATAGTAATGGCAAACAAGGATGGCGGTTCATTCCTGTGCCCAATAGCAAGGAAATTCTCCTCGAGCGAAGTAGATGGCTGATACGCCCCTCCACAGTCCCAGAGAAGAAAGGAAACCGATGAGTGAACCGGAGCGGGGCGCGGCGACAGAGCGGACTTCCAAAGAATGACCACTTCGCCGGAGTTGACAATGTTTCCGATGAGTTGACATCGAACTAGGTGCATCGACCTTGCGCTGAGACATCACTTTCTGGAAAGAGGAGCGCTTGCGCGCATTCTCAAGAAAATTTGCTTGCCACGTCAAACGAACGTGATACAATGCAGGCTCAGAGTGATGCTAGCATCGAAGAGCCTGCATCGCTTCGAGCATCACCGTCCAAGCGCCGTGCGTGGGCGGTACTTACTTGGCTAAGGAGGACAATGACTCCACTACTTTCTCGCTGCAAAGCGGCAAAGATTACGTAGGTACCACAGTGATGTAGTCGTGGAGGCACAAATGGGCACGCATTTGTATTCCCATCGTGGGGGACGTGTTTGCAGGTTTGCTCTGAGTTTTGTTCTCGGAGCGGTTTTGTCTGGGATGTGTTGTCTGGGATTCGCCGGTGAACCACAGAACCGCACCTTCTTGGGCGTGAAGTTGCGAGCTACCGAGATGCCTAGGCGTTGCTGGATCGTGTATAAGAGCTACATGTACGGTGAACTAGTTCGTGATGGTTTTGGAGGTGAGGGATCGTTGTGCCTTCTTCTGGAACACGACATTGTGGAGGTTGATCCGGGACACGACATAGCCGTCTACAGGGTTGAGACAGTGGCCAGAAATGGAGACGTATGGGACGTTACCGTGCAAGATATTGAGGGACCGGTAAGGGGCAGGTTACGGTTGGTATTCGAAAAAGGCGGCTTGCACCTGACAATGGGAGGTGCGTGGGGTGTGCGGGGCGGCCGCCCGCTACCAGAGGTAACAACGGCGATCGACCATGACCCTCATGTGGATAGGCTATGCCCTTTCCCGCCAAGCGTCGCGATCCGGGAAGTCCATTCGTTAACTGCGGGTGTTACCCGCGCTGACGACCCTCACGTCAAGCGGCTATATGAGGGCATGTCCGTTCTAAGTCCCAAGGAGAAAGAAAACCGACGAGCAAGCCGAAACGGGACACGGGAGGAAAACGAAAGCCCGAAGAATGGTATCCCAGAGAAGAAAAAGAAACCGATGAGTGAAGCGGAGCGGGGCGCAGCGACCGAGCGGACTTCCAAAGACTGACCACTTCGCCGCGGGGCACCTCTATTGAGGTGTGAAGTGTGAGTGGCGGGTGGCGAGGGATGAGGAATGCGTGGCCGTTAGCCGCGAAGCGGCGTCACGGAATAGCTGTGGGCGTCAGCCCACAGAAGAAGAAGTCTCGCGCGAAGGCGCGAAGACGCAAAGAGGAATGTGAGGGACGGATCGTATTGTCACGCTACGCTTCGTCGATCACCCGCCGAACACGTCGTCCATCGTTTCGGCCGAGAGGATTCGCTCGGCCCAAGCGAGAAGCTGTTGGGAATCGGCATCATCGATGCGCTGGCGGTACTCGGGAGAGATCTCGCCGAACTTTCGCTCGAGCTGCCGGAGCAATACCTCGGCTTCTCCCTGTTCCAATCCCTCTGCGATCCCTTTCTTGATCCCTTCCTGAATTCCCTTCTCGATCAGTTCCTTTTCCCACTCTTTGATACGCTCTTCCAGCATGGCTTCACAATCTCGTATTTCGGCTAGTTCCTCGGTCAGTTGCTCGCCACCCGAGCGTTTCGTGAAGAAACGCAAAGCCCAGTGGACTACCCGCCGTGTCGACTCACGGCGAGTTGGATCGTCGCACCACTCTCGCAACGCGGCTCCCGCCTGCCGTAGGTCGTCCGGTGTCTTGCATTTCTCCAACCGAAACACGACCGCAGCCAGGTTGTTCATCGTGGCGAGTTCGTCGGGGTCCTGAGCATGTTCTTCCAACAGGAAATACCGCATGCTCGGTCGGTACGCAGCCAACTCATCGGGAGACTCGACGATCAACTCGGCCACATCCAGCGGCGCTCTCCACGGGGCTCTCCCATTATACAGCACGATCGGCAGAACGGGCGGCAGTGGCTCACTCGGGGCCACCTTCTTCTCGTCGACCAACTGCTGATAAAGGAGCCCCACGTAGACCATCAGCCGCAACGCCATCAGGCGGTCGACCGTCGATTGGAACTCGAGCAGCAAGTAGACGTAGAGCCAGCGACCGCGGAACTTCACGCGCCAAATGATGTCGTTTTCTCGCCGCTGAAAGGTCTCCGACACGAAGCTCCCACTGACCAGCTCGAGTGTCTCCAGATCGAGGTCCTCGACCCACGGCTCGTGGATAAAGCCTCGAATCAGGTCGGCTACCATCTGCGGGTCCGAGAAGAGCCACCGGCGCCCTGTGTCGTGGTCGTTCATGGACTCCATTGTAGAGGAGAAGTGTACGGGCGCCCACTATTGAACTCAGCTATGCCCCGCTTGACAACTCAATCTTGTGCTCGTATTCTGCGGATATGATATTGAGTCTCAATAAAGATTCTCCTGGGGCATCGTGAGAGGAGTCGAGAGATGGGTGATCGAAGGCAGTCGGTGGGGTTGGTTGAATCGCGGGCTGGGGTTCAGGTGGCGGCCGAGGCGGGCGATCGAGGGGAGCTCATCGGGCAACCCCGGGAGCCGTCGCCCCGCTCGGGTTTCACGCTTGTAGAACTCCTCGTCGTGATCGGCATCATCGGAGTCTTGATCGGGCTTCTGCTGCCGGCCGTGCAGATGGCGCGGGAGGCGGCACGTCGCATGAGCTGCTCAAATAACCTCCGGCAACTCGGGCTGGCCCTCCACAACTTCCAGGACGCTCGAAAAGTCTACCCCTCGGCCTGGAAGACAACGCGGCCGGACGCCAACGGGGCCATCCACGGCTGGTCGGCTCAAGCCCAGCTCCTTCCCTTTCTCGAAGAAAACTCCCTGTACCAGTACATCAACTTCGAGCAGGGCTACAAGAATGTGACGATCATTGCCGTCAATGGCCGCCCGGCGCCCCTTTCGGGTGTGCGCGTCGACGTTCTGATCTGTCCGTCCGAAGTCAATGACCGTCGCCGGTTGAGCTCGGATGGTGAGCAGAATTATCCGCTCAACTACGCCGTCAACGAGGGCGTGTGGGTCGTCTACGACCCGCAGCGGCGGCTACGGCCTCAAGGGGCGTTCTACCCCGACAGTCGACTTCGACCCCGTGATTTCCATGACGGGCTCTCCAATACGATGGCCATGTCGGAGGTGCGGGCTTACACTCCCTACTTCCGAAATGCCGGCTACCAGCGGCTCCCCATGCCGACGTCTGCGTCGCAGCTTTGCACACTCGGCGGCCAGTTCAAGAAAAACTCCGGACACACCGAATGGGTCGACGGGCGTTCGCACCAGTCCGGGTTCACGACCGTCTTTCCTCCCAACCATCCTTACGGCTGCATGATCGACGGCCGCGAGGTATTCGTGGATTGGACGAACATGCAGGAAGGCAAATCGCCGGACGCCCCGACATTGGCCGCGGTCACCGCTCGCAGCTACCACCCCGCCGGCGTCAACACGCTGATGATGGACGGCAGCGTGCAGGTCGTTCCCGACGGCATTCAGCTTCGCGTCTGGCGAGGGATGGCGACGCGCGATCAGGGCGAACAGATCGAGTTGCCCTAAAGGGTTGCCGGACGCTTTTCGGGGGCTGGCTTTCCCGGTATGATGGCGCGGTACCAGGAGGGATTTTCCTGACCACGTTCTATGGGAGAACGGCCAACCGATGACCGGCGAACGCAACGTGCTCAAGCGGAGCCAGCTTCCCCCCGACGTCAATCTGTGCGACTACTGTGCGGCCAAGTGTTGCCATTATTTCGCACTGCCGATCGAGCGTCCAAAGAAGCGGCGCGACTACGATTTCATTCGCTGGTATTTGCTGCATGACCGGGCCAGTGTCTTTGTCGAGGATGGGACGTGGTATCTGCTGGTCCATACGGTCTGCAAGCACCTGCGGGAGGATTACCGCTGCGGGATCTATGAGACGCGCCCGCAGATCTGCCGGGACTATTCCACGGACGACTGCGAGTACGATGACGAGTGGGCGTATGAGCAGTACTTCGAAACGCCCGAGCAAGTGGCCGAGTACACCGAGGCGGTGATGCCGTTGCCTCGAAACGTCACGTCGATCCGCAGTCCTCGGCCACCCCTGCTACCAGTCGTCTCCTGAACACCGTGGAAACCGGCGATAGAGAGACTCATCCCGTGTCCATCATCCAGCCACGCACCCTCCAGGGGTTCCGCGATTTCCTGCCCGATTTGATGTTGGCGCGCGAGTCGATCCTCGATCGAGCTCGTGCCGTCTTTCGTTCCTTCGGCTTTGCACCGATCGATACGCCCTCGCTGGAGTACCTCGAGATCCTCACCGGCAAAGGGGGGGAGGAGACCGATCGGCAGCTCTATCGCTTCGAAGACCATGGTGGTCGGCAGGTGGGGCTACGGTTCGATCTGACTGTACCGCTGGCTCGATTCGCAGCGCAGCACATCGGCCAGTTGGGGACGCCGTTCAAGCGATACCATCTGGGGATGGTGTGGCGGGGCGAGCGAGCGCAGCGAGGGCGGTACCGCGAGTTCATGCAGTGCGATTTCGACACGATCGGCACGACGAGTCTCGTGGCCGACATCGAAATCGTGCAGGTCATCTACGACCTACTGCGGGCCATCGGCGTCGAGCGTTTTCGAATCCATATCAACAACCGTAAAGTCCTCAATGGGCTGCTCGAGCGGTTTGCGCTCGAGGATCGCACGGCGGCCGTGTTGCGCGCGATCGACAAGTTGCCCAAGATCGGCCGGGAGGCCGTCGAAGCCGAGTTGCGGACGCAAGCGGGCCTGACGGCGGAACAGGCCGAGCGAGTCTTGGCACTTTCGGAAATCCACGGCGACCACGACGAGGTGCTCGAGCGGCTGGCGCCGCTGGTTGCCGGCAGCGAACGCGGGGAGGCGGGACTGGCGGAACTGCGCGACACGGCCCAAGCCTGCCATGCTGTCGGCATCGGTCCGGATGTCTTGCAACTTGATGTCTCGATCGCTCGAGGACTCGATTACTACACCGGGACCGTCTACGAAACTTTCTTAAGCGACCTGCCGGGCATTGGCAGTGTTTGCTCGGGGGGCAGATACGATGATCTGGCCAGTCTCTACACGCGCCAGAGGCTTCCCGGCGTCGGTGCGTCCCTCGGCGTCGATCGCCTGATCGCGGCACTCGACGAATTGGGCTTGTTGCCAAAGGCGGGTACGCCGGCCGATGTGCTGATCGCCTATTTCGATCGAACGCGCTTGCACGACTACCTCCGGATCGCCACGGATCTGCGTCGCGGGGGCGTTGGAGTCGAGTTGTACCCCGAACCAAAGAAACTCGGAC
>WFWZ01000305.1 GCA_015490875.1 Planctomycetaceae bacterium
ACGACATAGTCGATGGCCGGTTCGAAACAAGCTCGCGTTTCTCGCGTAATATCGTTGGGCAGCTCGTGCAGCCGATAACCGACGGCCAGCTTGGCGGCGATCTTGGCAATCGGGAAGCCGGTCGCCTTGGAGGCAAGGGCGCTCGAGCGGCTGACTCTCGGGTTCATTTCGATAACAATCATCCGTCCGTTGTCTGGATGGATAGCGAACTGGATATTGGATCCACCCGTCTCGACACCGATTTCGCGAATTACCGCCAGACTCGCGTCCCGCATCCGCTGGTATTCCTTGTCGGTCAACGTCTGAGCGGGAGCGACAGTGATCGAATCGCCGGTGTGGACACCCATCGGGTCGACGTTCTCGATGGAGCAGATGATGACGACGTTGTCATCCAAGTCGCGCATCACCTCCATTTCGTACTCTTTCCAGCCCAAGACCGATTCCTCAATGAGGACTTCGGTCACGGGGGATTGATCGAGTCCCCGGCGGACGAGCGTATCGAATTCTTCGCGGTTGTAGGCAACGGCCGAACCGGATCCGCCGAGCGTAAAACTGGGGCGGACCACGCAGGGGAGTCCGATGCGCTCGAGAGCCTCACGGGCTTCCTCGACTGTATGTACGGTTTCGCCCCGGCAGACCTCCAGCCCGATCTTCTCCATGGCCGCCTTGAACTGGTCCCGCTCTTCGGCCTTCGCAATGACGTCCGCCTTCGCCCCGATCATCTCGACGCCGAATCGGTCCAGCACACCTTGACGGCTCAATTCCATGGCCACGTTCAAGCCGGTCTGGCCTCCGAGCGTCGGAAGGAGGGCGTCCGGCCGCTCTTTCTCGATCACCTTGGCGACCATCTCCCACGTCAGCGGCTCGATGTAGGTCCGCGGCGCCGTCGTGGGATCGGTCATGATCGTCGCGGGGTTCGAATTGACCAGGACCACTTCATAGCCCTCCTCGCGGAGCGCCTTGCAGGCCTGGGTCCCCGAATAGTCGAACTCGCAGGCTTGGCCGATGACAATGGGTCCCGATCCGATCAGAAGGATCTTGTGGATGTCGGTTCGCTTGGGCACGGTCTCTTCTCCGATGTAGGCTCTATGACCATACCACTGCCGGTTGCCCACGGGCAAGACGCCGCAAGCCGTCGGGTCGAGGCGGACGACTCGCAACGCGCCGCCTCGCGGCGTACAATAGGCCTTCGAGACTGCTGTGACCGTGCCGGCTCGCACAGCCCAAGAAGGATCGACGGGGGCAGAAAGGCCGGCGGCGCGGCAGCAGGCCCTTCGAATGCATCCCCTGGTTCCGTGCCCTTCGATTCTCCCACAGGAGGCCCGCCATGTTCGGATCGGCTGTCGACCGTCGCCAAGCCCTGCAGTCCCTTCTCGCTGGAGCCGCCGTGGCGGTGCAAGCCGGTTCGGCCATCGCCGAAAGGAAGGCGGAAAAGCGGATCCTCTTTTTCACGAAGTCCTCCGGTTTCGAACATCCCGTTGTCCGCCGTCGGGGCTCGGAATTGGGCTTTGCCGAAAAAGTCCTCATCGAATTGGGGAAAAAGCACGGATTCCACGTCGAAGCCACGAAGGATGGGCGCGTCTTCGACGGCGATCTCGACCAGTATGATGCCTTCGCTTTCTACACGACGGGTAATCTGACTCAAGCCGGCACCGACAAACAGCCTCCGATGTCCCCCAAAGGCAAAGAGGCGTTCCTCCAGGCGATCCAAAAGGGCAAGGGCTTCATCGGTTTCCACTGCGCCAGTGACACGTTCCATTCGCCGGGAGAACGAGCCCAAAACCAGCCGCTCGAAAAACGCGACCCCTACATCGCCATGTTGGGCGGCGAGTTCATTCGGCACGGAAGGCAGCAGAAGGCAACGATGCGCGTGGTCGACCCTCAGTTCCCCGGGGCGGCGAAAGCCGGGAGCCAATTCGAGATGTTCGAAGAGTGGTACGCTCTGAAGAACTTTGCTCCAGACATGCATGTTATCCTCGTCGAGGAAACCGACGGAATGGTGGGCGCCGATTATCAGCGGCCTCCCTATCCTTCCACTTGGGCGCGCCTCCATGGCAAAGGACGCGTCTTCTACACGGCGATGGGACATCGCGAAGACGTTTGGACCAATGAGATCTTCCAGTCGATCGTGGCCGGAGCGCTGAGGTGGATCACCGGCCAGGTCGACGCGGATGTTTCGGCGAACCTCGAGAAGGCGGCACCGCAAGCTTCCGTGCTGCGGAGTTGAGCGGACACCACGGAGTTCGAATTCGAGGCACGTGGAGAGGGTACCGCTTTCTCTCTTCCCTCCAACGTCGGCGCGCCCGATGAGGGCTTATGCTTCGTTGACCTCAAGCAGCATGGCGGCCGCCTGTCCCGAGGTCGATTGGCTGAGCGTCAAGAGGCGCGACGACGTCAGCGGAGCCGGCTCGCCGTGCACGACTTTCACAGGACAAGCAGGATCGGGCGTTTCGTAGTTGAGAGTCACCGGGAGTCGTCCTTCGGTCAGTGCCATGACGGCGACTGCCAAGTCGATGGCACTGCACGCCGCACCGCTGTTGCCGTAGAAGCTTTTGGGAGCGGTAACGGGAACATCCTTGAGTACCGAATGGATGGCAGCGGCTTCCAGCGGGTCATGTTCGCGCGTAGCCATCCCGTGCGCGATGACGCCCCCCACGTCCGAAACGTTGGTTGCTGAGCCTTCGAGGGCACCGGCGATCGACTGTTGGATGGCTCGCGTCGATGTGGCGACACTCTCGGGCACGCGGCCGAATCTCGAGGCGCTTCCGGCGATACGAGCGAGCACACGCGCCCCACGCCGCCGTGCGTGTTCGCGGCTTTCGAGAACAAAGGCGGCTGCTGCCTGGCCGCGCACCGTCCCATCTCGATCGGCATCGAACGGCCTCACCGCTCGAGCCGGATCGTCGTTTCGACGCGAAAGATGCCACTCGCCGCGGTAAACCATGGGCGTGGGACTTAGCCGATTGCCGACACCTCCGGCTATCATCACATCGGCGTGGCCGCGTCGGATCACGTCAGCCGCTTCGATGACCGACAACATCCCCGACACCTCACCGAGTGTGATTGTGTTGGTCGGCCCCCGGCCATCGACAGAGATACCGATATGGCAGGCGACCATGTTGGGGAGGTACAGGAGCATCCAAAGTGGAAAGAGTTCCTTCATGGCTGCCGGCCCGAACCGGCTGAAGTCGAACTCGCCGTCTTCGACACAGCGGCGGTAGACGGGCGAGAGTTCTTCCGGGTGGCAGTAGAGCATGTCTGCGCCGAAGACGACGCCAAGCCGGTTCGGATCGACGGTCGCAGGGTCGAGTCCGGCGTCTTCCCGAGCCAGCACCGCGGCGGCATAGCCATGCTGGATTTCGACAGACATGACCTTCAGGGCCTTGCGAGGCCGCACGTACTCTTTGGGATTGAAGCCGGTGATCTCGGCGCCGAGATGGATCGGGGTGCCGGTTTCCGCGAGCCACTCGAGCGAGCGCACGCCGCTTCGGCCTTCGGTCAGCCCCTGCCAAAGCGGCGCTTTCCCGATCCCCAGCGGACTGATCACGCCCACTCCCGTGATGACGACTTCCCTAGGGGATTCCATCAGCCGCTTGCAACCACCTACTGTCCCAAGAATCGCCCAATCCCGCTTAACCGCCGCAGACCGCCCGGCCGCGAAGCTACCAGCATAGCCACTTCACCGTACCAGGGGAAGGAAACGGCCGCCGTTGGCGACACGCCACCGTGCACTTCATCTGACGATCGGTCATTCCCATGAGACTTCTCATCGTCCGCTCGAGGCAGATGACTCCTCTCCATAATCGTAGATTCGGTAGGTCTTGGTCAGGCGAGCACCGCCTCGCTTGAGCGACTGGTAGGAGAGTTTGTTGCTTTCGAGCACCCAAGAGAACTCGGCTTCCTGGATGCCCCACGCCAACACCTCGGGCACGAGCCTCGCCATGGCAACCAGGCCCAGTCCCCACGTCTGGTACTGAGGCAGGACGTTGGTACTGATGAGCCGGACGCGACGGATGGCTCGCCGGTTCCACAGCAGCCGGAGGAAGCCGAAGGGAAAAAGCCGCCCGTCGATCGCCTTGATGCGGGGGTTGTAATCGAGCAAGCCGAAGACGGCGGCGACCGGCTTCCCCTCGATTTCGGCCACCGTCGTCATCTCCGGCACGATCAGGTGCTTGAGCGTGTGGCTCATGTGCTCCACTTCGCCTTCGGACAGCGGAACGAAGCCCCACGTCCCTCCGAGCGATTCGTTATAAATGTTCAGAAACGTCCGCACCTCCTGGTCGAACCGCCGCCGGTCCATTCGCCGCAGAGTGACTCCGAACCGACGTGTCGCCTCGTTGACTACGAACTCGAGCTTCTTGTCGAGTTGCTCGAGCATATCGACGTGTCCCCAGAACGCGTACAGGTCCTGCGCTTTCCGAAAGCCGTAGGACTCGATCAGCGTTTCATAGTAGGGAGGGTTATACGTCATCATGAAGGTGGGCGGCGAGTCGAACCCTTGGATGAGCAATCCGATCTCGTAGTTGAGCGACGGGTTGACTGGACCGCGCATCCCGCTCATGCCCTGTTCGGTGAGCCATCGGCGAGCCGTGTCGAACAAAGCATGGGCGACCTCCGGGTCGTCTTCCGACTCGAAAAACCCGAAAAAACCACGCTTCTCTTGGTAACGCTCGTTGTGGGCGTGATTCACAATGGCGGCGATCCGACCGACCGGCCGATCTCCGCGGTAGGCTAGGAACGTCTGAACTTGGGCGATATCGTGGAAGGGGTGGCGAGCATAACCGAGAAGCTCCTTTTGGTACTGTCGCAACGGCGGAATCCAGTGAGGATCCTTCTCATAAAGCCGCCACGCCAATTGCATGAACTGGCGCTGCTGGCGCTTCGTTTCCACGTTTTCGACTCGAAGCGTCTCTGGCATTGTCGGTTTCCCCACCCTAGCTGCCTTGTGGCCCTTCCCATTCTCGCCAATCGTAGGCACTTGCGTACCACCCCACCACGGGCCTCCTGTCATGTTTCCCTCTGATGCTGCGGCCCCACGTTCCCGCTGGCGACGTGTCGCCGTCACCGGTGCCACCGGTTTTGTCGGTGGGCACCTGATCGACCGGCTGCGCGAGGGGGGAGTCGAGGTGCTCTGCGTGTGCCGGCCGACGTCCAACCGCGAGCGGCTGGAGCGGAGGGGCTTTGCCTGCCGAGTCGTTCCGCCGGAGGATGACGAAGCGTGGAAGGAGATGGTACGCGAGGTCGACGTAATCTTTCACCTGGCAGCCGCCACGTCCGCTCGGACGGCCCAAGATTATTATCGGGCGAACACGGAACTGACACGCCGGATTGCCCGAGCGGCTTTGGCGTGCCCCTCGCCTCCTCTGTTCGTCTATTGCTCCTCGATCGCGGCTGCCGGCCCGGTTCCTCGCGGTCAGTTGCGAACTCCCGGCACCCCCGTGGCACCCGTTTCGCATTATGGCCGCAGCAAGCGCGGGGGCGAGTTGGTACTAGCGGAAGTGGCAGGGGACGTCCCGGTCACGGTCGTCCGGCCCGGAATCGTTTTCGGCCCGGGAAATCGGGAACTTTACCCCGTCTTCGCCTCGCTGGCCCGCACGCGGATTCATATTGTTCCTGGCTTTCGGCCACCACCACTCTCCCTGATCCACATCGACGACCTTGTCGAGCTCCTGTGGCGCGTGGCGGAGCGGGGTGCTCGCTTGCCCCCTTCCCCCTCGCCAGCGGCGTCCAACGGGCCGGTCCCACGAGTCGGAGGCCATGTTCCCGCCAATGATCAGGGGGTCTATCTTGCGGGAGCTCCCGAGCAACTCGATTACCGCCAGCTCGGCAGTGCCGTAGCGCAAGCTCTCGGGCTGCGCTATTTCTTGACACTCCATGTCCCTCAACCGCTGCCGTTCGTCGTCGCTGCCGCGGTGGAGGCTTGGAGTCGGTGGAGCTCGCAAGACGCCCCTTTCCAAATCGACAAGATTCGCGAAGCGGCGGCTCCCAGTTGGGCCTGCCATGATCCGCGACTGGCCAAGGATCTGCACTTCACCTTCGGGCGTTCCCTCCAAGAGGGACTCGAGGAGACGGCACGGTGGTACCGCGAGCACCAATGGCTATGACGGTCGTTCCGCACCGCGAGCCCTTCGCCTAGAATGACGCCTCCGTGATTCCCCCATGGTGACCTCCAGCGTCTCCGGTGCCATCGATGACTCGCAGAATCCTCGTCACTTCCGCCCTGCCGTACGCCAACGGCCCGATCCACATCGGTCACCTCGTCGAATACATCCAGACCGACATCTGGGTGCGATTTCAAAAGCTGCGCGGACACGACGTCGTCTACTTCTGTGCCGATGACACGCATGGAACGGCGATCATGATGCGAGCGAGGCAGGAAGGCCGGTCGGAAGAGGACCTGATCGCTGAGATGAGCAAAGCTCATCAACGGGACTTCGCTGGATTCGACGTCGATTTCACGCATTATGGAAGCACGCACAGCGAAGAGAATCGCGAACTGTGCGCGGAGATTTGGGGAGCGCTTCGCGCCGCCGACATGATCGTCGAGAAAGAGGTCACTCAGCTCTACGATCCCGAGGCGGGGATGTTTCTCGCCGACCGCTTCGTCAAGGGAACTTGCCCCATCTGCAAAGCTCCCGATCAATACGGAGACAACTGCGAGAAGTGCAACGCTACCTACTCGCCGGTCGACCTGATCGATCCGGTCAGCACGCTGACGCAGACGAAACCCGAAGTCCGCACGGCACGGCACCTCTTCGTGCGACTGGAAAAAATGCACGAGTTTCTCGAACAGTGGACTCAGGAAGACGACCACCTCCAGCCCGAAGTCGCCAACTACCTTCTCGGACACTTCCTCAAAGAACCGCTACGTGACTGGGACATCTCGCGTCCCGCACCCTATTTCGGTTTTGAGATCCCCGATAGTCCGGGCAACTATTGGTACGTCTGGTTCGATGCACCGATCGGCTATATGGCGTCGACGCAGCAGTGGTGCAAGAAGACGGGCCGTGATTTTTCGCTCTATTGGCGCAACGAGGAGACGGAGATCCATCATTTCATTGGCAAGGACATCACCTATTTCCACACGCTCTTCTGGCCCGCCATGCTCAAAGTGGCTCGCTTCAACCTGCCTCGCAAGGTCCACGTCCATGGTTTCCTCACCGTCGGCGGTGAAAAGATGTCCAAACGCAAGGGGACATACATCACCGCCGAAACCTACTTGAAACATCTCGATCCGAGTTACCTCCGGTATTATTACGCTTCGAAGCTGGGGCCGAGGCAAGACGATCTCGATTTGAACCTCGAAGAGTTCGCGACCAAGATCGATGCGGATCTCGTTGGAAAGGTCGTGAATTTGGCGAGTCGCAGCGCCAAGTTCGCAGTCGAGTTGGGACTTTCCAACCGCTATCCCGAGGATGGCGGTCTCTTCGACCATGCGGCTCAAGCAGGAGAAGCCATCGCCGACGCGTACGAATCGTGCGACTATAATCGCGCCATGCGACTGATTCTCGAGTTGGCCGACGCGGCCAACCGGTACGTGGAAAACGCCGCACCGTGGAAACTGGCGAAGGATCCCGACGCTCGTGCTTCGCTTCAAGACGTCTGTACCGTCGCGCTTAATCTCTTTCGTCAGATCGCCATCTATCTGGCTCCCGTGCTGCCTCGAATGGCCCGGCAGACCGAAAAGCTACTTGGGGTCCCGATCGAGGCATGGTCCGATGCCGGCCGGCCGGTACTGGGCATTCCCGTCGCGCCCTTCCAACGCATGTTGTCTCGAGTCGACCGAAAGGAAATCGAAAAGATGATCGAAGATAGTCGAGAAACAGAGTCAGCAGGTTCCGACGCGCAGTATAACGACAGCGACCAACCGCTCCGAGACGAACCCCTGGCGGAAGAGATTACGATCGACGACTTTGCCAAGGTCGATCTGCGGGTGGCGCGGGTGGTGGCTGCCGAGGACGTTCCCGAGGCGCGAAAGCTGCTGAAGATCACGTTGAGTCTGGGGGGGGAAGAGCGCCGGACCGTGTTCGCCGGCATCAAGCAGGCGTACCAACCCGAGGACCTGATCGGACGCCTCGTGATTCTCTGCGCTAATTTGGCCCCGCGCAAGATGCGTTTTGGCGTAAGTGAAGGAATGATCCTGGCATCCGGTAGCGGCGGCAGGGAAGTCTACCTGCTCCACCCAGACGAAGGAGCTCAGCCGGGTCAGCGCGTCCATTGAATCGCCGTGTGTTGGGTGGCGCAAGGCACCTGGCAGCGCCAAATGTTGCCGCACGACTCTGCCGGTTTTTCGGGTGTGGACGGTTGTTTTCCTGGAAACGGTCCGGTCGAATTGCCGATGATGGCCATGCCGGCTCTGCTATGCGCCGGTCTGAGCTGGAAGATCGATTCCTTTGGGAGGAGCCAGGGGCATGTCGGATATTCGGCGAATCCAGACGACGCGGTTCGGCGTCCTCGAAGCGCCCCAGGAGCTGGAATGGTTGTTTCCTCGAGGACTGATCGGGTTGGAAACGGCGACGCGATGGGTTCTTCTCGGCGAATCGGAGTCGAGTTCCCTGGTGTGGCTGCAGTCGGTGGACCGACCTGAGTTGGCACTCCCGTTGGTCAGTCCTCGCCGACTCGTCCCCGGCTACAAGGTTCGCGTGGCGCCCGATGAATTAACGCCTTTGGAACTCGCGGACGACGACCTGCTCTTCGTGCTGGTGACCGTGGCCAAGACGGGTGCGGTATGTACGGCCGACCTGCGAGGGCCTTTGTTGTTCAATGCGACACGCCGGCGAGGTGTCCAGGTGGTGACGCTCGATGAGCAGCCTTTGCAATACATCCTTCCTGTGCGCCTCGAGCATCTGAAACGATCGGCATGATCGGCGCTCTACAGCCCTTCTCTTCCGAACAACGCACAAGCTCGGAGCCACTACTGATTTTGCCATGGTGTGGCGGCCGATGAGTGAAACCAGTTGCACCTTGAGCAAGGCGGGCTCGATGAGATAGTAGTCCACCCCCTGCCGACGGCCACCTCGAGCGATCTCGCTTATTGGAGCATCGATTCGGCCACAGGCTCGAAGACACTCCGAGTACAAGGAAGGACGCGGTCATGCTGGTACTGTCCCGACACCGTGACGAGAGCATCATCATCGGCGATGACATTGTAATAACGGTGGTCGACATTCGAGGCGACAAGGTGCGCCTCGGCATCGATGCCCCGCAGGACATTCCCGTGCATCGGCGCGAGGTATACGAGGCGATCCAGCGCGAGAACATGAAGGCGTCTCGTGCGGAGCCTGGCGAACTGGGAGGACTCGACTCGCGGTAGTGCGGAAGAGGGGCGGGAGAGTGCCAGTCGCTATAAACTGCGGCATAGAAGCGACTTCTGCCCGAACGAGCCGGACCTAGAAGGCCATCAAAAAAAAGACGAGGCTCACCCCACGGTGCCAGAATACGACCTACATTTTTACATCCTGCCTAAAGTGTGCAGGCTCGCACGGCGATGATGAATAGTGACCGGTTAGGGGATTCGCCGTCGCGCGGGCCGTCCACATCGCACCGGGGCAGAAAAAAAGCTACTGGTTGAATGTTGGATGCGAGTTCGCGATGCACATCGCGTGACGGTCGCCCAGGCAGTCGCCGCAAGGTGGCTCGCATCGAAGCCGAGTCAACTTCCGCATAGGACACCACGAAAAGGGGTGAAGTCACAATGACCCGAATCAATACGAATGTTGGATCTCTGATCGCCCAGAACACGCTGCAGCGGAACAACGCGAACCTCGCCGTCGCCCTGAAGCGGCTCAGTACCGGTTTGCGAATCAACGAAGGGCGGGATGATCCCGCGGGTCTGATTGCAAGCGAGTCGATTGCCAGTGACCTGACCGCCATCGACAAGGCGATCGGCAACTCCGAGCGCGCCAACCAGATCATCGCGACCGCCGATAGTGCTCTCGGCCAGGTCAGCAACC
>WFWZ01000306.1 GCA_015490875.1 Planctomycetaceae bacterium
CATGCATGAACGCCGTGATTGTCATCGGCCCTCTTTCCCTCTCGAAATCTCCTTCATCTCTCCCACCATTGCCTTGGGTAACTTCCATCGCACGACCTCGATGCGCAGGTCGGTGGGGTAGCCGTCCTTTCCAGCGTAGGAATAGGCGGTCAACAAGGTGCCATCGTCCAACTGCACGGTGGGGCCGAAGCCACCACCGCTGAGCGAGTCGGCTGGCGTTTTGGCGCTGATCATGATACGGTCATGTTTGAAGTCGAATGCGAATCCGTCTCTCGTTTCGCGACCAACCAGGCACCGCACACCGAGTGGCTTCGTGTTGGGGGCCACCGTCGTTCGCAGCGTAAATGTCAGCAACAGCCGACCGTCGTTGAGGCGCAGCAGCGCAGGATACATTTCGCCGTAGTAACTGCCGAACTCTTCGGGGCGCCAGTTGCGCCCGCCATCCTTGGACCGGAAAAGCAGCAGCCGCTCGTACTGGTCGAGTTTACTTTGGGGAACCGTTGTTCCTGGGATGGGCGGGAATAACTTCGGATCGACTCGAAACAGGCCGAGTAAATCACCGTTGCGGGCTTGCCAGAAGACCGTCTCGCCCATGAAGGGCCACCACAGCTTGGACTTGTCGACGCCCTGGAAATCGCAGGATAGCGTCTTGTCCCAGCTCTTTCCTCCGTCCTTCGACTTCCAGAGATAGGCGATCCCACCCGGCGCAGAAACGCCGAAGACGAGTGTTCCATCCTGTAGTTCGAGCACGTCGCGGCTAGTGAAAATCCAGGACTTCTCAGACGCTCCTGGTACATCTTCCCACCCGATTTTGGTCGACTCCCATGTCCTACCACCATCGGTCGAACGATGCAGAAGACTGTAAACGTACCCATCCTTGTTGCGAACATCCTGTTTCAGAAAGTGGACGGTGATCAACAGCGTGCCATCCTTGAGGACGGAGAAATACGGTTCGCGTCCAAGGAGTGGCAGGACCTGTCGCTTCGACCATGTCCGTCCGCCGTCACGCGAGCGCCACAGCAACATGTCTTCCCGAAACCCTCCGTTGATCTTTTTGTGCGAAACATCGAAAGCGACAATCAGCAACTTGCCGTTGGGCAACTTCGCGATGCACGGTTTGTAGTCGCCTTTTCGGCCGAGTGCGATCCGTGAGCAGGGAATCTTCGCGGGGAGCAGCTTTGGCTGGCGGACCGCAATGAAATCGTCCGGCTTGTCATCCGCTCGCAGCTCCGTGCGCTTGTCTCGAATGGGTCGGTAACAGTATTCGTTCATTAGCGCGACCGCCCCGAGGTCACCGTGGTCCTTGACCGTTGCGACGTAAGCTTCCAGTGCTTCGCGGATGGCCGCGTATGCCGTATCGATCTGTTGCCTCGCTTCATCCAGTTTGTTCGCCTTTTCTGCTTTCGCCGTCGCGCCGAAAGCCTCGGCTGCGTCGAGATACCGAACGGCAAAATGCAGTCTGCCCACAAAGCGATCGAGGTACGGTCGGCCCTCTGGTCGGCAATGCTTCCCGGCTTGCTTCATATGGGCGAGCGCCTTGCGATAGAGCTCGCGATCCTCTCGGATGGCATCCGACACGCCACCGGCGGCGTAGTGCTTGGTCATCATCCCCGGTACCGGAAAGGCAAACCCTAAAGCGTGTTGATCCAGCCGCAGCGTGACTTTTTCAATGAGGGCAAACGCTTGGAGTGCTGGCTCGACGGAATGGGGTCCGCAGACGTGTGCGACCTGATCGGCGTACGCCTGCTGTGGCGTCATGGAGGCGTCCCAACTTGCTCGGGCAAGGTAGTGCGCCGTCGGATCCTGATCGCTGACGGTCCAGTAGCGCGTGTAGAAACCGGACCAGTCGTTCTTGCGAAGATCCCCCATCAGCGTGTGCAGCGAGCCCGTGGCCAACTGTGGCAGTACGCCGACGTTGTCATCGGCCAAGGTAAAGATCAAGCTTGCAGGTGTTTGCCTTGGCGGCACATGTTCAAGCAAATCACGTTGGCGAAGTTGGCGGCTGGCGGTGTAGTCGATGAAGCTCAAGACCTCCCCGCCCGGAGGAGCCATGCGTGCAACGAGCGGAAAGAGTTCCGCGACCACGCCGTTGTACACGAGCTTGATATCACTGCCGCCGCCGGGCCGCCGCAAGAGCTGTTTCTCGCGAACCAGCGAATCGAAGAAATCGAGAAAAGCGAGGTCGCCCTTGAGCATGGCTTCGACTCGTGCGCCACCGTTGGGAAA
>WFWZ01000307.1 GCA_015490875.1 Planctomycetaceae bacterium
AACCGGCTGCCAGCACTTGCACGGAGTTCTCCAACGTGACGCCGTTCTCGACCATGTCGGCCACGCCACGGCCACCCTGGACGACGTTCTGCGCCGCTTCCCCAACGCGAATCGCATACGACCCGTACTTCGCCGCCTTCGTGCCCACCTGGGCCAACTTGGTGGCACCGGCGCCGGTCGCTACGCCAACCAGGATCTCCGTGCCTCCTCGCGCAAATGCATACGACGTGTTGTAGCCGTTTCGAATGTCTTCGTCCGTTACTTTCCACGCCTGGACATTGTCGACGCCTCCAAATGTGACAGTGGATACGCCCGTCGACGCCGTCGCGTTGACGACGGCCTTGCTTCCCGTCTTCAGGCCTTTGCCCGCGGCCGTCGTGATCTGAGCCGCAGCCGAGCCGGTCTTGATCAACCGTCCGGACCGGACGCGATCAATGGCGCCGCGAATGGGGTGTCGCCGCGCCCCCTTGGCCAGCTTGCTGATGTCGCCGTACTCGTTCCAAAATCTGCTGGCTTGTCGCTTGAGCGCCGCAAGAGACGCGCGCCCGCCGCCCATCTTCTTATCGAAGTAGACCGTCTTTCCCTTCAAGCGGCCGACTCGGACCCATTCGATGTCCGGGTTGTACAGGTAGCCGTTCTCTTCGACGACCCAGTAGACCGTATTGCCTCGGACGGCGATATACTCCAACCCGTTCGGATCGACCTTGCCCACCGGGTCGTTGCCGACGTAGCGCGTGAGGTTGGCGTCGCCCGCTTCAAAGCCGATCGGGTCTTCGCTGAGGAATCGGCCCAACGCCGCGTCGTAGTACCGAGCCCGGTAGTAGAAGAGATCGCTCTCCTCGTCCCGCTCGCAGCCGGTAAAGCCGAACGTCGCATCGACCGCCGCGTCGGTTTCGTCTCCAACGGTGACGCGAAGCGTGGCCTATGTGGACCTCGATGCGATGGGACGAAGGGATTCAATTGGGCGAACACGACCGATAGGACGTACAGGTCGCAATTAGGTTCGTGGGTGGCACGAACTGGCCCATGACGCCCAGAATATAACAGCTGCGGAGCCGTACGTAATCTACGAAATGCTTGCATGCTCATTTTCCTCGTCGTAGTCGTCTTCGTCAGATCGCTCGTGCTTTCGATTGGCAATTATGAGAATCGGGAACACGACCACTGCGAGCAAAAGACCTCCCAAAAAGATCGGAGCAATTAGAACAAGTCCTGCCGTTCGGGCCCATTGGACGTCGACGAGCATCCCTGTAATTGCCATTAAGATTCCAGCGACTGCTAGCAGGGAAAAAGCCGCGATCCAAAGATCTGGTGACAAAAATCGGTTCACTTCCCACCTCCTGCCTGGCCGTAAATATAGAGGCCGCCAGCTGTCGCAATTCCCACATAAAACACGCCGTCTGGTCCATAAATCAAGACTTTGGGACCGATCAGTGACGATGTTCTCGATAGAGCTCCCGTAGCCGTACTCAAACTTCCTGCGGGAGCATACCGAACTCCACCAAAGTACTTCCATCCAGAGTAAAGACCGACAGGAACTGGCCTCTTGAAGAGCTCCAACGCTTCATCAGGAATCGGGATTGCATTCTTGGTCTTAGTGGGTGGCCACAGGCCAGTACGGACAACCTTAAGTGCTGTCGATTCGCTTGCAACGTGCGCAGGTACTGCGAAGATGCCATGGGAACCATTGATAGTTCCGGTCTTCGCAATTCCGAACTGCCCAGCATCGTCCGTTAGATGAACAAGTTGGCTCAGTCCCCTCCTTGGGCCAACCCTCAGCAACTCGTCGCCATGGCGAGCAATCCGTACTGCTCTGCCGATTGTACCAAACACGGCGAGCCAGGCAACATCTTCTGGGCCAGGAATGGCCAACGAGGGCCCAAGAAGGAAGAGTGATCAGCTGCGCGCAAGTTCCGCCTCTTCGGCAAGGCGTTCTTGACGGATGTCAGCCCAATCGGACTCGCGGAATGGGACGGCGGATGTGCCGGGCTCAAGCTTCGGTATGACGTTCTCGCCCGGAGAACCATAGCGCCTTGGAGCACGGGCGGACGCCCATACTTCACCGCTCCTTTCGAGTTGCCGACGAACGCGCTCGTCCATGTCGCTCGTAACCCGTGAGACGCTACCGTCTTCGTTCAACAGAAACGTCTGGCGTGGGTTGCGGTCCGCGTATTCTCGGTCGCGCTTTTTCTCACGAGCCTCCTGCTCGGCGAGCCGCTTCGCTTCTTCCGCCAGCTTCTTCTCGTACCTTTCATATGCCCGCCGTTCCTTTGAAGCGTAGCCTTCAACGACGCGAGCGGCTGAAGCCGAGGCGGGCAACCAAAGACGCTCCACGGTTCGACGTCCTGTCACACATTGGTGGTGAACTCGCTCATCCGCCAACACCCAATCACCGCACCCCGGTGGCGTGCGATGATCATGCTCGCCGAGCTCGAGAACAAAACGAGATATCAAAGCCTGCCCACCGAGTGCCGTGTGTATGTTGCCTCGTGCAGGTGGCTCCAACTCCTCCAACCCGCTCGGATCGACCTTGCCCACCGGGTCGTTGCCGACGTAGCGCGTGAGGTTGGCGTCGCCCGCTTCAAAGCCGAGCGGGTCTTCACTGAGGAATCGGCCGAGGGCCGCGTCGTAGTACCGAGCCCGGTAGTAGAAGAGATCGCTCTCCTCGTCCCGCTCGCGGCCGGTAAAGCCGAACGTCGCGTCGACCGCCGCGTCGGTTTCGTCTCCAACGATGACGCGGAGCGCGGCCTATGTGAACGTCGATGCGATGGCACGAAGAGATTCAATTGGGCGAACACGACCAGTAGGACGTATAGGTCGTATAGGACGCATGGGAGGAGGCAGACCGGGGGGACAGATCCGCGTCACGCAGTGGGCCGGGTCAACTGCCCGCACGACTGAGCCGCGAAGCGGCGGCACTTCAGAACTCGAAAACACCATCATCAATGGCAAGTTCCTTTGGAACAATCGAGTAGTGAATTGGCAACAGCGAGGAACGATCCACTTTCAAGTACAGCGCCAATCTGTCGAGTTCCTCGAAGGACATCTCCGGCACATACTTGTTGAATGTGAACCGCTGACCGTCGACCAACACTTCGATTGCGAACACTTCATCGCTACCTCGATCGTAGACAATCAGCCCTTCCAACGCAATTCCCGATGCGGTTTCCATCGTGGCATGAATCAAGAGCGAATCAGCCTCAGCTAGCGCCTCATCGGACAGCGGAACTGGAACCAGCGAATCTTCACTTTCGTGAAGGTCACGCTGCCAAGTCCAGATACCACTTAGTTTCAAATGTTTTACACCGAACTCACTTGCCTTAATTCGAACCATATTTTCCAAACTCGCGAAGAATCCTCCTGGCTTCAGCTCGGTCCTTAGACAGAACCACTACGATGTTCCGTCCATCGTTGATGGGCCGAAACTTCTTTAGGAACTCAGCTCTAACGGCTTGATCATTGACGTCGAGTCGCTGGATCGGTATGTCATCTACCTGTGCCGCCTTGAAGACAGACAAGCGCCGGTTATCCAATGAGTAGAGTTTGCCATTATGCTCGACCACACGAATCGCAGGGAAGTCATCAACAGACAGTTGCCCGCGACGTAGTTTGTTAACTGCGTCTGTCAACGTGCCACCGTCACTGAAGTTCGGACTGACAGTATCCTGTGTGAATCGAATGTCACGCGGACTCGTTCGCCCGAGTGTACGCCTTGCAGCACCCCCTCCAGGCACATCCACTCTACCAGCGGCCGCGGCCGAGTCAACGGCGGCGTCGGCCTTCCTGGCAGCCGCAGTGGCGTCACTCGCCGCTTCGGCCGCCTCGTCGACCGCCGACGTCGCCTTTGGGACTTTCCTCAACGTCCCGGTAAAGTCGCCGACCGTGGCGAAACCGGCTCCCAACACTTGCACGGAGTTCTCCAACGTGACGCCGTTCTCGACCATGTCGGCCATGCCACGGCCACCCTGGACGACGTTCTGCGCCGCTTCCCCAACGCGAATCGCATACGACCCGTACTTCGCCGCCTTCGTGCCCACCTGGGCCAACTTGGTGGCACCGGCGCCGGTCGCTACGCCGAAAAGAATCTCCGTGCCTCCTCGCGCGATTGCATAGACGGTGTTGTAGCCGATTTGAATTTCCTCGTCCGTCGCCTTCCACACTTGAACGTTGTCGACGCCTCCAAATGTCACAGTGGATACAACCGTCGACGCCGTTGCGTTGACGACGGCCTTGCTTCCCGTCTTCAGGCCTTTGCCCGCGGCCGTCGTGATCTGAGCCGCAGCCGAGCCGGTCTTGATCAACCGTCCGGACCGGACGCGATCAATGGCGCCGCGAATGGGGTGTCG
>WFWZ01000308.1 GCA_015490875.1 Planctomycetaceae bacterium
CCCCAGCGCGATCCCAGGACGTCGTCACGGACACCGACTCGCTGGCGCCGGCCGCCAGTGTGACCGACCGGCGGTCGATGAGCCGCTGGGCGCTGACGAAGGAAACGGAGATCGTCGAAGTTCGAGGCCCGTCGTTGATGATCTCCGCTGTCAACGTGACGGGTTCCCCCGTGAAGGGGCTCGGGGGTGTGGCCTCCAGACTCGCGCAATAGTGATTCACCCGCACAGGCAGGTCGACCGGATGCACGACCATCGTTGCGCTTGCAGCAAGACGCCGCACGGCGGCTGTTACCGCGTCACTTTGTGCCGACTCCCAAGTCACCTCTTGCAGGTCGCTCACCCAGTGGACGATCGTTTGCGAAAAGTCGGCACGTGGCCCGACTTCGGCCAGACGCCGTCGCACGACTTCCAGTGCTGGAAGGAGCTCGGCCGGGGCGTCGACGGGCCGAGCATCTTCGATCGCTGCTAACACGGCGGTCGACGAATGCGAGACGTCCCGGATGAGCCACTCGGGATCCTTCGCCATCAGGAGTGCCATGAATCCGTCACCGACTTGACTCGATTCCACGACGGTGCGCGCATAGGCCACCGCCTCCTCCCATGCCGACTTGCCATCCGCCGTCCGTTGCATCGAATAGGAGCCGTCAAGGACGAAGACGTGGAGCGTCGTCGCCGAGCGCGGTGTCTCGGGAGTGGTGGCTTGGGATGTGGCAAAACGAGGATCGGCGAAGGCGATGACTAGAAGGAGCGTCGCGAGAGTCCGAAAGGCGAGAAGGAGCCATTCTTCGAGCCAGATGCGGCGAGCGCGCATCGCCATCGCACGGAGCAAGAACTCCATCGCTCCCCATGGCTCCTCTTCGAACCGCCGGCGACTCCAAAGATGGACCAGGAGCGGGACTGCCGCCAAGGGCAAGGCCCAAAGGGCCGCCGGGTTTTGGAACACAAGCGGCATGGTCGTGCGCATTCACCCCCAACGCTGGATACGCGATCGGTGGGCCAGAAACCTGGCCAGGACAGATCCCAGCGGACGATTGGTGAGAACGTGAAGATAGTCGATGCCGGCCGCCTGGCAACCGAATCGGAGCGTCTTCAAGTAAGTAGAGAATTCGCGACGGTACGCCGTCCGGATCGTGCGCGGGTCGGTCACGACGCGGCGCGAACCCTCCAGGTCCCGAAAGCGAGTCAACTTCCGAAAGGGAAAATCGATTTCGGCCGGATCGTGCACGTGAAATACCAGAACATCGTGTCCCGCATGTCGCAACGTCGCCAGCCCGTGCAAGGTCGTCTCGGGGTCCACGAGCAGATCCGAGACCACGACGATCACCGATCGTTGCATCAACCGTTCCAAAAGTTCGTTCCAGAGAGCCGGCCAGTCGGTCCTTTCCTTCGGCGAGGCCTGTTCGAGCGTCTCGACTAGAGGCCCGAGATGCCCAGGCATGGCCGCAGGCGGCAACCACGCCCCTAGTTGTTCATCGAAAAGAGCCATCCCGGCAGCGTCCCCTTGGCGGATCAGCAGCCACGCCAACGATGCAGCGACGGTTTGCGCACACTCCCACTTGCTCCAGGGCGAAGACGATCCCCGGTATCCCATGCTGCCACTGGCGTCCACGATCAGCATCGCCGAAAAGTTGGTTTCATCCTCGAACTGCTTCACATAGAGACGGTCGGTGCGGCCGAACGCTTTCCAGTCGAGATACCGCAGATCATCTCCGGGCGTGTACTCCCGGTGCTGGGCGAACTCGATCGACGCCCCCTGCCGTGGGCTGCGATGACTCCCCGCCAGAAATCCATCCACGACTCGTCGGGCTCGGAGCGTCAATCCTTCGAGCTGCGAAAGGAGATCGGGATCGAGCGGATGATGGACGTTCATAAGGCAGATCGATATGAGGAACCAGATCTGATCACGCTCATCGTCAGGAATCGGAAGCCGTGTGGGCTGCTTGCTCGAGCAACCTCTTCAGCAGGTCATCGACGGTAATCGACTCGGCCGCCGCGTGGAAATTGAGCAGCACTCGGTGACGCAACACTGGCAGTGCCAGCGCCTCGATGTCTTCCCATTCCGCGGCAAAACGCCCCGACAAGGCGGCTCGCGCCTTCGCCGCCAACACCAGATACTGGCTGGCTCGAGGACCAGCGCCCCATTGGACATATTGGTTCACTTCGTCAGTTGCTTCGGGCCGTCCCGGCCGTGTGGCTCGAGCCATCCGTACCGCGCGCCGCGCCACGTGGTCGGCGATCGGGATGCGGCGCACGATCGAGCGCAGTTGTAGGACCTTGTCTGCGTCGAGCACCGCCCTAGCGGAAGGAAAGGACTCGGCGGTCGTTCGCTGAACGATCTCCAGTTCTTCCTCCTCGTCGGGATAGTCGACATCGATCATGAACATGAAGCGATCGAGTTGCGCTTCGGGAAGCGGATACGTTCCCTCTTGTTCGATCGGGTTTTGTGTCGCCAAGACGAAGAAAGGATCGGGCAGCGTGTACCGCTTGCCTCCTACAGTCACCTGACGCTCCTGCATCGCCTCCAGCAGAGCTGCCTGGGTCTTCGGTGGCGTGCGGTTGATCTCATCGGCGAGCAGCAAGTTGGCGAAGACCGGACCGGGAAGGAATTGATATTCCCTTTGGCCCGTCGATCGGTTCTCGTGAATGACCTCGGTGCCGGTGATGTCGGCCGGCATCAAGTCGGGAGTGAACTGGATGCGACGAAACTCGAGCGACAAGGCGGCCGCTACCGTTCGAACGAGCAACGTCTTGGCTAGTCCCGGAACGCCCACCAGTAGTGCGTGACCACCGGCGAAGAGCGCCACCATGACTTGCTCGACCGTCGCCTGTTGCCCCACAATCACGCGCGCCACCTCCTGCGTGATGCGCTCATACGCTTCGTGCAACTCGGCCACCGCCTGACGATCATCGCCGACCGCTGCGGTATCCGAAGTGTGGGGGCCTGGGGTCATACTTGTCTCCTGAATGAACCGACACGATGCAAAGCACAGACTCTACGGCCCGGCACGGTCTCTTACAAGTTCGTCCCGCGCGATATGGGAACCAACATTTCTAAACCGTGCCATAAAACCTGCCGGCATACTTGCCATCCTTGGGGCGGTTGTCCGCAGTCGGAAGTCTTGTGGCACGCTTTACGAACACGCCTCATCGAGTCGCACCGGCGGGACGAGTCGCTTCGACGGGTGGCGCCGCGAACGCTGCCAGACGGTCGCCACTTGCCAACATCAAAATGCCGCCATGCCACAACAGGTTTCCTCCGGAAAGCCCCCACAATCGTAATTCGATCGGATCGGCCTGCATCTGCGGAGACTCCCCGTCGAATCGCCAAATCCGTTCGGCCGTCGGCCACCAGATCGTGTTCCCGGCAATGAGTCCCCGGCCTACTCCGCGCGGATGCGGCAATCCCTCCCCTTCCTCGTTGCTCCCACCTTCGGGAAAGGCACGTCGCACGCGACCAGTGGTCCACTCCAGCCAGTATAAGCGGTCTCCCGAGACGATGGCATGGTCGCCGACGACTCCCAGCAGATGGCGAACATCCGAGGCGACCCCCGGTGCCGTCGCCCATACCAACGTTCCTTCTAAGAGGTCCACGGCAAAGAGTCGGTCGGAGTCGGCCGGTGCCACCAGCAACAACTCGCCGCACGTCATGGCTGGAGTGCCGCGCCGGAAGATGTGTCGCGGCAAGACGGCATCGGGGCGCGCGGCCGGAGGCGCCTGCCGGGGATATTCGAGAACCCAGCGAAACGTACCATCGCGGCTGTCCAGGCAGACGACGATGCCGGCGTGAGTGACCAAGCAGAGGTAGTCTTCGATCAGCGTGAGTCGATCTGCTGTCCAGAGCCAGGGACTTTGCGAGTCTCGACTGCGCCCGATCTCTTGTCTCCACAAGGGCCGGCCGTTGGAAAGATCGAAGGCGACGATTCGCCACGACGCCTGGAGCCGACTCTGCCGTCGCTGCACCGCAAAGATTCTACCTCCGTCGATCAAGGGCGGCCCTGAAAAGAACCAGCCTTCCTCGGCCGCGCGCGTCCAGTGCAACCGGTCGGCACGTACGTTCCACACGGTCAGCGCAGATCCGCGGTCGATCAACCGCGCGTCGTTCTCGGCAAAGCCGACGTCCCGCGAGGTTCCAGCGACGAATGTCTCGTCCACCGCCAATTCGAACTGCGGAATGCCCTCATACAAGGACGCATTCTCCAACGCCTGTTTCCACTGCCCGGGCAACTCCCACACAAGTTGACTTTCGGCTGCCTGTTCTTCCGAACCGGAAGCGGTCATCGTTGATCTTCGAGTTCCCAAAAGCGGCCGCCGGTGCCAGCCTCGGATGTCCATCCACCACACGTTCTCATGGAATGCCACGGGGAAATAGCTGGTCGGGAGTTCCCAATTCCCGCCGACGGGAACCGTGGTTTCCCGGCCGACCGATCGACGAAGGGAAAGTCGAGGTAGAGGTTCGACCCAGAGCAGTTGGCCCGTCCAGTCGATCTCGGGAAGATGGGCGGCTCGTTGGGCACTGCCACCGAATGTCGGCCAACTCCGCTGGTAATCCCTGGGCCAGGTCGCTGCGTCGGTCAACCAGCGCTTTAGATGTTCCGACCATGGGGCCTCACGGCCAAAGACCGTTTCGGGTGGAGATGGGTTCGTCACTTCGGTGGCTCGAGCCCACATGTGTGCCGCTCGCGTCTGTCCTGCGATCAGAGCCCGCAAGGCGAGCCGCCCTCGCACGTGCGAGGCTGCATATGGCGACTCGGCAAGAACCGACCAGAGTCGTTTGTCCGCCGGCTGCTCTTGAAGGG
>WFWZ01000309.1 GCA_015490875.1 Planctomycetaceae bacterium
CCGCAAAGGGATTCGAACTGCCGGCGGACGAACTAGTGGAACGGTTTCGGATCGCGGGTGTCGCGGCCAAGCCCTTCAGTCCTCGCGAACTCCTTCGGCGCGTCGAATCCCTCATCGATGAGGTGGCCGAGGCGCCTGCTTCGTGATGTCGTTTTCCTGCCGGTTACGCTGACCAACGAAAGGTCGTTCTCAACCATAACGCCTCCCTCCCGAGACCCCCGCCATGAAACTCCCCAGTGAAGTCTTCGGTGATGTCGTGGTGGTCCACACGCCCAAGGAAGTCCACGAAGACAACGCCGACCTGCTGGCATCGTTTCTCACGACACTCGACCAGGCCAAGATCGTCATCGATCTCGACGGCACCGAAACACTCGACAGCCAAGGACTCGAGATGCTGCTCGACGTTCAGGAAACACTGCAAGGACGCGACGGCCAGCTCAAAGCCTCCACAGCCAACCACGCCAACCGAAAAATCCTCGAAATCACGCGGCTCGATGAACACCTCGAGGTCTACTCGAGTGTCATCGATGCGGTCAAGAGTTTCGCATAGCTAACGACTCAGAAAGTCGACAACGCCCCGGTCCCTTCCTGCAGTCCGATTGATTTTCCCGGAGTCCCTTCGATGAGCCACACCGTCACGACGCCTCGGCGTATCGGCGATCTGCTGATCGAACGGGGGTACATCACGCCCGAACAGCTACAGCAGGCGTTGCAGCAGCAGGCGCAGGCGGGCAACGTGCGGCTGCTGGGGGAAATCCTCGTCGACCTGGAACTCTGTACCGAAGACGAGATCACCGAATGTCTGGCTGCGGAATTCGGAGTCCCCTATGCGAAACTCGAGCCGCGATTGCACGACCCGAAGGTCGTCGAATTGCTGCCTCGAGATTTCATGGAGAAGAACGTCGTCCTCCCGCTCTTTTGCGTGCGCGATGTCCTGACGGTCGCCGTCGCCGAACCGGCCAACGTTTTTCTCATCGACGAACTGAAGCAGATCAGCGGCAAAGATGTGCAGATCGTTGCGGCGACCGCTCGCGACATCCGCCGGATGTTCACGTCGCTCCCCGATTCCAAAGTCTTCGTCATCGACGACATCATCGAAGACTCCGAACAGGCCGAAGTGACGCTCGTCGAGAATGCCATCGAAGACATCGGCGACGTCGAGGAGATCGCCGGCCAATCCCCCGTCATCCGACTCGTCAACTACATCATCTACCAAGCCGTCTCGGAAGGAGCCAGCGACATCCACATCGAACCGGCCGAACGCTGCGTTCGCGTCCGCTACCGGATCGATGGCCGGCTCCACAAAGCCCTGGAAGTTCCCAGCCATCTGCTCGGTGCCGTGACGTCCCGCATCAAGATCATGGCGTCGATGGACATCAGCGAACGGCGGCTCCCGCAAGATGGACGCGTGCACGTGCTTCTGCAAGGTCGCAAGATCGATTTGCGCGTCAGCACGTTTCCCGGCAACCGAGGTGAGAAGACGGTCATTCGGGTGCTCGACACACGCAGCGTTTCTCTCAATCTGCGCGACCTCGGCTTCGCCGAAGATATTCTCGGCACCTTTCAAGAGTTCGTTCATGCTCCCAACGGAATCGTTCTGGTGACCGGTCCGACCGGAAGCGGCAAATCGACAACCCTATACGCGGCGCTCAATGAAGTCGCCACGATGGAAAACAACGTCTGCACGGTCGAGGATCCGATCGAATACCATCTCTCGATGATCAACCAGTTCCAAGTGCAAGAGAAGATCGGCATGACGTTCTCCAAGGCGCTCCGAACTCTCCTGCGCCAGGATCCGGACGTCATCATGGTCGGAGAGATTCGTGACGAGGAGACGGCTCGCACGGCCATCCAAGCCGCCCTGACGGGCCACCTCGTCTTCAGCACGCTGCACACCAACGACGCTTGCTCGGCCATCACGCGATTGATCAACATGGGCGTCGAACCGTATCTCATCAGCGCCGCCCTCAATATGGTCCTGGCTCAGCGACTCGTGCGCCGCATCTGCGCTCGCTGCCGCCAGCCCTACGACCCGCCTCGCAAGATGAAACGCGCTCTGGAACGCCTGGGCGGCGAAGCAGTGGAAACCTACTACCGCGGCGTCGGGTGCCGGCGCTGCCGGAACACCGGCTATTCCGGAAGAATCGCCATTCATGAACTGCTGGTCATCGACGACCGGCTGCGCGACGCCATCGTGGCCGGCGAAAGCGTTACCGTGCTGCGCCAGATGGCGGAACAGCAGGGGATGGTGACCCTGCGTTTCGATGGCTTCCGCAAGGTCAAGGAAGGCATCACCACGGCCGACGAAGTGCTGCGCGTCGCCGGGGATGCCCTCTTGAGTGCCAGCTTGTTGCACGGGAGGAACTAGCTCATGGCCTTCAGCTACATCGCCAAAGACGCAGCCGGTAATCTCCTGCGTGGCACCATCGATGCCGAAGATCGCGATAGCGCACTGTTCCGACTCTCGAGGGACGGGCTGAACGTCGTCGAGGTTCAGGAAGAACTGGACGAAGCGCATATACTCCCAAAACGTGTCCGTAAGAGTGACATCATCTATGTCACGAGCCAACTGGCCGTCATGATCGAAACGGGGATCAGTCTCGCCGACGCCCTCGAAGGCATCGCCCAACAAGAAACGAACCCGACACTCAAGTCTGTCCTGACGCGAATCAAGGATCAGGTCGCCAAAGGTGACGACTTCTCAGCTGCTCTGGCTCAGTTCCCCCGCTACTTCGACGCGACCTATGTCGCTCTGGTACGCGCTGCCGAACAGAGCGGTACCCTCGCGGAAATGCTCAATCGCATCGCACGCTACCAGCGAGGCGAACTGGAAGCTCGAGGCAAGATCCGAGCGGCGATGGCCTACCCGGCCGTCATGGCGGTCCTCGCCATCGGTGTCACGGTCTTCTTGCTGACGTTCATCATGCCGAAGTTCACCCCGCTGTTCAGCCGCCGAGGTGTCGAGCTTCCCCCTGTCACCCAGTTGATGATGGACGTCTCTGAAAACATGCGCACTTATTGGTACGCCTGGATCGCCGGCAGTGCCGCACTCGTGGTCGGCTTCGCCTATGCACGGCGCACCTCGTGGGGACGCCGGTGGATCGACGCCGCTAAACTTCAATGTCCGCTTCTGGGAAAAGTCTTCCAAAAGACCGCCCTCTCCCGCAGCATCCGGACGCTGGGGACGATGATCCAAAGTGGCGTTCCGATGCTCGAAGCAATCCGACTCTCCAGCGCCGTCTCGGCGAACTACCACTACGAGCGCACGTGGGAAGAAGTCGAAAATGAGGTGACCCAAGGGAACCGCATCTCCGACGTGTTGGCCGAAAGCCCCCTCTTCCCCAATACGCTTGTCCAGATGATCCGCGCAGGAGAAGAAACAGGAAAGCTCGATCTCGTGCTCCAGAAAGTCAGCCAGTTCTATGACCGGGAGGTCGAACTGACGCTCAAGTCAACCACGAGCCTCATCGAACCTTTGTTGATCTGCGTGATGGGAGCCATCGTCGGGACGATCGGGCTCGCCATCCTCCTCCCCATCTTCTCGCTCAGCCGCGTCCCCCACTAAATCACCGTGCGCGATTCTCGGACGAAAGGAGGAGTTTTGACGAAGCCTGTTGGGGTAGCGTGGCCGTGAAAGCAGCCAATCATAGTATTCGAGAACAACGTTTCCCGAGTTGGGAGGGCGAGGCTCCTGCCGAGCCGGAATCCTCGTCTTGTATGCTGGACGAACCCACAATCGTTCGTCCTGACACCGGCCGTCTGTGACTTTGCAAGTCCGTGTGTACGGTGCCGTAGTAGTCCCTTTTCCGGCCCGGCAGGAGCCTCGCCCTCCCAGTCTACGTATTCGTCCATGTCAGAGTCGCCACCATGCGGCATAGGGGTGTCAATGTCTCACAATCGCGCACAGTGATTTAGGCGAGCTAACAGGAGTTCGGTTCCCCACAGCGAGCTCGATGCAGGTAGGAGAGCCCGCCGTGGGCGACTCGAGGACGCTTGGGGATGTTTTCGAGCCTCTACAAGACCGACCGGCAGGTTTCCCATCCGCAGACACGCTGCTTGTGGCCGGAAGTCTTGCGACAGTCTCCTACCGCCGAGCCATCATGCGGGCTCGCCGCGCCCGCTGCTCGGCTCGCAACCGAGCTCGGCGACGAATTTCGCTCGGCTTTTCGTAATACTCCCGCCGCCGCATTTCTCGTTTGATGCCGCTCCGCTCCACCAACTTGCGGAAACGACGTACCGCCTCTTGAATCGATTCCTTCTCCCGAACAATTAGCTTGACCATCGTCCCTCCAACCCTGACTGATCCAACACGTTTTCACCCTCCTTTTCGTCTTCAAGTGACAAAGCACTCAACTACTTACCCTCATTCGTCTTGAGGGATCGCCTAGTGTAGCGGAAATCGAAATGGGTTGTCCAGGCGAAGGACACCCTCTTTTTCACCGCCCGTCGACTCGTCGCCCCTTCCCTAACCCGACCCTCGCCAACACGACTCGCTCACTCCCCTCTCCCACGCCGATCCCTATTACCGGCCCATTGGCTCGTCTTACTGAACACCCTTCCAGAGTTTCCCGGCCGCGTACCGACGATGAACGGCACCCCGCACACCTCCCCTCCCGATCGAACGCCACTCGACGAACTCGAAGCCCTCCAGAACGATGTCCTGGCCGAACTCGACCGGCTCAATGAGCGGATCGAGTTGGCCCTGAGGCAGCATGGGGCTTCCTCCCAGACCGCTTCCTCGGATCAGGCTGCCTGAAAGCGGCCTTTCTCCTCTCCACCGAGCGTGCTACGTTACCGGCATGCCCGAGAAGATCCCGAATCCGTCGCCCGAAACCCGCGTCGGCCTCATCGGCATGGGACGGATGGCCCAGGCCTTGGCGGGCGGGTGGTGGAGTCGACTCACCCCCCCTCCGGCTCTCGTCGGCTACGACCCCAGCCCGGCCGCTTGCCAGCGGGCGGCTGAGCGAGTGCCCGACTGGAGGTCCGTTGACGGTGAGGCGGCCGTGGCCGAAACGGCCGATGTCCTCTTTCTCTGTGTCAAACCGCAGGCCATCGGCAGCGTGTGCGAGCGTATCGCTTCGGCCGTCGATCAACGCCGTCCGTTGGTCGTCTCGATCGCCGCCGGCGTGACCCTCGAGGCTCTCTCCCGGAACCTCGGCGGCCACAACCGACTCATCCGAGTCATGCCCAATACGCCTTGCCTGGCGGGAGCCGGTGCGTCGGGCCTGGCCGCAGCCGAAGGAGCCGACAGCGCCGACCGGCAACTGGTGGAGGCACTCATGAGTGCCGTGGGCGCGTGTCACTGGCTCGAGGAACGATTGCTCGATGCGGTCACCGGCCTCTCCGGCTCGGGACCCGCCTACGTCTTCCTCCTCATCGAAGCCCTCGCCGACGGAGGCGTCCGCATGGGCCTGCCTCGTGACGTCGCCCTCTCGCTGGCGGCGCAAACCGTATACGGTGCGAGTAAACTATTACTAGAGGAGCAACAGCACCCAGCCGTGCTCAAAGATCAGGTCGCCAGCCCGGGAGGGACGACAATTGCCGGGCTGGAGGCACTGGAGCAGTATGGGGTGCGAGGTGCCATGATGGCGGCCGTGCGGGCGGCGACGGAGCGAGCTCACGAGTTGAACGATCCGCCGATCGAACCTTCTCTTTAGTCCATCGAACAGGGAACCGATCATGCCATCGATCTTCTGCATGGTGGATGATAAACACATTCCGCTGTACCGGATCATTTGGGTCTCCGATTTGCCCCACTACTGTGGCGACGAAGAATGCGAGTGCGAAGGTCGTTACGAAGTGCGATTGGAGCAAGGCGAATCGGTGTGGGGGAGTCGCGAGGACCGCGACCGCGTCCTCAGGGCAATCGAAGCCTGGCAAGGAGGTCTGGCCGATGACGAACACTGGCCGTGACGCACGCGGCCGGGCAACCCGTTGGGGAAATCATGTCCCTGTTCGAAGATCCCCGCTACATCTGGCGGGAAACCTACTTCGTCGTCTTTCCCCGGTCTCAACGACCCGATCATCGGGCCGCCCGCCGCCTCCTCGACCGACTCGCCCGCGATTATGAAGTCACGCAAGAACGCCTCGACGCTCAAGGCCGCATCGAATCGTTCACGCTGAAGGATCCGAGTGGCTCGAGTGCCATGGACGTCTGCTATGTCACTGGAAGTGATGTCACCGAACAACTGGAAGAATTCGCACGCGACTTGACATCAGCACCGATCAGTGAAACCGACGCTCAGCGCTTGAAGACGCTCCAGTCCTGCGATGCCCGCTTCGAAGTCTTCCACTTCGAACGCCGAGATCTGGGCGATTCGGCAGAGGACGACGAGGAAGAATGGCTCGACCCGGCCGCCCTGTTCGATGTACTGCGGATACTCCGCCAGGCCTGCCATGGCCTCGCCATCGATCCTCAGTCGGGAACCTTCGTCGGGTAGTTTCGCCGGATCATTGCGTTGCCCTCAAGCCGCCGACCGTCGGTCGTCCATACTCATGGGAATGTTGGGAATGTCTCGTCAAGCAATGCCAACGGAGGAACCATGCTGGCCAAAGAAATCAAACCTGGTGCCGTCGTCGTCTACCGGGACGCTCCCGTGTTGATTATCAATGTCACCGTACAGACACCGTCCGCTCGAGGCGCCGCGACGCTCTACAAATTGCGAGGCCGCAACCTGGTGACGCGGCAGAAGACCGATATCACGTTGAAAGGGGGCGAGTCGCTCGAGGCGGCCGATTTCCGAAAGCGCCCCGTCAAGATGATGTACACCGACCCGACCCATCTGCACCTGTTGGACCAGGAAGACTTCAATCAGTACAGCGTGGCGCTCGAAGATGTCGCCGAACAGATTCCCTACATTACGGAAGAACTCGAAGGGATGACCGCGCTGATCTACAACGACGAATGCGTCGGCGTCCAACTTCCTACGGCCGTGACGCTGACGGTCACCCAGTGCGACCCGTACGTCAAAGGAAACTCGGCGACGGGGCGCACCAAACCAGCGACCCTCGAAACCGGACTGGTGGTCCAGGTTCCCGAGTATCTATCCGAAGGCGAGCGGATCAAGGTCGACACACGAACCGGCGAGTTCTTATCGCGGGCGTAGGCCGTAGCACGGGGCGGGGTTTATTTCAACCGAGCCCCAATGGCGTCGACGACCGCTTGCTCATCGGGAAACGATCCCGTCTCGAGTTTCGAGTAAATCAGGTCGCCATCGGCGCTGACTTCGAAACATCCGCCCGTGCCGGGCTCGAGTTCCAACGAACTGATCTGCTGCTTGTAAGTCGAAAGAATCTTTTCCGCCAAACTGACGGCTTTGGGTTCGTAGTTTCAGACCGAGCAGTATTTGAGGTGGATCTTCATGGGGATTCCTCGGGTTGCGTGACTGCACGACAGAGCCGACCGACGGGCAGCCGATCGGCGGATGAGACGCCTTACTTCTTGGTTTTCTTCTTGGCCGACTTGGTCGCCTTTTTCGCTTTGGCGGTGGCCGTCTTCTTGGCCGTCCCCTTCTTCGCTGGCGATTTGGCCTTCTTCTTCGCCTTGCCGCCGAAAGCCGCTTCCCAGCCGGCGGCGTACTTCCGGTTGGTTCCGACTCGTACGATCGTCACGGTTCGTCACTCCAAAATGACAGGATACGTATGCACAGACAACACCGGACGGACAATGCCCCGGTTTTCTACGATTTCGTTTGGAAACCGCGGTCCGCCGCGAGCCCAACCGTGCCGCGAGGCGGGTGAGCCGGCGGGGAACGACGAAGGAGCCGCTCGAAGCGACTCCCAAGAATCCGAAGCTAGCCGACAGAATCCCGGCGGTCAAGGACCGAGAAACGCGAGGGAGCCTCATTCATCCCTCTTTGCGTCTTTGCGCGAGGCTTTGCCTCTGTGGGCTGGCGCCTTCTGTGGGCTCACGCCCACAGCTATTGCC
>WFWZ01000310.1 GCA_015490875.1 Planctomycetaceae bacterium
GCCTGGGTCATCGATCCTGAAGGCAACAAAGTCGAACTTTGGGAACCGCCCGCTGGGGGATAAGACGCGACCATGCTTCCCGTGGCCTTCTGCGGACGGGACGGCGCCGGACAGGTCGACACGGACCTTCCAGCACCTCCGAATGCTTGGTGTTGACAAGTGTCAACAGCAGGGCCATAATTGACAGGATGGCCCGACCTCGTCATCCGAACAAACACATCGAACAGGTGATTCGCTATGCGGAATCACTCGGGTGGCGCGTCGAGGTTTCACGAGGGCACGCGTGGGGACGTCTGTTGTGTCCGCAGCGTAGTCAAAACGGATGTATCGTCAGCGTATGGTCGACACCGCGAAAACCGGAAAGGCATGCTCGGCACATCCGACGGGAAGTTGACTTGTGTCCCCATGGGAGAGAAGCGACTGAAAACGACAACAACGAGCCGGAGCCTGACCATGGCCATTCCGACATGTGAGACCGAATTCGAGTTCACTTTGTTGCTGGACGGAGTGGACCAGATCACATCGGACCTTGAGGATGCGCTATTCGAGGCGGGATGCGATGACGCCACAATCAGTTTGCGTTCGGGACGCGTCTATCTAACGTTTTCTCGGTCGGCGACTTCACTCAAGGAGGCCATCATCAGTGCGATCAAAAACGTACACCAATCTGGAATCGGTGCTACCGTTCTAAGGGTCGACCAATGTGATCTCGTGACTCCGTCAGAGATTGCACGGCGCATCAACCGCAGTCGCCAGTTGGTGCATCAGTATATCACGGGCCGCCGTGGTCCGGGCGGCTTTCCTGCACCAGCCTGTAATGTCACCGGTAGCGCACCTCGATGGCATTGGTGTGAGGTCGCCGATTGGCTGTGGAAGAACGGCATCATCAACGAGGAAGAACTACGCGAAGCTCAAGAGTTGACAGTCATCAATAGCGTGCTCGAGTTGGAACGTCAGCGTAGAGAGTCTCCGGAACTGACTCAAGAGATCATGAAAGCACTGTCCCTGTGCTGAAGTCCAGACGGACGGCGGAAGCTTGGCGCAAAGGGAGCATAAGAGGATGCATTGGCTTGGATGGGTGGTTGCCGCCTTGGCTTTGATCGAGGGAGGCTGGTTGGCTTTCGACGGCGGTAGAGCACTCATCGTCGGCGATTATGTGACACCGAGTTCCGGTCCGTCGGCCGGCCAGCTCGGACCGTGGTCCAAAGTCGTCTCGGCACTCGGGATCGACCCACGATCGACCTTGATGAAGTCGATTCACCTCGTCCTTGGGTTAGCATGGCTCGCCGTCGTCATCTGCTTCATCCTGGGATTCCCGCAGGCTCGGCTGGGAATGCTCCTTTGTGCCGTGCTTGCTCTATGGTATCTTCCGTTTGGGACAGTCTTGAGCGTCATCCAGATCGTTCTCCTGCTTCTGCCTGTTTTTCGTGGTCCGACGAGTTGAAGATCTTTGCGATGATAATCAACTCCGCTACAATCAACTTTGAAGTGGTCCTTCATCCGCTCGAACAGGCAAGCAAAGTGCTCGGACCGGTGCAACGGCAACGCGACGATGATTCCGCCTTTCAACGAACGTGGTTACCTGCCAGCCGGAGTTCATACAGCGACTGTCGAAGAATTAGCAAAGCGTTTTGGTCACCAGTCGGAGGTTCACCGTGTCCAGTTGGAATCTGTGCGCTGGCTGGTTGAGCTAGCTCGGCGCGCTGGTGTGAAACGACTGATCCTCAATGGCAGTTTCGTGACAGACGTCCTCGAGCCGAACGATGTCGACTGCGTTCTGTTGATTGGAGAGGGGTTTCCCAAGGATCATGGTGCAGAAGGGGAGTTACTTGCGGGGCTTCCGTTTCTGGAGCTGAGCCTTGTAAGCCAAGCGGATTTCGACATGCTTGTCCACGAGTTTTTTGCCACCGATCGACATTCCGTTGCCAAAGGCTTGGTGGAGGTTGTGTTATGACTCTTCAAAGTCATCGCGAGTTGGAGGCGGCACGCGAGAAACTTCGATTGTTGGAGGCTCGTTACGATGCCAACCGTTGTATGAAAGGTGTCGACGAACACGTTCGCGAACTTAGCATGAGATCGTTGAGAAAGCTGATCAATCAATTGAAAGAGGAAATCGCTCGCTTTGAATCTCGGAGTTCGCTTCGAACAGATACTCGGTGAAGCTCCGTGAACAAGTCGCTTGTTGTATCAGCGGTCACGTGATGGCTGGTGCATATCACTACGGGAAGACGCGGATGCCGAACTGGCGAAAGTGGTCATCCAGGGCAACAGCCGCCCCAATGCCGAGGTCATCGATCACGACCTTGCTCGTACAGTCCGTGAAGCTCCATCTCTGGTCGGCTTGCTGTTGGAACACGATCCATGCTTTGTGCACCTGCGATTCTGAGACGAAGTGGATGCGAACCGCGTTGTCTTCGAAGAACAACTTCCCGGCTTCATGTGCACGCCGTCGTTCGCCTCGCGCCAAGAGCAGGGTCAACGTTTCATCAACAACAAAATCCGTCGTTACCAAGCGCTCGCTCGATGACGCCAACCAGGCCAAGACTCGCTTATGATGAGGGTCGACCGGAAGGAAGAATGCAAACCAAGCACTGGTATCCACAAATACCATTACCGTTGCCCATATAGGATTCGATCGTGATCCGCCCCGCTGAACGGCTCGTCCGGTCCCTCGAGCGGCATTTCGGCGATCCGTGCGACCGTTTCCATCACTCGTTGACACTCAACGCTGCTCATCGCGTCTCCGGCGTCGCCAGCCTGAGAACTCACGACGACTTCCACTTGCGTGCCCTCCGGAAGAGAAACGGCATCGTCCAGCACGATGACCCCGTTTCGTACGTGACCGCGAATAACCATACTCATTGCCTTTCATCCTCGAGGTCCACCCGCAAGTGTGCTACTTCATCTATTCTATGCTACCAGAGTCGGTCAGTCGATCCTGCCATTCCCAGGACCGTCTCGGTCGTGAGTGACAGCAGCCCAGGACTTGAGCACCAACCGCAGGGACTCTTCGAATGAGCGATCATCCTGACGAAGTGATCGACCTCCTGAGGCAGGCGGAAAAGGAAGGACTCTTCGACCTCTGTCCGCCCGATCGTGCGACTCGGTCACCGGAAGTCCCGGAGTGGATGCAATCCGTTCTGACGCATGTCTCCGGATTTCAGGACGATTGGATTGATGTCGATTTCCGCCGACCGGCTGTCTGGGGTAAGACGGGAGGAAAAGCGTCGCCGTTTCGCGAGATCGGTTCGCCCGGCGTCCGAGGAGCGGCATGGCTGGTGCAAGTCACGACAAGCGGTGACTGGTGCGGCATCTGGTACCGTAGTGACGACGTGTATGTCTTTGTCGCAAGATCGCTTTCGGAATGGCTGCGGTTGCTGATCGCCAACCGCAGGTACGCGAAGATGGCATCTGATATTCAGACTGCCAACGGCTATTGCCTCCTCGAAGACCAACTGGACCGAACGGCTGCCGAGATCCCCCGTGACAACTCCCACCTTCCGACGGTCAACCAATGGATCGAGTCGGCGGCTGACATGCCTCCATTTTCGCTCACTGGCAAGGCTTGGCGAATCGCAGACTTTCGTTGGGATGCCTCGGCACGTGGATTCTGCGTGCGCGGTCGCCGCTCCGTCGTCGCCCTGGAAGCACACGTACTGGCGGTGCCTGGGCCGCGCGTGCCGCACGCGATGCGAGTCCTCGCAGCACCCTTTCTCTGGTGCGCGAAGGTCGTGGCCGCAATCATCTTTTTGTGGTCCTTTCTCTTGGCAC
>WFWZ01000311.1 GCA_015490875.1 Planctomycetaceae bacterium
ATAGTTGGTAGGCCTTGCGGATGGTGGCCGGCGCGTAGCCGTCGGCGTCGAGGTCGTTGACCCATTCTTGGACGTCGAACAGTCCGATCTTCCCGATCGGCATCTCGGCGAAGGTCGGCAGCACCAGGCTGCGCAGGTACGACTCGTCACGGGCTTTGGTCGAGTCCCGCCGGTTCACCCACCCGGCGGTCGCCTGGCGGGCGAAGTCGCCGAGACGGATCCGCCCGGCCTGGGGGTCGATGTAGGTGCCGGCGAGTTTGCGGGCCTGCACGGTGATGAGGAACCGTTCGGCGTCGATACGACGCCGAAAGTTCTTCGACCGCTGCGCACCTGTCGGGTCCCGCCAGCGGGCCTGCCACGAGACCCGGCCCGAACGGTGGGTGACCTTACGGATCGACGCCACCAGCACCTCCCTTTCACAGGTTCTTGGTGGCGACGATGCCGCACAACCCTGTCACCAGAATGTCAGAAACCCTCCAACTCGACGCTCATCGCCCCGGTGATCCCCGTTGGCGGGGCTTCGATCCGATGGCCCGGAAACCGTTGCACCGCAAGGAAATGGAGGGCTGCTGACAGGGTTCCTGACAGGGTTCTCGACACTCCAGCGACAGGGTTCGACGCAAGATTCACGCGAGAACGGGCCGGAGCCGACACGTTCGACGGCTACGGAGACTCCGACGAGCCAGCTATCCAGCGGGAGCGGCCGCCTGAGCTCCTCAGGCTGTTGCGAAGGCTCGCAGAGGCAGAAAGGCGCCTCGGGACGTCCCGGGCCCAACGGTGAATCGCCAATGCCAGACGGTGCAAACAACAAAGTCGCTGCACAGACGCAGCGACACGATCACGAAGGAGGAGACCCAATGCCAGATACGCCAGCCAGACCGGAACGAACCAGACGAGCCCCCGACCATGCGCGTCCGCGTCTCGATCGCGATCGGCGCGGAACCCTGTCAACCACCACACGCACATGCAACACCGTTGCTCATGTCTACATGTTTACGCGCAGGGCCATGATTGAGGCCAACCCGAGCACCTTGGCGAACATCGAACGCTGGTCCTCTCAGAGCTCGGCCTCCAGGGGCGCTCCCGGGCGGTGCGCCTGCCGATCTCCGATGCGCCGTGGTCATTGTGGAAGCGGCAGCGCGACAGCGTTGCCCTCCCGACTGGTTGAGCTGTCGTCGCCCTTGTAGTCCACGAGCTCAGCGGTGCCCTGCGAGGGGGCTTCGGATCCGGCCAGCGGAGCGGTCGAGATGACTGGTGGGGACTGCTCGTCCTCTTGAGGTCGTGGGCAGGAGACGACCATGCTGAATAGCTCGCGTCCGAGGCTGCCGAAGGCCATCCTTGATGGGGAGCTGGCGACGGTGACTGCGTGGGGTCCTGGCCGAGTCCCCTTGCCGGCGGTTGCCATCGGAAGCTGTGGGCTGGTCTCTGCCGGGATCCGGGCGCCGCCCCGGTGAACGCGAAAAGAAGGTCGGCTCAGGCTCTTGACTCCAAGTGATCCACGTGTACGGTACGTGGCATGCAGGCCACGCACAGTGTTGGCCGCTGAGAAGGGAGACACCGATGAGGTCCCGGTCACGATCGGATGAGGTAGTGACGGCAGCCCGGAGCGGAAGCGCTGTCATGTCGAGTCGCAACCTGAGTATGCGGAGGGCCCTTGCCTTACTACTGCTGAGTTTGGGGCTCACAGTCGCGAGCATGGGAATCGCCAATGCTCACGTGAACCCAGACTTCCAGAGTGACTTCTCGGGTACATGGGCCGTCTATGGGGCGACGCCATTCACGACAAATGGCCATGCCAAGATGGACCTCAAAGCGACGACGACCGGAGGCCCTGGCTGGCAGTATGTTCGACTCGGCATTCAGCGCAAAGCGTGTGGCTTCTGGGGCTGCAACTGGCAAAGCGTGGAACAAGTGCGGAACGTCGACGCAAACGGTGTGTGGCAGGTCAATGAATGGTTCTCGAACCTCGTGAGCGGTGACACGTACCGTGTCTACATCGGCTCCCCCCTACCCGGGAGCGTGTCATTCTCAGGAAGGATCAGTGTCCACGACTAGCGGAGCGGTGGTCAGGCCGCGGAGGAATGGCAACCCGAATCGTTCCCGCCAGTAGTATCCGAGGGCATTTCTTCCGTCCTCCGCGGCGGTGGTGCCCGAACTCGAGGAGTTTCACCGATGGAGGAATCCGGTAGCGCCAGACGGCCCGTTCGGGCGAGAACAGGCGTGGCCCGCACCGTCGTGTCGGTCGTCGCCTCGGTCGCCATAGTGGCCTGGGCATCCAAGGTGGTCAACCTGACGATCATCGGCTACGCCGGCGTTCCCCGCCTCCCGGGTGAATGGCGTCCCCTCGTTTCCATATGGCGAATCGCCACGGAATCGGGCAATGCGCTCTATCAGCTGGGTGGGAACGTGGCCCTGTTCCTGCCCCTGGGGTTGCTCCTCCCATTGGTATGGGAACCGATCTTCGGTCGGCTCGTACCGACGCTGATCGTCGGGGTCGCGCTGTCATCGGGAATCGAGCTTGCGCAGCTCACTCTTGTCGATGGGCGCGTTGCTGCGACCGACGATGTCATACTCAATGTGGCCGGTGTGCTTGCGGGGTGGTTGCTGTGGCGGCTGTTGATGCACTTCTTGGCTCGGCAGGGCACCGCCGTGGTGGGCCTCCGAAGGAAACTGTAGGGCCGAGGAGTCATGGGGGCCGTGCGCGTCAGGCGAGGTCATGATGTGGCCGTGTCCCGCCGAGGGTCGGCTGACGCAGTGCACCCGGGATCGTCGGTTCGCCGTCCCGCGGCACTGGAAGCACCCGCGACCACACCGCGTCCACATGATGCCGGGAACTGTTCAATACTGACGAGTAAGGATGAGAAGCGGAACGTCAGACCAGGCAAGGAGTATTGCGTAGCAGCCCGGTTCTGCAAGCGGGCCGAAAAGCGCCCCAGCAACCTTCACACGGCAGAGGTCACTGGTTCGATCCCAGTAGCGCCCACGGCCGGGATCCCTTGTGGTTGCTGGGTTTCTCGAGGTCAGCCCCCTTCCTCGACCGCGTTATCGGTTGCAGCGTGTCCGCACCGCGTTCACATCAGGATCCTCCCAGGGCGCGTCCAAGGTGTCGGCGACGGGGAGCAAGATCCGCAAGCGGAACGCGTTGCGACGGATCGGTTCGCCTCGCCGGGCGGTGAACAACAATCCGTCGGTTCCGGGCGAATAGGCGGCGGGGTGCTGGTCGATGACCACCGGCAGCCAGCGGGGAAGGGTGACGTCGAGGCGGGCGGCGGCGGTCTTGGGGTGCCCGACCCGCAGGTGGCCGCCGACTTCGGCGAGGGATCGTTCGATGCGGAAGATGCGCTGGCCGAGCTGATAGCGGTCGGCATGGAGTCC
>WFWZ01000312.1 GCA_015490875.1 Planctomycetaceae bacterium
CTCAGGAACACATTCACCGCGGTATGCTGACCCGCGATTACTAGCGATTCCGGCTTCATGCAGGCGAGTTGCAGCCTGCAATCCGAACTGAGGACCGCTTTTTGGGATTTGCTTACCCTCGCAGGTTCGCGTCCCTTTGTACGGTCCATTGTAGGACGTGTGCAGCCCTGGTCATAAAGGCCATGAGGACTTGACGTCATCCCCACCTTCCTCCGGTTTAACACCGGCAGTCTCCCTAGAGTCCCCGGCATGACCCGCTGGCAACTAGGGACAAGGGTTTCGCTCGTTAAAGGACTTAACCCGACATCTCACGACACGAGCTGACGACAGCCATGCAGCACCTGTGCACGTTCCACCCCGAAGGGCGTCACCCCTGTTTCCAGGGGCTAATCCGTGCATGTCAAGCCCAGGATAAGGTTCTTCGCGTAGCCTCGAATTAAGCCACATCCTCCACCGCTTGTGTGAGCCCCCGTCAATTCCTTTGAGTTTCAGCCTTGCGACCATACTCCCCAGGCGGAGCACTTAACACTTTCGCTACGGCCGAGAAACTGTGGAAGGCTCCTCGACCTAGTGCTCATCGTTTACAGCTAGGACTACCGGGGTATCTAATCCCGTTCGCTCCCCTAGCTTTCGTGCCTCAGCGTCAGAAGAGACCCAGTGAGCCGCTTTCGCCACCGGTGTTCCTGATGATATCAAAGCATTTCACCGCTCCACCATCAGTTCCGCTCACCTCTATCTCCCTCTAGCCTAGCAGTTTTGGGCGCAATTCCTCGGTTGAGCCGAGGGCTTTCACACCCAACTTGCCAAGCCGCCTACGCACGCTTTAAGCCCAGTGATTCCGAATAACGTTCGCCCGGTTCGTCTTACCGCGGCTGCTGGCACGAACTTAGCCCGGGCTTCCTCTGAGGATCGGTCAAACAAGAGGGAGAACCCTCTTGCATTTCCTTCCCTCTGACAGCGGTTTACAACCCGAAGGCCTTCATCCCGCACGCGGCGTCGCTCGGTCAGGCTTGCGCCCATTGCCGAAGATTCTCGACTGCAGCCACCCGTAGGTGTCTGGGCAGTGTCTCAGTCCCAGTGAGACGGGCCATGCTCTCACACCCGCTACCCATCTGAGCCTTGGTGAGCCGTTACCTCACCAACAAGCTAATAGGACGCAGGCCCCTCTCCAGGCGGAATCGCACCTTTGGTCCGAAGACATTATCCGGTATTACCAGCAGTTTCCCGCTGCTATCCCGGTCCTGGAGGCAGGTAACCTACGCGTTACTCTCCCTTTCGCCGCTCGAGTGCCCTGCAAGCAGGGCCTTTCCGCACGACTTGCATGCCTAATCCACGCCGCCAACGTTCATTCTGAGCCAGGATCAAACCCTTCCGTTGTGTATGCTTCTAGCCGGCACCTCGACCACCCGAATCGGGCAGCCCAGCCGCCAGCCGTCACAAGCACAAGAAACGGCTTGATACCGTCGGTGCCGCTGGTCAGGCAGCACCTCGCCGTGATGTAAACATCACAGCCTCACGCTGAACTCGCAGAAGGTTCACACTACCAAATTGTCAAAGAGCCAAGCTCGATTCACTCGTCAGAGTGAAAAAGCCCTCAAGTCGCAGACCCGAAAGTCAACTTCTTGAAGGCTCACCATTGTTGCCCCAATGTCGCCTCGAGTCAACGGCCAGTCCGAGATTTTTTTCCATTTTTTTCTCGGGCCGCTGGCCGAGTAGCGGCGACACAAAGTGTACCTATTTTTTACCCCAGATCTGCTTGTCAAGCAAGCCCCCTAGCGAACAAAAACGCCATTTCGCGAGGCATCCCTGCCGGTACCGACTCAGCTCAGCCCAGTCGATACGGGTCAGCGGCGTTCAAGTCGACCTGATAGCCCAGGTCCGCCAGCGAAGCGATCGTCACGGTGCTCAACGGGAGATCCCGGCCCGGTCCGACAAACCCGGTCATCAGCTCATTCCCGAAAATCGATTCCCGCCAGTGTCCGTCTCGCGTTCCCGGACCGCCCCTGTTGGCCACCGGCACGAAACTCGCCCCGCAACCGGCCAACCCCTCGAACGCCGATTCCGGCCCCGTATCGCGATAAGCCTCCCTGAATCCGCTCGAGGAAAACTCGGCAACTCGGACCATCCCTCCCAATAACGTAAGATCGGCACTCAAGAGTGCGCGGGGCTCGAGTGCTTCCACCCCAAGTCTTGACGTCTGCGAACATCGGCCCCGTCGGATCCCTGAACTCATGGCTGGCCCGAACCTTCTCCCCGTCGAAATAGATCGATGACTGCGCTACCACGACGGCGCGCCGGCATACACCTCTCACTTCCATCCCTGCTATCCTGTTTTACCAGCGAATCTGATCGGCGATCAAGCAATTTGGTCGCTGCAAGACGTATGGCGACTCTTTTCCCAGGACGTGCACCCGTGTCGAACGTTGAGAAAAGACCGATCCGCTGCCGAGGCGTTCGCGGGGCTACGACCGCCGATGCCAACACGCGCGAAGACATCCTGGCAGCTGCCCGTCAACTCCTGGCGCTCATGATCCGACTGAACGACATCGACAAGACCGACGTCGCCAGCGCCGTCTTCACCACGACACGCGATCTGGACGCCGAATTTCCGGCTCTAGCCGCCCGCCAACTCGGCTGGCTCGAAGTCCCCCTCATCTGCACTCACGAAATCTCCGTCCCCGGATCCCTCTCCCGCTGCGTCCGGATCCTCGTTCATTGGAACACCCCCAAACCCCAGGACGCCATCCGCCACGTCTACATCAAAGACGCCGTCCGGCTCCGACCCGACCTGTGCGACCTTCCCCCCGTCGACTTCGAAGAACTCGAAGCCTGGATCGAAGCAGAGATGAGGAAGTTTGAGGTGTGAGGTGTGAAAGGGGTTCCTGGTTTCTGGTTTCTGGTTCGGGGCTTAGCCGCGAAGCGGCGTCACGAACTAGCTGCGGGCATCAGCTCGCAGAAGGCGTCAGCCCGCAGGGGGCGTTTCCGCGAGGCTCCTGTCGAGTCGCCGCGTCCCGGCCGGACGGTTCGTCTCCTATTGGTTCCATACCTTGGATTCGGCATCCGCGACATCGAAATATCGGGAAAGCCGGACGGACCGGCAAGAGAAGAGGGGTGAGTCGGGGGGTGGGTTAGTTGGTGGGTTCGAGTTCCACTGGAGCGTTGGGAGCGTTGGGTTGGGCGCCACCGGTGGAGGCCCGGCCGATCCGCCCCGCCGCGCGGTAAGCGAGTCGGGCTGAATGAAAGGAGAGCAGCGCACAGGCGAAGAGCAAGACCACGAAGGCACCTCGCGCTCGACGCGATCGCAGAGCCACCACCGCCAGCGCGGCAGCCACGGCCGCTAGCACCCAACCCCACCCCGGTCGTGGTCCGCCGACCGCCACCGCCAGTGCCGTCGCCACGAACATGCCCGTCCACCACCATGCCGATTCGGACGGCCCTCCGTGATCACCGAGCGAATCCGCTTCGCGAAACAGCTCTCCCGCCCGAGACGTCTGCCGAGTCGTCTCCGCCACAAACGCAAAGGGAGATGCCGTCTGCCGCTTCGACTCCTCCCCTTCGCCACTGGCCACATCAGCCGACACAGTCGAATCGGCTACCGAATCGGGCTCCGCGCTGTTCGTTTCCGAGCCCCTCAGACCAAGCCACTCGGCCGGAACGGGTCGGCGCCGCAACCGAGGCCGTCCCTCGTCGTGCGTCCCCAACGCCGCGTGGCAATTCCAGCAACGGTTGGCTATCCCCAAAACGGCTTCGCCGCAGGAGAGACAGCGAATCGCACTTGCAGCGCTACGCATCATCCGGATCGACCTCCGGGCACTGCCGAGCGGCACGGGCAAAGATACCGCCGCTGACACGCCTGCATTCAATCGGGCAGCCGAAAGACGCTCTCGCTCTTGACGATCGCGCAGTCGTCGGGGAACGTGTGGATCGCCTGCACGCACAGACGGCGAGCCCGCGTTTCGGTGTAAATGTAACTCACCGCCCCCATCGCCACTCGCCCACTCGCACCAAACCGGTACAACAATCCCGACTCGCTGTCACTCCCAAGCTGCTGCTGAATTGTCCAAAATAAGCTCGCCGAAACCGGTTCCAACTCGAAACTCGTGGAGTACTCGACCCCTCCACGATAGGCCAGCCCCTTCTGATGACTGCCTCGCAATGGATAGGCTAGCAACTGACGCTGCTTGGGAAGAGGATGCTGTACCGAAGCCGCCACTTCGGTCAACGTGACGCCTCGCGATTTCCAAGTAATCAAGTGCCCTGCCGAGGTAATATGTATCTGCACTCGGTAGTTCGGCTGCTCGATCGTGTGCGAGCGCACGATTTCGAAAAGCTCGGGATGGAGCGAGCGTCCATAAAGCCGAAACGTCAGCTCGGCAACCTTCGGACGAACGAATAGCACCGTCAAGGTTCCTTCTGCTTATGAGGTCTGTCCTCTGCTAGCTTCCAGCATTCGCCTCAATACGCGGCGCGTCGCGAATGTCTGTCTCTTTCCAGCCGCAAATCGGACAGTTTTTTCTCGATCCTGACCGGCTTGGCACGACCGAGTCGCACACGCCGGCAAACCTCACCAATTATAAGCGTCTCCAAGCCGCGTTCCAAAGCCAATTCTTTCAGATTCGAAAATCCCTCTAAAGAGGTCTTGACAAGCGATGTATCGCGCGCTCGCGATCACACCCCAGCGCTCTCCCATTCGCGGCGAATCTGCGCCGGCGTCGCCGTTCCCGTCGTCCCGAGCTGACGGATGGTGATCGAGGCAACAAGATTCGCGAACGCCGCGGCACAGCGCGCATCGACGCCGCTCAACATGGCGCACAACAGCGCTGCCGTCGCCGAATCGCCGGCTCCGACAATGTCGATCGGACCGCTCACGACTCGTGCAGGAACCCAGGAAATGCGTTTGTCGGACTCCGCGACACAAATCCCGCGCGCCCCGCATGTCGCAAATGCCGGCCTGCCAGTACGCATCCCCAATCGCCGAACCGCCTCTTCCACATCGTCACATCCGGCAGCCAATCGAAACTCATGCTCGTTCCCCTTCAACGAACCATACGCATAAGCTCCCAGATGCTTGCGACTGTCAATGATCACCGGGATCTCCGGATGCCGACTCGTTTCGTTGCCCAGCGTCTCACGCACGTCCGCGTGCAGTACTCCTTCATCTCGCTGGTCGATCTGGTCCAAAACAATCCACCCGTCGACTTCCGCAAAACGCCTCGATAACTCTTCGCTGACCCTGCGCCGCCACTCGGGCGAAAGGGGTTCGCGACTGCGCACATCCAGTCGGTTCAACTCGCGTGGCGGCTGGCCATTCTCCATCACGAGCGGCTTCAAATAGGTTGGTGTCAGACGTGTGTCACTTCGAAGAATACCCGTCTCCTCCACCGGTATGCTTCGCAAGGCTCGCATCAGGTCGTCCCCCAAGCCGTCCTCGCCGATCACGGTAATCGGCACAAGCCGCCCGACTCCTAGAGCCGCCAGATTGTTCATTACCGTCCCGAGTGCCCCCGGCTGGTTGCGCACTCGCACGACTTGATAGGCATCGAGCCCCGTCTCAATCGATACCTCGGTCCGGTCCGGATCGATCTCGAAATAGCGATCCAAGAAGAGATCACCGATCAGTCCCACCGTCAATGACGGAAGCCGCTCCAAAATGTTTTCCAGCTGCCCGCGATCCAGTGTCATCCGTCCCGCTCCGAATCTATCGCAAAACAAGTCACACCGAATGCCTCTGCCGGCAGGATCGAAAGACTGCTCAACGGCCAGAACGATCGGCCGCGGATGCTTCGGCATCCAGTGCCATCAATCGCAACTGAGGAATCGTGTGGCGGTGATCCCCCCGCACGTAAAAGCTTTCGCCCCCATCCGCCACCGTGCGCACCAACACCGTCTTCCAGGGCCGGTAGTAGTACCGAGGATCCTGGCGCGGCGCCTCGCGGCGAAGATCGCCTTCCAGCGGCAACAAATCGAATGCCGCCGTCGTAAACCGAGCGATCCGTCGGCCCTCTTGATGAGCCACATTGCGGGCCATCGACAACGCCTTGAGATAGACCTCCGGTCCCATCACGGCCGAACCGCAACAAAGTGCGACCCCACCTTCCAACTGAGACACGGTGTCGCAGATGGTCAGGAAATCGCGATAACTGGCTTCGGCGGTTGCCTTCGGATCAAAGTTCGGATGCTCATGCAAAATGTCGTAACCAATCCCCACATGCACCGTCACGCGCACGCCCAAACGCACGGCTGCCGCCAAGACACTCGTCGCCTTGTACGGATAATCGCTCTCGGCGATATGGCGGCCGATCGTCTCCCCCATCCCCCAACCCTTGGCCGCTCCCGCCGTAACCACGTCATTGAGTTCCCCCGTCTCGCGCCACAAACCAAACTCGCCCGAACGAATGTACCTCGCGACGCTCTCGCACGTTGCCCCAATCCGTGCCAGTTCATAATCGTGAATCGGCCCAGCACCATTGAACGCCAAATGCGTCAGCAAACCCCGCTCCATCATGTCGATCAACTGGCGCGCGACACCGGCACGGATCACATGCGCTCCCATCAACATGAGCCTCGCGGCGCAGCGTTCCCTCGCTTCGACAAGCCGCCGACCTAGCACTTCCAGCGCCTCCTGCGACGCTTGGGGAAGCGGCTCGGGCACGGCATCCAACGGCAACAGCCGGTCGATCGATAAATCATGCTGCCGCTCGGAAAGAGGCCGGATCACCAGCCGCGAACGGTCGAACATCTTGTCCCTCCAAATCCCTCTATCCGCGTCTCACAGTTGTCTCAGGAACGCCAGCAAATCCGCGAGTTCACCACGTTCTAGGTCCCGCTCGAGCTTGTGACGAAAACGAGTAAGCACCTCCTCGAGCGACTCAGCACGCCCGTCGTGCAGCCACCGGTGTCTCTGGGAAACACCCAGAAGCGTCGGTGGATTGAACATGCGCATCCCCCGCTCATCGACCAGCCCGACATCATAAGTCTCCTCGCTCGTGTACCGAGGCGGCACGTGGCAGTCGGCACATCCGAGCGTCCCAAACAACGCCTTTCCTCGCTCGACCTGGCGGCGGTCGACGCGTCCGCGAGCCGCATCGATGCCGGGCGGAGGCTCGAGCGTCCTCAAGAACGCGGCGATCGCGCGCCGCGTCCCCCGAGGAACCTCGCCACGAAAACGCATCGTCTTCTGGATCGATCGCCCTACTTGCTCCTCGAGCGTCGCCGACGTCCCGCCCCACGCAAACGGAGCCGTTCCCGCTCGCCCCAGCAACGACAACACCCGCTTGGACGTCTCGTAACTCCCGTCACTCAAGTTGTCATTGAGCAGCCCGTTCGTATGCCCATCGACATGGCAACTGTGGCAACTCATCCAGCCATCCATCGAAAGATGCCCATCGTAAAACGCCATCTCTCCCTTTTCGGCCAGTGTGGGCGGACGCACGGGGCCCAAGTGCCACACCGCGATCCGCTCTTCTGCGTTCATGTCGATCACGCTGATTGTGTCATCAAACGTGTCGGCGACGAAGATCCGACAGCGGTCGCAAGCCGCCACGGCTGTCGGATGACGCCCCACGCGCATGCGCCGAAACACATAGTCTGTCGGATGTCCGTACGCGATTTCGCCTACACCCGCCAGTGCCACCACGACCAACGGCGAATCCTCGCCCACCACGACTAACCCGGCCGGGTCCGCGGCACCGTGACTGGCTTCTCCCAAGGGTGTCATGTGCGACTGCTCGAACAAATCGCTCTGAGGATCTAAGAGTGCTGTCAGCTTCAACCACCGCAGATCGTTCGACATCAAAATGCCCCAATGAACATCGTTGTCGTCCGTTCGCGCCAACGGATTGAGAACCTGCTGGGCAATGACCAGACGCTTGCCACCTTCAAGCAGCCCCATTCCACGCAACTGGTGTCCGGGAATGACACGTTTTTGTCGCACATTGCCTCGCCTTCCATCCAACAGCGCCAACGTCCCACCAAAGGCATCGGCCACCACGAGCTGGTCGCGACCTTCCAGATACACTAGGCCCCGCGGCGCAAACGTCAGGTCGGTTTTCCATGCCTCCGACCACGTCGCTTCCTTCGGTGGTCGACGGTCTGCGCGCTGCCAGCACGTGACCTGCCTCGCCCACAACGACGCTACAAAGACCCGCTCTCCCGCCGGGTCCGTTACGCAAAAGACCGGTGTGTGCGGCACGGGAAGTCGCTCAACGACGCGCACGCCCTCTCGCCGTTGGGCACCGCCAGGTGTCCCACGCTGGCGCGTGAGGACTTCCAAAATGATGAGTCGATGAGCAACTTTGTCGACGGCAATCAGGCGGCCGGTTCGTTCGTTCCCCAGTCGCGCCAGTGCCGCCAACTGCCGAGCCACCGGCTGCTCGGCCAAGACTTCTCCTGTCTGCGCATCGAGTGTCGCAACCGTTCCGCACCGGTTGGCCACGTAAAGCCGATCCTCCGAGCAAACGAGAGCCACCGGCTGCCGCCGCATCGGCCGGCCACGCACATCCGCTTCGGTTCCCCGGGCCACGCCGGCTGCCAGAATCAGACTCCAGCCCACCCATGGCAACCACTTTTGGCAGCCATCCTGCCGCTTCGCGTTGTTCTCGGTTCGCTGCTCCACGTTGAGCCTCACTCGTGCCATCCACTGGACGTGCCTCGGCAGCCCCGCCTACGATACCAGCCAAGTCCTCCGATTATAGCGACTCGATGCTCAAAGGAGCACGACACCTTGACATCCTGGCGAGAGATCATCCGCGACGATGCTCCAAGCGGCCCGTTTCGCGTGGCCATCTTCGATTTTGACGGCACCCTTTCGCTCCTGCGGCGCAATTGGCAGGCCACCATGATCCCCATGATGGTCGAGATCCTTAAGCAGGAGACACCGACCGAAGAAACAACCGAAGAACTCGAGCGCATCGTCGAAGACTTTGTGATGACCCTCAATGGCAAACAAACCATCTACCAAATGATCCGACTTACGGAGGAAATCCGGCGGCGAGGCGGGACGCCTCGCGATCCGCTCGAGTACAAACATCTTTACCATGAGCGACTTTGGGAGCATGTCCGCAAACGCGTCGAGGCGGTCCGATCCGGTGCCGTCTCGCCCGACGAAATGACGGTACCGGGCTCACGCGAGTTGCTTCGGCTGCTGCGCGAACACGACTTCGAACTCTATCTGGCCTCGGGAACCGATCGCCACTACGTCGTCGACGAATTGCGGACGTTGCAACTCGATGCGTTCTTCGGCGAACACGTCTACGGAGCCCTCGACGACTATCGCCGTTTCTCCAAGGCAATGATCCTGCAACAGATCCTCCACGATTGCCAGGTCGAGGGAAATCAAATCGTCGCGTTCGGCGACGGTTTCGTCGAGATCGAAGAGACGGTGCGCGTCGGTGGACTGGCAATCGGCGTGGCCAGCAGCGAAGAGACCCGCGAGGGCATCAATGCATGGAAACGCCAGCGCCTCATCCGAGCCGGCGCCCACTGGATCATCGGAGATTACCGCCACGCGGATGAACTGGTGGCCTGTCTGGTCGACTTGCCGTTGTCTTAGCCGGCTATAGACGGGTCGTGGCCGCCGCTCGTGGCGGGTGACGGGTGGCGTAGAATTCACGTAGGTCAGGCTAGAAAGCCTGACGTACGTATTTGGTCACCAACCACCCAAAGACCGACTCTCTCATCTCCGCGCCTTTGCGTCTCTGCGAGAACACCTTTCACTCCTCAACTCCTCAACTGC
>WFWZ01000313.1 GCA_015490875.1 Planctomycetaceae bacterium
TCGGCTTGTCCAGTCCGCCGGCGCCTCGAGCGTGTCCAGCCAAGTTACACCGCCCTCCGACCCGCAATCCGGTTACTCTTCACCCTTCGGAACCGCTCTGACCAGTCGGAACCCCGCGAATTGGAGCCACCGCAGGGAACTCACCAGCGTACTGGCCAAGGCGAGTTGGAGAAAGAAAAGGACGTGGATGAGTTCATCGTCCAGTAACCTGCCTCCCATAACGGCGATCACCATGAATTCGGCCATCGTGAGTAGAAGACAGTACCCAGGGGACAGTGCTAAGACGAAGATGAGCGGGCGCCGGTCGAGGCGCATGGTGAAGGAGATGACGGGAAGGACTACTGTCCGCTCAAGACGCACGAGATGCCAAACTGGAGGATCCATCCAGGGATGCTGAAAGGGTTGACTCGCCACTCGCCTGGAGGCAACAACGGTCGTCCGGCAGCCAGCAGCACCGCAACAACGACGGTAACACTGAGGAGATGTCGCAGAGTGAATTGCCGCGAGTCACTCGGGTGGTCCGTCCTTGTCAGTATCACTTGCCACCGGAAGCACCCGCGTGCTATCCAGAGTGGGACCATAAGAAAAAAGATACTACCGACGATGCTGACGCCGATTTCGAGAGCGTCGGCTATATCCAATGTCGGGTTCCAGTTGCGGCTATTGAGCCAGTCGGTAATCGCGAAGCCTAGGAGTATGCAGTACCAGACGCCGACTCCCAGGCACAACGCCCACACGAGTCGCAACAGTCCTGAACCGGTACCCAGGACAGCCCAGGTCGCGATAAGGGCGGCTTGCCCGGCGAGGACCCCGGCCAAACAAGTGACGACATACTCTTCGTAAGCGGGGGCAACATGACGGTATAGAGGTATCGCCATGTCAGCCGCGACAAAGAAGGTCACGAGGCTGCCGAGCACGGCATAGCGCCGAAGTCTACCGGGTTGGCTAAGAAGGCTGGTATCGTCCATCGCCTAAACATGGCCGCACAAGATGATTGTACACTGACACGCTGATGGCTTCGGGTCGCGTTACTCTTCCCTGCTCGCAGTGGCTTTGATCAGTCGAAACCCTGCCAATTCGAGCAGCCATAGTGAGCCGATGAATACCACGGCAAACGTATACTGCCATAGGGAAAAGACAAACAGCACGCGGGCGTACTCGTTTGTTGGGGGTGGGGAACTCAGGGCCACCGAGATGGTCTGGATCTCGAGGAAGGCCAGGATCAAGGCATAGCCAGCCCACGCGAGCAGGATGAGCGATCGAGGGAAGCGGCGAGCGAGACTCGCGGCATAGAGCGCGGGCAGAGCGACCAAAACCGTAGCGACTGCGAGAACGACGAGGAAAAACAACCACCCAACGGCATCCGATGAGACAGTATAGGTTCCCTTCGGGGGCATCAGTCTTTGCCCGACGACGATGAGGATCGCCAGTGCGATCGTTCCACCAAGCAAGTGGCGAATACCAAACTGGCGTACGTCCGATCGACGGCCAGTCTCCGTGCAGACCAGACGCCATCGAAAGGCTCGTTTGGCTAATGCGAACGGAAAGAGCAAGACCACTACACTACCGACGATAATGATCCCCGAAGTCAGGGCTTTGGAACGATCCCAATCAAAATAGATGGTCGCATCATCGTGCCAAAAGACCTGGATGTGGACACCGAGGAGGATCGCGTACCACGTGCCGATTCCTAGGAGGATCGCCCAGGGAAACCGTAAGGGCTCTCGGGCCGGGCCCATGGCAGCCCAAACAGCGATAAGGCATGTCTGGGAGGCGACGATGCCAAACTCAATGGCAGTGGCGATTTCCTCGCTGAGGTCGCCTGGAGTAGCGAAGAGCGGTGTTGGCAGCATCACGTCAGCCGTGAAGAAGAAGACCGTAAGGCTGGCGAGCACAGCATAGCGCCAAAGCCGAATAGGACGCGGTTCGGGCCTCGGCGTTTGCTGTGAAAGCGGGGCATCCATGGTCCAATCGGTCATACGGTTTTCGACCTTTGCTTGACCACCCGAGATTCGCTAAGAGCAAGTCGGTGGCCGATGCTGCCGTCTATTGCACCAATTTGCTCTGCCGCGATCCGCTCTGGATAAAGTACCTTACGAGCTCATGAAGAGGATCTCTATTGTGACATCAGCATACCACCCGGCGGTCGGGGATGGCAAGAAACCAGAATTCCGACAAGTGCTTCCAGATGGCGGTGTCATCCTCGAAAGGCGAGCTACGGACCTGCACCGGCGACATCTGTCACGCGGCGGACTCCTTGTCCACGTCCCAGCCCGGGAATAGCAGCACGGCGGGATGGCACCGTAACGCTCGTGCCAGGACCTTCGCTCGCTCGACGGCGGCCCCGATCGAAGGCCGTAGATCGCGAGCATCCATCGCGTTTCCGATAAACAGAAGATCAGAGTGGATTTCTCGAATCATTGCTGCGCCTCTGTCAAACTGGCGCCTCGTTCTCCAGATATCCGTGGCAAGACATGGATAGGACCGAAGCGAGCCGGTGACACCAAGAAGCGAATGCGCTGCATGCCTTTCGTAAAATCTCCAGCCCTCGCGGAGGTCTTCTTTCGCTGATTCAAGTATCCGAATCTCCACGCAGTTCCTTCCGTAGTTCGGAAATCGCGGTATCCCAATCGAGGAATTTCAACTTCCCTGCCGCAACAAGACGACGGCGCTCCTCCAAGACGTCCTTGTGCCAATCAGGAGTTGGAAGGTCCGCAGGTCGCTTGGAGATGTCCGCCCAGAGTAACTCCATCATTTCCAGTTTCTCAGCAAGCGTCATCTTTTCAAGGGGCAAGTCTATCGTCATTAAGAAGACCTCTGTGTGGAACTTACTCTCGCAGTGTACTGTCGCAAATTAGTCGGACCAGTAGTGCCGTCAGCCTGGAAAGGTTGACCTACGAACTTGTCAACCCCACTCTTGCCAACCTCAGGATAGGATCTCCCGCTTCCGCTTCACGTAATCCCAAACGACGTAACGGTCGAGGTCCTTGCCAGCCGTGAAGAAGACGCGGCCGCGAGTCGATTCGGCCAGCCGGTACGCAAATCGCACGTCTTCCTCCGACTGCGACCAACTCGGCAGCAAGAAAATGTTGATGGTGATGCCGTCGCGATGACAGAGCCTTCCTTCGCGCAACGTCGCCTCCTCCGTCAACGGGTCGGGAGGATAAAGCATGTAGAGCCACGGGTGTTCGAAATGAGCCGTCGGAAGGCCGTCCGTGATGAGGATGATCTGACGGTTGGGTGAATCCTGAGCAGCCAGGAGCCTCCGAGCTTGCTCCAAACCGTGCTGGATGTTCGTGAAGTGAGGCGGAACGAGGAGCGGGTTCGCCTCCTCGCGACTCATGTCGATCTTGAGTCTCACCACGGGATCGAAAATCGTCACTGGCTTGGGCAAGAGCGTCGCGATCTCGCCCGGCGGAACCACGCGCGCAAACGTGGCCATCTCCACAAAGCGCAAGAAGTCGCCGGGATACTCCTGCAAGATGAGCCCCTGTAGCGCAAGTGCCATGCGCTTCACGTGAATGTAGATCCCATCGTACCGCGTCGATCCGCTCAGATCCATCACGACGACCGTCGCGCATTTGGGAGTGTTGCGAGTCCGGTGCACCACCAGATCATCGGATCTCATGCGCACGGGCAAACCTGGCCCTTGGCGCACGAGCGCATTGAGCATCGATTGGGTCAAATCGAGCTGCGCCAGCGAATCGCCGAACTCGTACGGCTTCGTCGCTTCCAATTCGACCGATCCCTCGCCGACGACCGGCCCCGTATGCCGGCCCGTCCGCGAAGCTTCCAGCTCGCTGAAGATGCGCTCCAACAGTTTGCCTTGAAACAGACGGTAGGCCCGAGGAGTCAAACGAAATCCCTTCCCGTCGCGTTCCAATCCCTGCCGCTCGGCCCACTCGCGCAAGAGATCCTGCGCAAGTTCTTGCAGTTGCCGGAGTCGTTCCCAATCACCCGGCTCGGTGAATTCGCGCATCGCATCCAGATCGATGACGGCGATCTGCCCCGTCTTCGCCGCTTCTTCCAACTGCCGAAGCAATTCGTCGATCTTCTCGAGTTCCTCCTTGATCTCCAGAGCCTGCTCGACGGTCATCGATCGGCGCCCGATGAACTCGTACTTGGCCGCCAGCTCGTCGACCTGGTACAGATCTCCAAGATGCCGGATGACGCGGAGGAGTCCTCGAGCGAACGGATGGCGGTCGTCGCCGGTCGCATACCAAAGTCGCTCGAGTTCATAGAGCTGCTCCTGGTGAACCGCACGACGAAAGCGTTCCCGGAGTCGGCGCGGAGGATCAAGCGGCCGGGCAGCCTCGTCGTAGCGAGATCGAGCTTCGCGCTGCACTGTCGCCGTTTCATACGTCTCGAGTATCTTTCGTTTGCGCTCGCGCAATAGTGCCATGAGCGCCTCGAGACTCGGTCCCAATCCCGCAAGCTGGCTCGGGTCGATGCGCACCGCCCTCGCTAATTCTTCCTCGGTAAGTTCTCGCAAGTCGCCGTACATCAAGAGGTGTTCGAAGGCGCCCGAGACGAGATCGGGAGGCGGCTGCGTCGGACTCGGGAAGTGCCGTGGATCGTATTTCTGGTAAGCGTGGATGACGCCACCGAGTTTCGGGCGAGTGGATCGGGTCACGAGTCGCGCCTACCTCAAGAATCTCGATTCGGAAACGATGGGTCGAAAGCACACAGGCGATTCCCGCTTGTCACTCGATATCGTACCAGATCTTGCCGTGCCGCTCCGATCGCGAGATCCGATCGGTGGCGTAAAGCCCGGCGAGGACGAACTCGAGGCACGAAGCGCGGACGGCAGCATCCTCGGAGGCGTTGACTTCGAACGCCTTGTCCCAAACGGCGGGAACTCGCTTCAGACGGCGAGCGTACTCTTCGGAAGGGAGCAGATCGCCGACCTCGATCTTCACGCCACGGCGGAAGACTTCGGCGATCTCTTCCAGCCCATGCCGATCGACGTACTCCTCGAAAACCGTCCGAATGGCTTCGGCGATCAGCGTTTGAAGGACCTGCCGTTCCGACATCTGATGGCTGCCCATCAAGTCGAGTTCGAGTTTGCCAAGGGACGAGGCGGTGAGGTGAGCCAGGTCGCTGATACGAGGCACGGCAGGACGCTCGCCCAGCAGAATGGCCCGGCGACGCGCCGAAGCCACCATGACGCGATAGTTGGCGATGCTGAACCGGGCACTCACGCCCGACTGCTGATCGATATACTTCGACTGGCGTGCCTGGATCGTAATCTGCTCGACGATCTCGTTCATGAAATACGGAACGCGGACGGGATAATCTCCATCCAATTCGATTCCCGCCTCCTGCTGCATAATGCGGATGCCGAGGTCCCGTTCACGCGGATAGTGAGTATGGATGACCGAACCGATGCGGTCCTTGAGCTGCGGGATCACCTTTCCGCTGCGATTGTAGGTTGACGGGTTCGCCGAAAAGACGAGCATCACGTCGAGATCGAACCGCACCGGGTAGCCTCGAATCTGCACATCGCGCTCTTCCAGGATGTTGAAGAGGCCGACTTGCACGAGTTCATCCAATTCGGGAAGTTCATTCATCGCGAAGATGCCGCGATGCATGCGCGGGATCAAACCGAAATGGAGAGCCTCCTCGGCCGACATACTGACGCCGGAAGCCAGCTTGGCCGGATCGATCTCGCCTATAATATCTGCGAACTTCGTACCCGGCGCCAGACGCTCGGTATAACGTTCCTCCCGAGGCCACCAAGCAATGGGTATCTGCTCGGGCGGCGTCGTCTCGACCACTTGCTTGCCGCGCCGGGAGATGGGCGCAAGCGGGTCGTCATGGAAGGGAATCTCGGGAAGATCGAGATAGGGGATTTCCGGATCGAGGAACCGGACGAGGGACCGCATGAGCCGGCTTTTGGCCTGGCCTTTCTCGCCCAGGAAGAGCATGTCGTGGCCAGAGAGAATGGCCAAGACGATGTCCGGAATCACCGTGTCTTCGTAACCGATGATGCCGGGAAAGAGGTCATCACCTCGCTCAAGTGCTCGGACCAGATTGTCGTGAAGCTCTTGGTGAACCGAGCGACTTGCCCACGAGGCGTTGCACAACTGTTGAAGGTTTTCCGGGCGCTCGCTCATCGACTCACCGCAGCCAGACGTACCGACCCTTCGAGGACTGTTCGATCTCGATCTTCTCCTCGCGGGCCAGCCAGCCGATCGCCTGCAGCACCAGGTCGCGGGGAGCGTCGACCGAACGGATGAGCCGCGTCATGCTCATCTTGTCTCCGTCCTTGAGAACGTGCCACACTTTCCCGGCTGTCTCGCCGATCTTCCAAACGAGCGAGTCGGTGGTCGAAGTCGCCATGAGTCACTCCTTTGCCGAAGAACGTCTCCGTATCATCCATGCCCAGTATAGCGGCCGAGCCTTTCACCGGCCATGGACCTGACCGTCCTCCTTCGCCGTCGCGTCGAGCCACTCGACTTTCACCTCCCTGCGTTGACGCTCAGCAAGCCACTCCAGCAGATAGCTGCGTATTGCTTTTTCCAGATCCTCGCGCACATCCTGCCAGGTGAGCGATCCCGGCTTTTCTTCGAGCACCCGGATGAGATGGATGCCGAATCGCGTCGCGACGGGCTGGCTGATCTGGCCGACCGGCAAGTCGAAGGCGGCTCGAGAAAACGACTCGGGCATCGGCTGGCGCCGTTCGATCCAACCGATATCCCCGCCCTGTTTTCCCGACGGAGATTGCGAAAACTGCCGTGCTGCCTCCTCGAACGTCCACTCGCCCTTTTTGATCCGTTCTCGGACCTGTTTCGCCTCGCGGCGAGCTTCCTCGATGTCCTTCTTCGCCTGCGAAGCCGGACGGAGAAGGATATGGGCGACGTGACGGCGCGTCCCATCGAAGTGGCGCCGCCGCTGTTCGAAAAACCGTTGCAGGTTTTCGTCAGTGGCAAAGTGTTCGAGATATCGCTTCCAAGCAAGTTGCCAATGGACTTCCCGCGCCCACGCATCCTTGCTGACTCCGGTCTCCTTCAAGTAGTCGCTCAGCGTTCGACCACTCTTCTCGAGTATCTCCTGTCGCCGACGGCACTCGAGCATCGCTTCTTCCCATGTAGCCCCCCATTTCGACTCTTGCAGAGCCTGCCGGGCCAGTTCGCGCGTCACGAGCTCGCTTGCGAGAAACCGCATGAGCCGTTGATCGACTTCCGATGCGGTGAGCCGCCGCCGGAGCGTCTGTTGAGCCAGCCGCTGCACGTCGTTCACGGTGATCGGTACCTTACCGACTCGAGCCAAAACACGATCCTCCCCGCCCTTTGGTGCGCCGGCGGGAGGCTCTTCCTGAGCGATACTGACGGCGGCAAGCATTACCAGCGTCACGGCGGCGGAGCGAATCACGTTCATTCTTCCGGCAGTGTCGACTTGCGGCGAAGGATGTGGTGGTAGTGTTGAGCGAAGCGATGAGCTTCATCCCGTACGTATTGAAGCAGCCGAAGAGCGAAGGCATGTCGGCTCAGTCGAATCGGTTCCCGTTCTCCGGGGCGAAAGATGAGTTCCTCGCGCTTGGCCAGCGATAAGATGACGGGTTCGGGGACGCGTTGAGCCGCCAAGGCTTCCACAGCCGCATTGAGTTGTCCCTTGCCGCCGTCGATCAAGATGACGTCGGGAAGTTTCTGTCCCTTGCGGAACATCTGACCGTACCGGCGCGAGACGACTTCGCGGATCGATTGGTAGTCATCCGGCTGGTCGACCGAACGGATCTTGTAGCGGCGATAGCCCGGCTTGAACGGTAGTCCGTCCAGGAACTGGACGACGCTGGCGACCGTTTGACCTCCTTGGAGATGGGCGATGTCGATGCCTTCCACGGTGCGTGGGACTTCGTCGAGATGGAGGACTCGTTTGAGCCCGGCCAGTCCCTTCTTCGGATCGATGAAGAAGACTTCGGGCTGCACGTGCGTTTCCAAGTCCCCTCGGTCGCCCAGCTTCTCGAGCAACTCGATTTCGTCTCGCAGCTTGGCCGCCCGTTCGAACTCGAGTGCCGCAGCCGCCTCGTGCATCTCCTTCGCCAATTGCTTCATGAGAGGACGGGTTTTGCCTTCGAGCACCATTTGCAGTCGGCGGATGTCGCGCCGGTAGTCGGCCTTGGAGATGCGCAAGTTGCATGGCGCGGTGCACTGCCCGATACTCGCCAAGAGGCATGGGCGGTACCACTTCCAGCGCTCGTCGTTCTCATCGATGTCGAGCGAACAAGTGCGGAATTGGAAGATGCGTTGCAACACTTGCAATGCGCCTCGCAAGGCACGCACGTTGGGGAACGGCCCGTACAATTTGACGCCACTCGTCTTCGGTTCGCGAGTGATCTCGACGCGCGGAAAATCCTCGCGCGTGGTGATCATGAGGTACGGAAATGTCTTGTCGTCTTTGAGTTCCTTGTTGTACTTGGGCTGAATGTCCTTGATGAGGCGTGCTTCCATGAGCAGCGCATCGACTTCGCTTTGACAGACCACGTAGTCGACGTCGGCGACTTCGTGAATCCACGGGGAGATGCGCGGGTCATCCGCGGCCTGTTTCTGGAAGTAGCTGCCGGCTCGAGACCGGAGGTTGGCCGCTTTGCCGACGTAGATGACGCGTCCCGCCTCGTCCTTCATCAAATAGACACCGGGTTCGGTCGGGAACGTGCGCACCTTCTCGGCCGGACTCGCTAGGGGTTCCGGGCGATTCGAGGGAACTCCATTGGAGTCGGGAGGCCCGTTCATGTCGGTTCCGCCAGTTGTCGCATTTCCGCTTCGATGGCTTCCAGACGTTGTTGGACCGTGCGAGCGGCCGCCTCGAGATCCTGACTGGCCTCGGGAGGCTCATAGCCGAACATGTAGCACTTGATTTTCGGCTCGGTGCCCGAGGGTCGAATGGCCATCGCATTGCCTTGGTGCTCGAAGTCGAAAAAGAGCAGATTGCCATGGGGACCCTCAAGCGGCGTGCGCGAACCGTCGGCATGGATCGACTCGCCGGCCAGATAGTCGCGGCAGCGGACGACACGGCAACCGCCCAGCGACGCTGGAGGTTCGCGGCGAAGACGCTCCATGAGAGCCTGCATTTGCTTCATGCCTTGCGAGCCGGGCATGGCGATCGTCAAGAGGCGTTCGGCGTGATATCCGTGTTGGCGGTGCAATTCCTGCAATCGTTCGTGGAGTGTCTTGCCTTCGGCTTTGCAGCGCGCCGCCAGCTCCGCGATGAGAAGGCAGGCGACGGCGCCGTCCTTGTCGCGAGCGTACGTGCCGGCCAGGTATCCATGCGATTCTTCGGTTCCAAAGACGAAGTGTTCCGGACCTTCGTCATCGATCACGCCGCCGATGTACTTGAATCCGACGAGCAAGTCCCCGATCGTGCGAACTCCGTAATGGTCGGCCACGCGACGCGTCAGCTCGGTGGTGACGAGCGTCTTGACGATGTAGTGCGCGTTGGACCAGTCGGAGCGCGTTCCGAGGAGATAGTCGGCCAGGAGTGCCCCGAGTTGGTTGCCGGTTAGTGACACATAGGTGTCTGGGTTCGACCAGCTTCGAGGCGTGGCGCATCCCATGCGATCGCAGTCGGGATCGGATGCCAAAATGATGTCCGCGCCGATTCTTGCAGCGTGACCGGCCATCACATCGAAGACAGCCGGGTTTTCCGGGTTGGCGACATGACCGGGAACGTCGGGAAAATCGCCGTCAGGTTCGGCTTGAGGTCCATACAGTTCGACTTGCTCAAAGCCGGCTTGTTGCAGAATCGGGATGACGGAAAACTTGCCGACGCCGTGCAGGGGTGAATAGAGGATACGCAGATCGCGAGGCCCGCCTCGTTGCTGCTCAAGCACCGCTTGCTGATAGGCGCGGTCGGTCTCCTCCGTACAGAGGATGACGTGGCCGTCGGCTACGGCTGTTTGGAAATCGACCGTCGCAATGTCGTCCACCTGCATCACACGCTCGATGATCGCCTGGTCGTGAGGAGGGAGGACCTGCCCGCCGGTCGCCCAGTAGACCTTGACGGCATTGTCACTCGGCGGATTGTGACTCGCCGTCACCATGATCCCGCAATGGCACTGGCGGTGGCGAATGAGAAAGCTGAGTTCGGGCGTGCTGCGGTAGTCGTCGAGAAAGTAGACGCGGAACCCATTGGCCACCATGATCGATGCGCACAGCTCGGCGAAATGACGCGAGCGGTGTCGGGAGTCGTAGGCGATGCCGCAGGCCAGTTCGGTATCGGGAAAAGATTCCCGGACGTAGGTCGCCAGGCCCTGCGCACTTTCCCCGATCGTTCGATCATTGATCGCATTGGTGCCGATCGGGTACATCCGGCCTCGACGTCCCCCGGTGCCGAAGGGGATCACCGTCCAGAAGACATCATCGAGCGTCTTCCACTGGCCCTGACGGATGTGGTCGGCGACCAGGGCCGCGTAGTCGGCATAGCGCTCTTGGGTTAGCCACTTTCGAATGTTCTGAGCGGCCGACTCGGTCAGCTTCCCTTCCTGCACGGCTTGCTCGACTTGCTCCCACAAGGCTGACTGCTGATCGGTTGAAAGTGCCATCGTCTGCGGTGTCTCCGTCTGTGCAACTCTGAGCGGAACAGTGGGGAAACCAGCCTTCGGCCGCCACGTGGCCATCGCAGGCCCAGTAGGCAGCGGTATTCCTTGCTTTCGCAATGTTCACAGTGGACTAGGCAAGGAATACCTGGACCGGAGCCTTTCCAACTGGACAAGCCCCCATCTGCCCTCATACTAGGAAAGAAACCGTGAACGTGCGACCGACGGAGCGAGGGTGAGGAAACGTCTCGGTCGGGAGATCTGGGAAGGAGGACCGCCGGTTTGAGCCGTCTCATTATTTCTGTATCGGGTTTGCGAGGCATCGTCGGCGAGACGCTGACGCCGGTGGTGGCGGGACGATACGCGAGGGCGTTTGCGGCCGAACTGCCTGCCGGGCCGCTCGTGTTGGCTCGCGACAGCAGGCCGAGCGGCCGCATGCTGGCGGACGTCATCCGGGCTCATCTTCAGGCCGTCGGACGTGAGACGATCGACATCGGGATCGCGGCGACGCCGACAGTCGGCGTCTACCTGCGAAAGGTCGGTGCCGCCGGAGCGATCCAGATCAGTGCGAGTCACAATCCGCCGCCGTACAACGGCATGAAGTTATTTGGAGCGGATGGGGCGGTGGTGGATGCTGAGCGGGGAGAGGGAGTACGGCGACGATATGAGGCGGATGAGGCGGCGTGGGTCACGTTCGAGCAACTCGGGAGCGGGCGCATCGAAGACGATCCCCACCAGGTGCATCTCGAAGCGGTCCTGAGGCAGGTCGACGTCGAGGCGATCCGGCGGCGCCGGTTTTCGGTGCTGCTCGATGCCAACCATGGCGCCGGCGGTCTGTTGGGGCGACGACTGCTGGAAGAACTCGGATGTCAGGTATGCGTGCTCGGCGAGGCGCCCGATGGGGAGTTTGAACACCCGCCCGAACCGACAGCCGCCCATTTGGAAACGATGGCATCCCGAGTACCCGAGACCGGCGCGGTCGTCGGCTTTTGTCAAGATCCCGATGCTGACCGGCTGGCGATCATCGACGAAGCTGGTCGATACATTGGCGAAGAAATGACGTTGGCACTTTGTCTGAAGCATGTACTCAAGGACCGCCGGGGACCGGTGGTGATCAATTGTGCGACAAGCCGCATGGCGGTCGACTTGGCGGAGGATGCGGGAGTGCCCTGCCATTTGGCGCCGGTGGGCGAGGCGAACGTCGTGGCGGAGATGCGGGAGACGGGAGCGGTCTTCGGTGGCGAGGGGAATGGCGGGCCGATCGATCCCGAAGTCGGCATGGTGCGCGACAGCTTCGTCGGCATGGCATTGGTGCTGGATCAGATGGCCGCGACGGGCAAGCGTCTATCGGAGCTTGTCGCTGAGATTCCGTCGTACGCGATCGTGAAGCAGAAAGTGGAATGGAGTGGGGGGGACTTGAGCCGCCTGTGGGATCGGTTGGAAGCCCATTTCTCGGCAGACCGCTCGAGTCGCATGGACGGATTGCGGCTGGACTGGAAGGATCGATGGCTGCTGGTCCGTCCGAGTAATACCGAGCCGATCGTGCGGTTGATTGCCGAAGCTGAGCGTGAGTCGACAGCGGCCCAACTGTGTGAAGCAGCAGGGAGTGTTCTGTCTGAGTGGACGTCCTGAATAGCGGGAATGCGGTCGATCCCGGGGCTTGCATCGGCCTCGCTGGACCTGAGCCGTCCGTCGCTCTGATCCATCCTCTACGTCCCATATGTCTTATATGTCGTATTGGTCTACAAATCACCAACGGGCGGCGCCGTCAGCCTGGAAAGGCTGACCTACGAGGAAGGCTGACCTACCAGATTCGTGGCATCGGTGCTTCGGTCCTTGTCATCCCGCGGCCGGTGGGTTAGTTTCGAAATAGGTTGCCGACTCTCGGGAATCGCAGCGGGAGGGGGATCCCACGGCCGCCGACTCGCGACCCTTCCGCAGGGACCGTGCCGAATGACCACGACTACCATCTACGTCTATCTCACGCTGGCCAACGGCTCCCGCCCCGGCTCCACCCATTTGCTGGCTCCCGATCGCCCCACGCGGATCGGCCGAGGCCTCGACTGCGATGTCATCCTCCGCGACCCGCTCAGCTCGCGAGTCCACGCCGTCATCGAATTCCGGGACGGGGAATGGTGGATCCGGGACCTGGAAAGCCGCAACGGGACGTATGTCAACCGCTGCAAAGTCGATGAAGCTCGACTCGAGAACGGAACCACCTTCCAAATCGGCAGCTCCGTTTTCCGTTTCCACATCGCCCCCACGCCGCCGGCGGACACCGACTTCGCCGGCGCGATGAGCACCGAACAGATCAAGCGGCAGACGGAAGTCGCTCCCTCGGAGCTGGACCACGCCGTTCAAGCCGTCCTTGAGCAACCCGATCGCACGGGGGACTCGCTGGCCCTGTACCAACTCGGACTGCGGCTCCTCGAAGAGGACAAACCCGACGAGCTGATCCGCTCGACACTCGAAGTCCTGCTGGAACGTACCGGCGCAGCGGTTGCGGGATTCTTGTGGCTCACCGACGACGGCGAACTCAAACCTCGCATCGTCATTCCCGACGCGGCAGCCGAAAAACTGCAACTCAGTCAGTTCCTCACGGACCTGGTGACACGCAAGAACCAGGCGGTGTGGGTTGCCAACAGCGGGAGTGCCGATCCGAGCGACAGTCTGGCTCGGTATTCCGACGGCATCTGCCTCCCGCTGATCCACGAAGAGCAGACCTTCGGCGTGTTGCACCTGTACCGGGAACAGCGGCAATTCGAATCGGCCGACTATGATCTGGCTCTCTCCATTACCGGCATGTTGTCGACGGCGCTGGCTCGAGCCCGCCGCCAGTCGGTCCTCCAGGCCGATCACGATCGCCTCGTCGCCAAGAGCGTCTCGTTCGACGAGCTGATCGGCGACAGCCGTCCCATGCGGGAACTCAAGTCGCGCATCGAGCGGGTGGCTCGAGCGACCGGGTGTGTCCTCATCCGCGGCGAAAGCGGCTCGGGAAAGGAACTCGTCGCTCGAGCCATCCACCAGGCCGGACCGCGTTCGGACCGTCCGATGCTTACAGTCAACTGCGCCGCCATCCCACGCGAGCTGATGGAAAGCCAATTGTTCGGGCACAAGAAGGGGGCCTTCACGGGAGCCGATGCCGACCATCAAGGTTGGTTCCAACAGGCGGATACCGGCACGCTCTTTCTGGATGAAGTCGGAGAACTCACACTCGAAGGCCAGGCCAAACTCCTGCGCATCCTCGAGGGGCACCCCTTCACACCGGTCGGAAGCGTCGAAGAAGTCTCAGTCGACGTTCGCGTCATTGCGGCCACGAATCGGGATCTCCGCGAGTTCGTCCAGCAGAAGCGGTTTCGCGAAGACCTGTACTATCGCCTGACCGTGTTCGAGCTTTATGTGCCACCGCTGCGTGAGAGAGGCGAGGACATCGGCCGGCTGGTCGACTATTTTCTCGACCATTTCAAACTCCAGCACGGCCGTCCCGCATTGGAACTCTCGCCGGCCGCACGCCGAAAGCTGCTGGAGTACCCTTGGCCCGGCAACGTTCGGCAGCTTCGCAACGTCATCGACAGTGCCGTCGTCATGGCGGAAGGGCCTCAAATCGAAGAGACCGATCTCGGACTGCATGAGACGGGCGGCTTCGAAACCGAGTCCCTGCGGCTAGACGAGTGGGAACGCAAGCTGATCCGCGATGCGCTGCAACGCACCGGCGGGCATGTCCCCAAAGCAGCCGAACTACTGGGAATCAGCCGCGCCACGTTGTATCGTAAGATCGAAGAATATGGAATTCGGCGGCCCCGCTAAGTTCGGCCGTCGCGATACGACGCCTCTGATCGAGGAGCCATCATGTGCCATAAGATCTGCCGTGTCTCAAAGTACGTCTTGCCCACCGCGTTGGCTGTGCTTGCTTTGGGCATCGCCGTCGCGGCACTCCCCGCCAGGGCTCAGGAGTGGACCCGGTTCCGAGGTCCCAACGGGCAGGGAATCTGCGAAAAATACGATCTTCCGGCTCGGTGGACATCCAATGACTACCAATGGTCGCTCGAGTTGCCAGGAATTGGCCACTCTTCCCCGGTCGCGTGGGGATCGAAAGTCTTCATCACGAGTGCCGATCCCAAAACGGCCACGCAACATATCCTCTGTGTCGACTTGAAGACGGGTCGCCAACTTTGGCGACGCGACTTTCCGGCCGTACCGTACCACTTGCATTCCCGAGCCAGCTTTGCGTGCGCGACGCCGGCTGTCGACGCCGACTGCGTCTACGTGGCCTGGGCGACGCCCGACTCGGTGATCCTCAAAGCCCTCGACCACGAAGGTCGCGAACGATGGAGCCGCGACCTGGGTCCGTTCATCAGCCAACATGGCTTTGGAACGTCCCCCATGCTCTTTGAAGATCTGTTGATCTTTTCCAACTCCCAGCAGGAGGCTCGCGTCCCCAAGGACAAGACTCCCGGCAAGAGTACGCTAGTGGCATTGAACAAGAAGACGGGCGAGACTGTCTGGGAAATCGAGCGGCACAGCGTGCGCGTCTGTTACACCGTTCCCTGTATCTACCGCGATGCCGACGGCAAACCACAATTGATCCACTACAACACGGGCGACGGTTTTTATGCGGTGAATCCGCGCACCGGAGAGATCCTCTGGACCGTCCCCGAAGTCTTCCGCATGCGGACGGTCAGCTCGCCCGTCCTCGCCGCGGGCAAGATCTTCGGAAGCACAGGTTCGGGAGGAGGCGGCAACTATGTCGTTGCGATCGACATGAGTGGAACTCCCAAGGTGGCCTACACGATCGATCGCCAGGCCCCGTATGTGCCGACGCCCGTGGCGCGAGGCGATTTGTTGTTCCTGTTCTCCGACAAGGGCATCGTCACGTGCGTCGATGCTGACTCGGGGAAAGTCCATTGGAAGAAACGCGTCAACGCTGCCTTTTCCGGCTCGCCGATCCGCGTCAAGGACAAACTGTATTGCATTACCGAAAGTGGCGAAGTGCTTGTGCTGGCAGCCGAGAAAGAGTTCCGTGAATTGGGAAGGAATCCACTTGGTGAGCGGAGTCGCGCTACACCGGCGGTCTGCAACGGCCGGATGCTTCTGAGAACGTATTCGCACCTGTACTGCCTTGGCAACGCGGGCGTGTGACGCCACGGCCTCGTTCCGGAAACGAACTCGGTGCCGGCTCCGACAGGGGGGCCGAGAACCTGCCGCATTGATGCGAGTATCATGGACGCAAAGGCACAGCAGCGACGCGAGGCGGAACAGTGGAGCCGCGAGCAGCTCGAACGCCACCAGTGCGCAAAACTCAACTGGCTGCTGTCGGAGATTCTCCCAAGCAACACCTTCTACGCGAATAAACTCGCGCATGCGCCGCACAAGCTTGCATCCCTCGAGTCTCTCGCCTCGTTTCCCTTCACGTTCAAAGACGAACTGATCGGCGGCGATCCGCCGGACGTGGCTGCCAATCGCACTTATCCGCTTGAGGATTACGTCCGTTTCCACCGCACATCGGGGACGCGGGGCCGTCCTTTGGTCGTACTCGACACGGCCGACGACTGGCAATGGTGGATCGATACTTGGCAGTTCGTTTATGATGCGGCCGATGTGGGCCCAGCCGATCGGGTCTTCTTGGCGTTCTCGTTCGGCCCGTTCATCGGCTTTTGGAGTGCCCACGATGCGGCGGTGGCTCGAGGATGCCTCGTGATCCCCGGGGGCGGGATGAGCACGATCCAGCGGATCGACTTGCTGCGCAGCAGCCGAGCCACCGTCGTCTGTTGCACGCCGAGTTATGCGTTGCGGATGGCCGAAGTGGCGGAAGAGCAGGAGGTCGACTTGAGGGCAAGTGACGTGCGGGCGTTGATCGTGGCGGGGGAACCGGGAGGTTCCGTACCGGCCGTTCGCCAACGCATCGAAACCGCCTGGGGAGCTCGCGTCGTCGATCACAGTGGGGCGACCGAAGTGGGACCGTGGGGATATGCCAGCGCCAACGATGAAGGTCTGCATGTGATCGAAAGCGAGTTCATCGCCGAGTTTCTTTCCGTGGAAACGGGGCAACCGGCTGGCGAAGGAGAACTGAGCGAACTGCTGCTCACCTCGCTCGGCCGCCGCGGATGCCCGGTCATCCGCTACCGGACGGGAGATCTGGTGCGTCCGCAGTGGAATCATGACCAGCCGAGTCGCTTTGTGCTGTTGCCCGGCGGCGTGCTGGGCCGAACGGACGACATGATGATCATCCGAGGCGTGAACATCTTTCCCAGCGCGGTCGAGCAGATTCTGCGCGGGTTTCCCGAAGTCGTCGAATACCGCATGACGGCTCGACGGGAACACGAAATGGATTCGCTCACAATTGAAGTCGAAGACCGGCTCGAGCAGCCCGAGCGCATTGCCGAGGAGTTGCAATTGCGACTGGGACTGCGCGTTGATGTCGTGTCGGTGCCGCTGGGAAGTCTGCCTCGATACGAGGCGAAAAGTCGGCGGTTCGTCGATTTGCGTGATGAGTCCTGATGCGTGGAACCATGAACGAAGATGTCTATCCCGTCGGACTGGAACGCGTCGATGAGACGACGGTGCGCGTGCAGTGGAGCGATGGCGAGGAACAAATGCTGACGGGCGAAGACTTGCGAAACCACTGTCCGTGCGCTACGTGTCGTGAAAAACGTTCAGCGCCGCCGCCTGATCCTCTCGAGCTCCCAATCGTTGGTGACAGTCCAACTGTCGGCGCTCAGGCCATCGTCTCCATGCGCCCGGTGGGGAACTACGCCTACCAAGTCACGTTCGGTGACGGCCACGACACGGGCATCTTCACGTTCGAACTCTTGCGCTCGCTCGCTCAGAAGTAGCGACCAGCCATCACCTCCGCGCCACCCACTGGACGCTCTGCACGAGCAGCTTCTGGTACGCCGGATTGCGTCGGGCTTCGAGGGTATGTCCCAGGACGTTCTGCACGACGCGGCCCTTGCCGTACTGGTGCGAAAACACGAGCGGCTCGGTCTTGTTACTCCAATCCGAATACCCTTCGGCGATCACATGAATGGGCGCATCACCCGATAGTCGAGCGTACAACTCGTCCGTGATGCGGAAGTTGGAAACGCCCTTGGCGATCGGATGCTCCGGATCGGCGATCTTCACCTCGAAGTTGCTCATCGGCCCATGTCCGCCGATCCCCTTCTTCCAGACGCGTCCCAGCAACTGTTGGTACTCCGGCCAATCTTGAAACGCACTGCATGCGAAATGAAGGGCCACCAGTCCTTTGCCGTTCTTGACGAACCCAAGCAGCGCCCGTTTCGCTTTTTCACTCGGTTCCGGTTCCTTCCAGAATCCGTAATTAAGTACGATCACGTCGTACTTGGCCAGCGAAGAGGACTCGAGGATCCCTAGGTCTTCGCAAATGAAGACCTGACAGAGGCCGTCTTTCTCGAGGATTTCCCGTACGAGCGGAGAAGTCTGTTTCCAAGGATGCGAACGGACATCGAAACCGGTCAATAGCAAAACCCTGATCGGCTTGGGCTTGGTTTCCTGAGCCTGCGAGGACGATGCGAAGGGCACGGCCGCCAGCAACAGGGCAGGCGCGACGGCGATCCAACGGCGGCGAGTTAAGAGGTTCATGGTGGGACTCCTGGGGATTTAAGGATAACGGAGTTCTTTCGGTTGCCGTGGTGCGGGAGGCGGCGCGCTCGGACGACGCCGCCTGCCTTTCTTTTTCTGGCGCGAGGGCGGACGCTCGTAACGAGCTCCTCGAGGGCGCCCCGATTCGTCAAGCGGTTCCAAGTGTTGATAGGCCTTGACCGCGTCCCCTTCCCCAATGCGGACCGTGTACTTGGCCTCTCGGTAGACAGGCGGTCGGAATCGTTTGCCGGGGATACGGATCGTGTAGACGACTTCCCGAAGATACTCGTCGATAACTTGGACGACCGGCTGGTCGACCGAACTGACGACTGGAGGCAGGAAGCCGTAGGGCTGGCGGCCGTAGTTGTCCTGTTGGCGAATGGTGATCGGCCAACCCGGAAACTGACGGGCCGACTTGTCGGTGACATCGGCGTGTCGCGGCCAGCATTCGAACGTGATCGTGCGCGCCGACTTCTTGAAACGGATCAAACCGTAGCCGGCGGCGTTGTAGTTGCGCGGAGTCGGATTGGCATACGCATGCATGGTGATCTTGTTGCCGAAGCCGTCGTAATAACGCCCCGTAAACGGCAGAGGATTGTCGGGGTTATGGGCGAGCGGCGGTTCGAGTGGCCACCACCAGCGACCGTAATAGTTCACGATCGACGGGACGCAGAATGAATAACCCGCGTCTTCCCATTGGTTGATACCGTGGTGGATGACCGTCGCCAGGTGCTGGTCCCCGGCGATGTGCACGGCGAAACAGCGCCGCATCGCTCGAAGGGCTCGAGCCCGTCCCGACTGGGGCCAGCCGTTGGAGTCGAGGTCGGCGACGAGTCGGCTGCGGTGACTCCCGTGGATGTGTGCTCCCCCGGCGAAGATCGTCTGCGACAAGACTGCCTTCATCTGAACCCCACGCCAATCCTGCCCCCATCGGTTGAGAAATCGGAGTTGGCGAGGCCCGAGTAATCGGGCCTCGGGCAAGTCAACCGCCTGACGGTCGAAGTCAGGATCGTTGATGTGGTCGGGTCGGGGTCCCATCTGAGGAATCAAACCCGCCGGGCCGGTCTTCCATTTGCGGTCTTCGATGATCGCGAAGTCGATACCGCCGACATTCAGCCGCGTGTAGTAGACCGTGATCCCCTGCTCCACGGGCGTAGGATCGTAGGGATCGGGAAGATGACTCGTCTGGGCGCGCTGCACCATGTTCACGTACTCGGCCGGCATGATGTAACCCCCGTCGGCACCTCCGGGCAAGTACGACTTCTTCCCTCCTTCTCCCCACAAGTTGCCTTGACCGACGTCATGGTCATCGGGAATCGTCACGACCGGCCGGTCGCGCAAGATCTCCTTGAACTGCCGGCCGAACAGGAGCCATGCCGCCGTGTGGTGGCGGTGATCGTAGCTTTGATCTCCGGAAAAAAAGAGCAGATCGGGATCTTGAGCCTTCACGTTCGCCACAATGTCGGCTCGCGGACCGCGATCCGAGTTGGAATTGCCCGTGAACGCCGCCACGACGATCTCATCTTTGTCGATGGGATTGCGACGGATGCGACCCTCGAACTTGGCACCTCCAGGGTGAACAACCCGGTAAGCATAATCCCGCGTGTCGTCCCACGGCTCGATTCGAAACGTGGCCAGCCACCCCACTTCATCCACCGGGCGCGTCGCCAGGCGTTTCCATGTGCCATCGTCTTGGCGGATTTCCAAAGAGACTTCTCGGGACTCGCCGTCCCGCAACGGATAGAGCTGGGCGCTCATCTTCAAGATGCCGTTCTGCACCGTGTAGAGCGCAAAACCGATGACCTGGTCGCGAGGCACATCGGGGATGCGAGGCGGTCCCCCTTTCCGCTCGATCCGAATCGGCTCGGGACCTTCCTCGGATGCCTTCGTACTCGCTCGCTTTTCACCATCCGAAGGCACCTGAGCCGCCAGAGGCACACCGAGTGCCGCGACGAGCCATGCGACAAGCAGCCAGGAGGAAAAAAGGTGGCGAAGGACCGCAGAATGCGAGGCGATGGTCATGAGATTGCGATGGTCAAGGCGGGAAGGAACGGGCCGACAGGAGGGAATGCACCGCGCGGCTCCCGTGAGCTGCGCTGGGAACCACCGGCTTCCAGGATAGACGTTCGGCACGCCGGAAAAAACGGGGAGTCCCCATATCCCCCTAATTGGCGCCCCGTGATTGACGAGCGCCAAGCAATCGCTAAAGATTCTCTCTCTTCCCCATTTTCACGCCGAGAGGCCATCGAGCTGGCGGGCGTGGGATTGGGGAGACGGAGGAGAGGATGTTTGGAAGGAGGGGTCGGACCGAGTCCGACCTCGAGTGGAACTCGAAGTGCAAGGAGTCCAGACTGATGAAGTATGGAGCAGGCGGGCGGTGCCCGTGGTGGTCGGTGGCCGTGGTGGCGGCCGCCTTGTGGTGGGGAGCCAGTGACGACGTGGCGGCTCGAGGCCGCATGCGGGGTGGCTGAACGACGGCGGCTTGCGGCGTGGTCACGTCGTCAGGTTCGGCCGGTCGTTCTTTCTCTTGGAATACGTCAGCGTCGGGTGCCCGATCGGCCACCGCGCCCTCGAACCCTTCCTCGGAAACCGTCCGCTCGACGCCCTCGTCGGTGCGGTACGCTCGCCCGGCTCGTCGCGGTTGGTTTCGCTGGCGGCGGTAGATGCCGGTAGCCGAACTCCCTTCGCAGGAATTGAGACGGGAGAATCGGCTGAGTTGTCTGGCAGTGCCATGAGCGGGCAGTGGCTTAGCCGCTGCTCGGCATGGCGCGGCTGAGTCCGCCGGCAGCCGGAAGGTAGGCCGCGAGAGTGTAGTCCATCACCATGCGGTGAGCGCTGAAGCGCCACGCGAGCGATGCGATGGAATTCTGCATCCGTGTGATCCAATCGTGAGGAAGTCCATCGGCGTCTCGCGAGTAGAACATGGGCACCACTTCATTCTCGAGTGCCTCATACAGGCTTTCGGCGTCTCGCTGATCGGTGATCTCATCGGAAACATGACTCGTGCCATCGCCGATAGCGAAGCCATTGGTCCCGTCATATGCTTCCGCCCACCATCCGTCGAGGACGCTGAAGTTGAGTCCGCCATTGAGGACGACTTTTTGGCCGCTGGTTCCCGAGGCTTCCAGCGGCCGGCGCGGGTTGTTGAGCCAGACATCGACGCCTTGGATGAGGTGTCGGCAGACATTGATGTCATAGTCCTCGATAAAGACGACGCGGTGAGCGAAGCGCGGATCTCGGCTGAATTGGATGATGCGTTGGATCAGCTGCTTGCCAGGTTCGTCCTTGGGGTGGGCTTTGCCTGCAAAGATCAGTTGCACGGGGCGTTCGGGGTCGTTCACGATGGCGGCGAGTCGGTCGGGGTCCCGGAAGATCAAGTCGGCTCGCTTATAGGTAGCAAATCGCCGGCCGAACCCGATGGTGAGGATGCGGGGATCGAGCAAGTAACGGATGGCATCGATCGACTCCTCGCTGTCACCTCGCCTTCGAGCCTGACGTGTCAGTCGCCGTCGCACGAAGGAGAGGAGGACATTCTTGAGTGCGTTATGGGTTTCCCACAGCTCGCCTGGGTCGACTTGATAGATGTGTTGCCACGTTTCGGCCTCGCCCATGCGGTGGATCCATCCGGCGTCGAAGTGCCGATCGTAGAGTTGCCGCATCTGCCACGCGAGCCATGTGGGGATGTGCACGCCGTTGGTGATATGCCCGATCGGGATTTCCTCCTCGACGCGCCACGGCCACAGATGAGCCCACATGCGGCGGGAGATGTGTCCGTGAAGCGAGCTGACCGCGTTGGCATGACGCGACAGCTTGAGTGCCAGGACCGTCATGCAGAAGGGTTCGTCATCATCCTGGGGCTCGACCCGTCCCAGCCCCAGAAGTTGTTCGCGTGAGATCCCCAACTTATCGCGCAAAGGTCCGAGGTGCTCTTCGACCAGGTCGGGACCGAATCGATCGTGGCCTGCCGGCACGGGCGTATGCGTGGTAAAGACGGTTTGGCGAGCCGTTTCGCGGAGTGCATCATCGAACTTGAGTCCATTATCGGCCATGCGATGCCGGATGACTTCCAGTGGGGCGAACGCACTGTGCCCTTCGTTGAGGTGATAGACGCCGGGGTTGATGCCGAGAGCTCGCAGGGCTCGCACACCTCCCACACCCAAAACCAGTTCCTGACGAATCCGAGTCCGTTCGTCGCCGCCATAGAGTCGCGCCGTCAGTTCCCGGTCTTGAGGGTTGTTCCCTTCGACGTCGCAATCGAGCAGATAGAGATTCACACGTCCGGCCTGCATCCACCACACTTTCGCCAGCACCGTGCCGTCTCGTGTCTCGATGGCCACCGTGATCGGTTTGCCTTCGGCATCTCGTGCCGGCTCCATCGGAAGATCTTCGACGTTCGTGTGAACGTACTCCTCGACTTGGTAGCCGTTCTCATCGGTTCGCTGGCGGAAGTAGCCTTGGTCATAGAAAAGCCCCACAGCCACCAGGGGCACGCCCAGACCGCTGGCGCTTTTGATGTGGTCTCCCGAGAGGACCCCCAGGCCGCCCGAATAGATGGGAATCGACTCATGGATGCCGAACTCAGCGGAGAAGTAGGCGACCGGACGAGCTCCCAACACGCCCGTGTGCGTGCGTCCCCATGCCGGTTTGGTTTGCATGTATTCGCGCAGGCGCCGGTAGGCTTGCTGGATGCGACTGTAGAGCACCAGTTCCGAGGCTCGCTGCGCCAACCGCTCGGGGGTAAACTCGCGGAGTAGCACCACCGGGTTATGGTCGAGTTGCCTCCAGCGGATCGGATCGAGGTCCCGGAACAGGTGGAGCACGTCCGGGTGCCAACTCCACCAGAGATTGCGACTAAGTGCCACGCATTTGTCGTAGAGGGCTTGAGCCGAGAACTCGGCCGAATCGGGTTCCGTCTTTTCCTGGGCCATCATGTCGACATTTGCCATGGCTGGGCTTCCCGTGGATATCGAAGTGTGGGCTCTCAACCGAGGTGCTCAAGCCTCCCGAAACGGCGGCCCACCGGGCAGCATCGGTTGAGGCGAGAACGAGTCCCGTTCACGCCGTTCTCTTAGCATCGGCTCTGCAGGACTTGCCCTTGCACCCTTTGGGTGAATTTGCCGGTACCGACGGTCCGGCCGATTCCGTAACCCCGGATCGTAGCGACCCTCGCCCCACTCGCCTAGCCGAGCGGGGGGCCTTGAGGGAATACGGAGCACGGGTGGGTGAGGCGCGGTTTGAGAGGCCGAGAGCGGACGCTAAAGTGAACTCTATCATGCACGCATTCATCGAACACCCGGATAGTCCCGCCCTAGCGTCCCTCTGCGAAGAGCTGGCCGAAGCGGCTCCCAGTCTCGAGGAGGACGTCTCGTGGCCGGGGGAGCAACTGGCGTGGTGTGCCGAGGCGGGCGTCTTTCGTTGGTTTCACACTCCAGCCGACGGCGGCCTCGGATGGTCCGAAGCCGACTTGTGCCGCGGCTATGTGGCGCTGGGGCAAGCTTGCTTGACGACCGCCTTTGTGATCACCCAACGCGTCGGCGCGGCTCGGCGGATTGCTGGAGCGACTACCGGGAGTGCTAAGGAACGGCTCTTGGCTCCTTTGTTGCGCGGCGAAATCTTCGCCACCGTGGGAATCTCGCACCTGACGACCAGCCGCCAACACCTCCAACGGCCCGTGCTGCGAGCGATTGCGGAAGGAGGGGGCTATCGGCTGGAGGGGATGAGCCCGTGGGTTACCGGAGCCCCCAAGGCGGATTGGTTGGTCGTGGGCGCCGTTACCGAGGACGGCCAGCAGATCTTGGCGGCGGTTCCCACTGATCAGCCGGGTGTGGAGACCCCGCCCGGCGTGCGTCTCGTAGCCCTGACGGCCAGCCAAACCGGGCCGGTCCATTTCTATAATGTCTTCGTTCCCGCCGACGATGTTTTGGCTGGGCCGGCGGACGATGTGATGGGGCGCGGAAAGGGGGCGTCGACAGGGGGACTGCAAACCTCGGCACTGGCCGTGGGCCTTGCTGGGGCGGCCGTCGGCTACTTGGAAAAAGAGGCTGCCAAACGTCCCAATCTGCGGACTCCCGCGGACGCCCTTCGAGACCAGTGGGAAGAGACCCACGATCGATTGCTGGCGTTGGCCAGCCGAGAAGCCGATGCCCAAGAGAAAGGATCGCTGCGACAGGAAGCGAACAGTTTGGTCCTTCGGGCAACGCAAGCCGCACTCGGAGCTGCCAAGGGGGCTGGCTATGTGTGGAGCCACCCAGCGGGTCGCTGGTGCCGCGAGGCGCTTTTCTTTCTCGTTTGGAGTTGCCCCCAGCAGGTGACCGACGCCAACCTTTGCGAATTGGCCCAAAGTCATGAAGTCTGAGTCGTCATCTCCGGGAGATCGCGAATCGGCTCCGCAAGTCGTCTGGCATCCGCAGCTTGTCGATCGAGCTCGACGCGAGGCGGCTCAAGGACATCGCGGAGCCGTCGTCTGGTTCACCGGGCTCAGTGGCTGCGGCAAAAGTACAATCGCCCACCAGCTCGACGCACTGCTCCACGAACGCGGTCACCGCAGCTATGTCCTGGATGGAGACAACATCCGCCACGGACTCAATGCGGGCCCCGACCGGCTCGGGGCGTGGGGCGAAGCGTACGCTCGCCGTTTCGGATTGGGATTCTCTCCGGAGGACCGACGGGAGAACATCCGGCGCATCGCCGCCGTCGCGTCGCTCTTCGCCGATGCCGGCGTCATCGCTCTGGTCGCTTTCGTCAGTCCCTACCGAGAAGATCGCATGGCGGCGAAACAGGCAATCGAGCAAGCCGGCCGAGCCGGCGATTTCATCGAAGTCTTCGTCGATGCTCCGCTGGAAGTGTGCGAGGCGCGCGATCCGAAGGGCCTGTATCGCAAAGCGCGCCTCGGCGAAATCCGAGGTTTCACCGGCATCGATGCTCCCTATGAACCTCCACAAAATCCAGATGTGCACTTGTTGTCACATAAACGCACACCTGAAGCGCTGGCCGCCGAGGTACTCGCCCACTTGGAAACACGCGGTGTGATCCCGTCCCCGCCCGGCCCGGCGTAAGAGTGACGTCAAGGGAAAGTCAGGAGCGCAAGTGGGAATTGGAGACGGCAATCTTCTGTTTCTTCTTGTATTCGTCGTGCTAGCAAACTTGACGAGTCGCACCACTTAGCGGTACATTTAAACCAACGAGCGGTGGACGTATCTTTGGGCTGATTGGGCTACGTCGGTGTCGGCATGGGAAGCAGTGCCCGCCCTTGTCCGGCGCCGTCACGGATGGAAGACACCATCATCATGTATCCACTGGTTGATGAAGCCACGGAGGAGCGAGCGAGGATCGCGTTGCGCAGCAGTCCCATTCACGCATTGCGGACATTGCAGGTGTCGTGTGAGGGGGACGCGTTGATCATTTCCGGTCGCGTGCCGACGTTCTATTACAAGCAACTGGCGCAGGAAGCAGTGCGCACGGTGATCAAAGACGTGCCGGTCGTCAACAACATCGAGGTAGATTGAACTGGCCGGTTGGCAAGTGCGCGGCGGGCCGCCGCGTTGCGGCTAGAAGTTCGTCGACCAATTCGGCGACACGCCACGGGTGCACGTCGACGAGACACCGATGATGTTGCCTGGGACAGATCCGCTGCGCACAAGGGCGGCAGTCCATCTCCAGCTCTACCAAACGCTCGGCAGTATGGTAGTTGTGACTCCAGACCGGATCGGTCGGACCGAATAACGTGACGGTGGGCAGCTCGAGTCCCGCTGCCAAGTGTCGAGGACCGCTGTCCCCGGTCACCAAAAGCGCCGAACGAGCCAAGCATCCTTTCGTGAGGCGGATGCTTGGTTCGGCGTCCGCCAGCGACCGGATGCGTTGGTCGTCTACCAGGGCGACAATGCTCCGAGCCGTCTCGGTTTCTTTGGGACCGCACAACACGAGGACGCGCCGGGGTTCGGTCGACTGCAGCAGGCGTCGAGCCAAGCTGGCGAAATGTTCGACCGGCCAGCACTTGGCGGCACCATAGGCGGCTCCCGGATGGAAGGCAATGACACGTTCGTGTCCCCACTCCCACCGGTGCCACAACTTGGCGGCTCGAGCCTGATCCTCGGGCGTCGCCACGATGTGCAATCGGGGAGAGGCGGTGGGAGCTCCCAAAGCTCGAGCCAGATCGAGGTAGTCGTCGACGGCGGACCGCGGAAGACGGCGCCAACCGATGCGCGGGCGCGTGATCGGGTCGGTCAGCAACCACCGGCGGCCGTCTTGAACGTAGCCGATGCGGCGGCGGCAGCCGGCTCGCCACGCTATCCACGCGGTGCGCAGCGAATTGGTCATCAGGAGAGCGATCGCATGGGGAAAGGTCTGCAACTTCTCGACAGCACGCCTTTCCTCGCCTTTGCGATAGATGAGAGTGTCATCGAGCAGACCGGCACCCTCGAGAACCTCGTCGATGGCCGGCCGCATCACGCCGACAACCGGAAGGCCCCGTGTCGCGGCCCACTGCCGGACGGCCTGCAACGCCGGAGTCGCCATGGCCGCATCGCCGATCCA
>WFWZ01000314.1 GCA_015490875.1 Planctomycetaceae bacterium
AATGAAAGGAAAAGGGGTTGGTTCGTGCCTTTCGACGGGTCCAAGCGGTAAGGCGTCTTGTTCGAAAACAGTCTCTGGAGTTCCTTCAGTTTCTGCTTTTCCTTTTCGTCTCGAGCATGTTTCATAGCGTCATCGATGGCCGCCATCGCCGCTTCCCACTCCCCGCACTCGGCATGGGCTGCCGCCTCGATCGCCCGGCACAAGGCATAGTGTTTGCTCTTCGGACGAAGTGGAGGCAGCTTCTTGGTGACTTCCAAAGCCAAACGGCCATCACGCACGCGATCGTCGGGATAGGCACTTAGGTATAACACTGTTCGCCACAGTGCATCCATATTTCTCGGGGCGCCTCGTGCTATAGCGGAGTTCATCGCGTGGCGGTCACCCAGACCGATTCGAAGGTCGAGAATGCCCCAGTCGGTGAGCCCCTTTGGTTTGCGTTTCTCGACGAGCGTAGATGCTAGCTTGCTCGCTTGCCTGACGTCGCCGACGTCAAGCAAATACTCAATCATTTTCGCCTTCGCGATATCAGACTCGGGATTAAACGTGTATGCCAACAGAGTCGCATACTTTGCTGCTGCAGGGTGTCCTTCTACGCGCTCTTGTTCTGACAGAAACGCCCATAGTGCTGCTCGGTCAACGAAGCGTTCAGCGGCTCGTCGGGCCACAACGACTGCCTCCTCACGTCTTCCACAATTCAAGAGAATAGCAACGCGAATACGTTCGACGATCACGCGGTCTGTCTCGACAGTTAGTCGACGCACATTTTCCATGTACTCTCGAGCCCTTTGAGGCTGGCCAAGACTCGTTAACGCCATAGCCCGTGCTACAAACGCCAGCTCAAAGCGCGGCTCGTTGCGCAAGCACTGGTCGGTAAACTCGAGAACATCCATCCATTGCTTTTGTCCGACCGATTCGATCGCCCGTATGGCATAGGCCCTCGCAACGTCACGGCGAGAGGAAGATTTCATTAGCTCCTCAACGATTTTAGCGGACACCTCTCTGTCTCGCTCGTTGCCTGCGGTGAGCGTAACCAACGCGTAGAAATACTTGATCTCTTGATACGAGCGTCCGAGGTTCCCAAGGGCAAGGGCACGGCGTAGATCCTCGAGGGCCTCGCGGTCGTCCCATCGGCACCAGTGCGAAATGCCACGGCAAAAGAGCACGTGTTGACGGGTCGAATCAGAAATAGAGCCCTCCGAAAGTATCCTGTTGCAATGGTTCAGTATGCGAAGGTAACCGATCATTGGCGTGTCAGGAGGCTCCCACGCCAGAACATAGTCTCGCTCCGCGGCAAGACATGCTTGCTTCAATGGTTCAGAGCCAAGGGATGTCACAGCCGTGCTACTGGCAATCCACCAGAGAAGCCCACATCCCAACAGCTCAATTATCCGCGACGGCGTCGTGCCTGACATTTTGGGTGTCCCGTCTATTGAAAAACGCCATAAATTACGTGTAACGGAATGCGCGCCCGTGGTTGTAGTCGTCTGTCGTGTTGCTTACGTCCAGAAGTCGTGTTGTGATCGCCGAGATACGTGCGGTATTCAATCAAACGGCGAAGTATTGGACTTAGCGATATAGCATATAACAGGCTATCGTTGAAACTCCATGCCAATGGACAGTTTCAAAATGCCTTTCTCATCAACACTCCCACCTATGGTAAAACTGAACTGACCATCGGGGATCGGGCGGGTTGCACTTGCATCGAAAGAAAATCCTGTCAACCCACCTGGGTCGGCGCCGATATTACCCTGAACATTCACGTCCCAGAGGGAACCCGGAGGACCGACGTTGGGAAAGCGGTGGTGGAATCCCGCCTCAAATCCGGGATACAGTTCAAAGTTGTCATCCAGGTAGCCGATGGGCCGAATGTAGTAGTCGTCCCCAATCGGGATCTTCGGCGACGGAAGTCGAGTGCCACCAATCCACCCGTCGATCGGCCGAATTGGCCAACCCGGGTATTGGTCATCGATCCAAAGACCGATGCCAATGACCCCTATCGCCACTGGCGGAATGTACCACAAATCACCGTACTCTTCCTCCAGTTTCGATTCCAATTCTTCCAGAGGCTCTTTGAATAGGTCCAGCGGCTCCTCAAGTTCATCCAACATGCTTTGGTACCCATCCGTCTTCTTGATCTCATCGAAGATCATCTTGAGACCGTCGCCGAACCCCGGAGGCTGCGTCCCCGGCCGCACATAGTCCGGAGGTGGACTGGTTGGATCATCCGTCACCCCTGGAAACTGCCACGTTCCCGATCCACCGGCATCGCCACTCCCAATCGTCGGCCAGGGTATACCACCAAGCAAAGGAAGTTCCAGGCTGCCACTTTCAGGCGGTCGGAACGGATCAAAATGCACACCGGACTGGGGTGGGGAAGAAAAATCGCCATCAAAGGACGAAAACAGGCTGCCACGTTGATGACGCTCCCAGCCCGACGCATCTTGCCACATGCTCACCCCATTCCCCACATACCTCGCCGTGTTGAGATCCCCTGCCGCGAAGCCAAGGGGATCTTCACTGATCCAGCGGCCGGTCGAGGCGTCGTACCACCGAGCACGGTTGTACTGCAAATCCGTGTCGACGTCGAACTCGCGAGATGTGAAGAGATAGCGTGTCAGACTCGTGTCACCCGAGACGATCCCGCCGAAAGCATCATACACACAATGCGTCGCCACCGTGCCGTCCTGCTTCACCAGATCCCGGACCGTGCCGAGATGATCGACAATAGGCCAGAGGACTCGATCCGTGGCTGTGAGGTTCTTCGTCACGTCTTCCTGTGCCAACAACTCGTCC
>WFWZ01000315.1 GCA_015490875.1 Planctomycetaceae bacterium
GTCATGCGGCGCGCCTGCGAAACCGTGGCTCGCGCAACGGCGACATCCGATGGAACCTTATGCGTGGACGGCGTCCCGCTCACGTCCGAACACCTCAAAACGCTCATCGACGTGTGGCTGCTCGAACACGGTTACACCAACCCCGGCAGTATCGTCGCCGGAGGCCCTCAAGGTGCAGACTGCCACGAATCTGGCAGTGGCCCGCTGAAAACAGGGGAGCCAGTCATCATCGACATCTTCCCTCAAAACCGACAAACGCTTTACAACGGCGACTGCACACGCACGGTCGTCCATGGCGAAGTGTCGGACGAACTGGCCGCCATGCACGCGGCCGTGGTGGCCGCGAAAGCAGCGGCAACGGCGGCAGTCCGCGCGGGCACGACCGGCGAAGCGGTCCACCGAGCGGCCATCGAAGTGATTCAACAGCATGGCTACGCAGTGGGGCTCCCCAAGCCCGAGGATCCCGAAACATACACGGCCATGGTGCACGGCACCGGCCACGGGATCGGACTGGAAGTGCACGAACCGCCACTACTCGACATGGGCGGCCCGCCGCTGGTCGCTGGCGATGCCCTCACGATCGAACCGGGACTCTACAGTCGCGCGATCGGCGGTATCCGCGTCGAAGACATGGTTATCGTCACTGACGACGGTTGCCTCAACTTGAACACGCTCCCGGAAGGCCTCGACTGGCTCGGCTGACAGATTACTCGTCACGTGTTGCCTCACTGTTGTCTGACAGCAGGCGCCAGGGACAACATGGGCAGGCTCGAGCGACAATACAACCACCGCGATCGCACACGAAAATGCCACCTGTTCGTTGGACTCACGCGTTTCGTCTCCATCATTTGCCACCCTCGTCGGCCTGCTTCCCTTCCCTCGGCTTCCGCTTTTTCTCGATCACGCCGCCTGCCCCAATCCATCGCACTTCCTTGATGGCCGGCGCGCGCAACGGGGACGGAGGCGACGCCAGGACAAGCACGCGCGCGGATTTCGGAAACACAAGTATTACATCACTCGGATTCACGATCCCACGGTTGACTTGTGCGTCGATCGCACGCAGCACGTACGTGTGGCTGTCATCCCCCGACCACCATCTTGCCGCAATGGGCATGTAGAGGCCGTTTCCAAGGTCTTGGAATTCGGTGATCGTGCAACGCCACGTCCCACCCTCGGCCTCGGGGCGGTGCATTTCAAGTTGCCTTGCCAGGCAGCCTTTGGCAGGGTCAAGAAACACGTCAAAGCGAACGCCCTTGTCGATCCCTCCCGAGCCGGGGTGTACGAACGATAGCTTATGACATGCATGCCCATCAACGACCGCTTCCCCGGCATACCTCCCCTGGCACTCCGTTATCAAGTCTTCCAGCGTTCGCGAAGCATCGAACGCATTCAACATGAAGCGCAAGAGAAACACGTGGTGCGGCGTCCATTTTAGGGTACGTCGTTGAATCGGTGAAATCATCGCCTGAAGTCCGAACTGGCACTCGCGACTGAGACGCCCAAGGTTCTCGCGTTGCGGGATCTCCAACTGCCCCATTTTCCCTTTCCCCCAATCAAGCAAATACTCACTATACCACGTAGGCCTCCTGCGAACGTCGGGAAGTTGAACCTCCCTCGCGAACTCGACGCGCGACAGATCCGCCGCAGTCAAAGGCCGCACAACGAGTCGTTCCTTCCGTCCTTTACGATACCACAGATAGTGGCGATAGCTGCGCAGTTCGGCGTCACGCCTATTCGCCACTTGGACGAACTTCCCCGCCGGATACATCGCGATGCGCATTCTTAGCTCATGAACTCCGTCCCTTGTGGCCTTGTGTCGGCGAACCAGATCGTCAAGATCCGGTGGTTCAGACGCGTGCGATGGCGACTGTGGGACTATGGTCGCAGCAGCAACGACAAATCCCGCATAGACCAAAACTGAGACAATGAGTCCTTTATGCGGAAAGGAAAAGAACCGTCCGAGCAACCGGATGACGCGTTGCCTTTGGCCAGCGTAGGCCGATATCGAGTTTGGACGCATTACGGTCCCACTCCACACTTACATGGAACATCTTGACGAGTTTACAACATAACAGGCGACGACTAGGAATCTGCCCAGATTGTACCCCATCGGCCCCCAAGCCTGTCAAGAAATTATTTGGAGTGTGCAAGAAAACGAGAGGCGTAGTTCTCGTTTTCGGGCTTGTTGCCTGCGGCCCGTCCTTCTTGTCCGCTCTCCTCTGCACCTGCTCTCGCAAGAGTGCACATAACCTGCCTCTCGGCTCCTACCATCCCAGCGCTATCGACTCGAGACCTCTTCGCGATACGCCAACAAACGCAAGGCGTTGAAAACAACGACCAACGTCGACCCTTCGTGCAGCACCACGGCAAAGCCGATCCGAAGCCCCAGAATCGTCGCGGGAACCAACAGCGCCACCATCCCCAGGCTATACCAGAGGTTCTGCCGGATGATCGAACTCGTCCGGCGACTCAGTCCCACGGCAAACGGCAAATGGCCGAGATCGTCCCCCATCAAAGCAACGTCCGCTGTTTCCAACGCGACGTCCGAGCCGGCTGCTCCCATCGCGATGCCCAC
>WFWZ01000316.1 GCA_015490875.1 Planctomycetaceae bacterium
CGAAGCCGAGGGGGTCTTCGCTGATCCAGCGGCCGGTGGAGGCGTCGTACCAGCGAGCACGGTTGTATTGTAAACCAGTGTCGACGTCGAACTCGCGCGATGTGAAGAGATAGCGTGTCAGACTCGTGTCACCCGAGACGATGCCACCGAAAGCATCGTACACAAAGTGCGTCGCTACCGTGCCGTCCTGCTTCACCAGATCGCGTACCGTGCCCAAGTGGTCCACGATCGGCCACAAGACTCGATCGGCCGCCGTCACGTTCTTCGTCACGTCTTCCTGTGCCAACAACTCGTCCACTCGCTCGCCCCACAGGTAACGCTTCGAGAGCGCCATGCTTCCCGAGCCGCCCGGGCCGTCAGTTCTCTTGTTGTCGCCAATGCGAATTCGTTTGTCAAGCGTTTTTGGCGTTCAAAATCCGCCCCGAAGGGGCCCTACAATCGAGCCTGGGGCAGAGCGAAGCGGCGCAGCCGCGGAGCGTCGCCCTAGGTACGCGGTTCCCAGAAGACCCGAGCCCCAACGAGGGCGTAACAAGAGCCAGCGCACAAAGCCGTCTCAGGATGACTCGAATGTGTGCGCCCGCTGGGCCGGAAGAACATCGCGCCTGTCGGCTTTGCCATCTCCGCCGAGCACCCTGAGCCTCGCTTCCCGACACGCGCATTCCGACAGGTCTTGCGGGATGCGGTTTTGCGTGGATCGGTTTGCTCCTTCGCCAGGAGGCGAACGCGTGGATGGCTTCCTCGAGATCGATCCGCTCGGACAAATCGGCTGGTGCATGTCGGGGCTCCTATGGCTCGAGGTTCGTACGACCTCCAACCTATCTTGTCTGGTTAGAATCGTCACACACGCTCACTGACACGACACCAACATCAAAAGCTATTTTCGCAAATCTCAGTATTGCTCACCCAACTGGAAGACTCTCCAGTGATGAACCTTCCTCCCCCTTCGCATGTGCAGTCCACTGTCCTACATCCGCTGCAAGAACTTAGTCTACCTAAGATGGCAAGTATATGTTACCGGCTTTGCCACGGCTTCACTCGTAGTCGTCAAAGAGGCACTTGCCTAATGTCGGAACTCTCGCTAGTTCGAGTGACACGCCCTCAACGACGATAGCATACCGCCGGTCGTCGATTTCCCAGAAACCATTCTCTTCAGCGAAACTCCGGATGCGATTGATAATCGGCATCAGCTCGCACCATTTTGACGTCGGAACGGTACCGCACGACCCAGCACGGGTACGCCGAATAACATGCAATGAATACGCATCGACGATAAAGCTCATTCGCAGCACGATTGTCTTCTGCACTGGTGAGAGATCACGACGGTTGTCACAACGATCGATGTGGAACGTATTGCAAAAAGAGTAATTGAAGTCCGTGCAATTTGTGACACTCCATGGTCTCGTTGCCCGCTCTAATTCCCGTTGATATCGAGCGCGATTCCATCCTAGGAGGAAGCCGTTTGGATAACCGAGTTCGAACCTGCGTCGCACCATCTCGACGACTTGCTCGATTGATTCCATCACAAGAACTCCAATTTATGCTATATGGTCGCTCCCTATTCGGGTTTATTCGAAGGAAAACCGTGGATTCCCTTCGTTTTGCTGAATCGAACGTCCACACTTTTCTCGCCGTTGGCGCCAACAGGGGCCTTGTATTCGCGCACCTTGCCAACAAACTTTCCGTTCTTATCAAACTGTGGCACCCCTTTCTCCCACGCGTCCTCGACAAGTGCATCAACGTCAATGCCATCCTTGAACTGGGAGTGGCCAGGCGTGCCATCAACATGTAGATTCTGACGTGGACGGTTGATGGGTGGATTTCGTCCACTGCACTTAACGTTATGCCCATCCACCACGAGTTTTGTCACGTGGTAGACGTGCTCGCCCTCGACCGTGAGGTTGTATACCCGGTGAATGCCGGGAATGCGGGTTCGTGAGAGGAGCCGGACGGTGCCGCCGAGAGCCGTCAGACGTTCGCCTTCACGGATCGAGTCGGCCGAAATCCACTCGCGTCGGTCGGCACTATAG
>WFWZ01000317.1 GCA_015490875.1 Planctomycetaceae bacterium
CCGGGGCTCCAGTCGCCTTGCATCGTGCGACTTCCCGGAGGCCAAAACGGCGGGCAGCAGACCGAAGCGCTGATTAACTGGGCCGACCTCACTCCCACGCTCCTCGACTTTGCCGGCCTTCTCGACTCGAAAGCCAATACCTTTCGACTGGCGTCCCTCACGATGCCGGCCCGTCCCGGAGCGCGACCGCACCCGAAAACTCCCTACCGGTTCCACGGGCAGTCGTTCCTTCCCATTCTGCATCGCCCCGACGCGCCGGGACGCTCGGAGGTTTACGCTTCCCACACCTTCCACGAAATCCAGATGTATTATCCGATGCGCGTCGTTCGCGAACGACGCTGGAAGCTCATTTGGAACATCGCCCATTCTCTTCCCTATCCCTTTGCCTCGGACCTCTGGGCCGCTTCCACCTGGCAGGCCCAGTGGCGCAAAGGTCCCGACGCCCCATACGGCAAAAAGACCGTCCACGAATACGTCCATCGACCTCGATTCGAGCTGTACGACTTGGCCAATGATCCGGACGAGGCGCACAATCTGGCCGATGATCCGCGCTTCGCTGGTGAACTCGAGCGACTCAAAAAGAAAATGCGGCACTTCCAGAAAACGACCCTCGATCCCTGGGAGCTGAAGTGGGACTATGAGTGACGCTAACATCTCTGGCCCGGCTCAGGCCGGCCGCGTTCTTCCCGGCGATGGGGGGACTCGCATGCCGAGTCCCATGGGACCGATCCTCATGTTGGGACTTTTCATCCTGACGTTTCTCGGCGCCTGCGGTCCGCCCTCGCCAAAGACAACGCGGCGTTCCCCATCCCCGACCGACGATAAGGAGGTCCCGAAGATGGAACTGACCAGCAGTGCCTTTGCGAACGGCCAACCGATCCCGAAGAAGTACACCGGCGCCGGAGCTAACGTTTCACCGCCGCTGACGTGGTCGGATCCTCCCGAAGGAACCCGGTCGCTGGCGCTCATCTGCGACGACCCCGATGCCCCCAGTGCCAAGAATCCTCGACCGGAGGGTCCTTGGGTTCACTGGGTGATCTACAACATTCCCGCGGATGTCCGCTCTCTGCCCGAAGGGCTGCCCCGTCAAGCGAAACTCGAAAAACCCGCCGGTGCCCTCCAAGGTCGCAATGACTTTTCCGGCAACAACATCGGCTATAGCGGTCCGATGCCGCCGCCGGGCAGCGGACCCCATCGTTATTTCTTCAAGATCTATGCGCTCGACACGACATTATCCCTGGACCCTCAATCCACCACGAAAGCGAAACTGCTCGAGGCGATCCAAGGGCACATCCTGGCCGAGGGCCAACTGATGGGTACGTTCGAGCGATAACGGCGCCTTGGGCGATCAGGTGGCGAGCGTGGCGATGTTATTTCGCTACGCGCTTTGCAATCGTGCTCAGGCTGACAATCTCCGCCTTGTCTTTCGCGTGCTTCACGAGATCGCAGATCAGCCTAACGGTTTCGAACTTCGGATCTTCCACATACATGATCGACGGATGGCAGAGGAAATCGAACACAGCCCTGTTGTCGATCGCCCACTTGACGCACTGTCGGACCGATTTCAGGAAATGGCGGAGTTTCCAGCGACTGGTCCGGAACGCCCCGACGTCGCTGATGGGGCTCATCGGGATCTCGATCAGTCCCGTGGGGTAGACGTAGGGCTGAGCCTGTTCTTGAGCTTCAACGATCGATCCGAACACGTCATCTGTTGGCTCCACGCCGGCTCTACTCCTCTTGTGAGATGGGTATTTGGAACTGACCCACGTAAAGCCTTCCTCCAGCAGTAATTGCTGGATATCTTCGCGCCCATCGAGCCCGGCATGTGAACCGCCTGGCGTCCGGAACCCATCGGCGTCGATTCCCGCGCGTTGTTTCATGGCCAGTGTCGCCATGCGAATGTTTTCGCGGATAATCTGCTTGACTGTCTTTCCCTGAATCAACCACGGACAGCGCCGGAAGCGGTATTGCGTCTCTTCCGGTTTCGTGGCCAAGACGTTGACATGATCGTACGTGTGATTGCCGATCGGATGTCCCATGGCGGCGATTTCCTTGAGCCACCCAACATCGGGTTGCTCCAAGACACGGGCGACGCAGAAGAAATGGATCAGACCACCGCGGCTTTTGACGAGGCGCGCGGCATCGAGTGCGTATTTCTTTGTCGGCTCGTTCAGGTTTCCCTTCTGATAGTCCCACTCCAGCATGTCCCGTTTCGGATACATGCGGCTCATTTCCAGGTCGAACGTGATGGCAATGTGCGCCTTGGTGGTGTGTTGTTCTTCTTTCGGATAACCCATGGAGCTCGATACCGCTCCCGTCACGGCTCCCGCGAGAAACGTGCGACGTGGGAAAGGCGGGTTCGGCAAGATGCGTGGCATAGCTTTCTGGCCCGGATGATTCACGACACTGCACTCTAGGCGATCCGATCGCGAGGTCAAGCAGGGCCTCAAAGACGCCAAGACGTAGGTTAGGCTTTCAGTCTGACGGAAGCTGGATAGAGTCATGCTTTGCGGTGTCAGGCTGGAAAGCCTGACTACGTGCTTTACCGACCGTCTTACGAGAGAGGCCGCTCTATCCTTTGCGCCTTGGCGTCTTTGCGCGAGGCTTCTTTTGCGCGCAAAGACGCGAAGACGCAAAGAAAGTATAGGGAAGAGAGTAGCAAATGGAGATTCGGCTCGGGCGGCACATCCGAGTTGCATTACCGGGATTCCGTTGTGCGTGTGTTTCTACTACATGGTGTGACAGTTCTGTGGCACCGCTCGGCTCGGCAGGAGCCTCGCCCTCCCAATCCATATGAGCGTGCGAGTTTTGCACGTCTGCGCGCGGCAATCTAACCCGCTTTCCGTCCTCATTCCCCAAGCCTCTCTCTGCGCTCACGGCGGCTCTGCGAGAGACTTTCGACAGGCTAGAAAGCCTGACCTACGTCCTCCCTCTGCGTTCTTTGCGGCTTGGCGAGAGATTTGGTCAGGCTGGAAAGCGTGACCTACGGCGACCGACCGCCTTACTTGGCACGCCAAAAGACGTCGTCGGTGATCCCAAGTGCCCGGCGGACGTCCTCCGTCTCGCACCGGAATCGCACTGCGTCAACCGGGTAGCCCGCAGTGGGCCGAACGTCCGGCAGATGCCGTCGCCAAAAGGCATTGAACTCGGCCATCGAAACTTCGCGAACGTATTTCGATACCATCGACGCCAACGCCACGGGCAGCTCGGATTCTCCCCCTTTGCGAAATTCGATCACCGCCGACCTTCCGTCGATCCTCGTTCGGTAGCGACTCGATTCGGATGTTTCCCGCTCGACATCGAACAACGCACCCGGCCAGACATCGACCAGAAACCGAAGATAATGCTGTCTCCCGCCATGCTTGTCACATGCCACGTAGACGTCACCCTCGGCGGGCAATGCGGCCGCGGCTTCCTTCACGAGACCAAGGGACAACGAGGAAAGCAGCGAAGCCTTGTTCGGCTCTCGAGCGAGTCCCGCGTTCCACTCCATCGGAAAGATGACTCGGCTGCGAACGCTCACCAGTCGAATCCCCGAAGCTCGTTCCGCCTCCGTCCATGCCTCTGTGGCAGCAGCAACGTGATCGCTTGGCGCCTCCAGCGGCAGCGCCATCGGCGAGGACTGATGCCACGGCGGCCAAGACGGCGAGGCTCGAAGCGCCGCGCAAAGTCGCTCCAACGACGACGGCACCTCGCACCGCCCGCTCGGTGCCGATCGCCATTCACCAGAGGACGAGGACGTTCGTTCCTGCGCAAGAGTGACCACGGCGAGGGCAACGGTCTCCAACGGCCCAAGACTCCGCCCTGAACCATAAACCCTTTTCGAATCGTCGATGGCGGGCAAAGGGACCGGCGCCTCGACCGCCTCGCGCCACTTTCGGCGAAAGCGGTCCTGCCAATCCGCCTCATCCCCTTCATGCGATCGGGCGAATGATATCGCTGTGATGACGAGCGGCCCGAGATTGGGACCATAGCCCGCCTCATCGACGCCAATGACGAACCGTGGACGCACTCGAGGCACAATGAGGCTCCTCAAAGAAGTCCCGTCTACTTCGCGACGGACGCCCCGTTATGTGAACGGATCAGCCATCCCCAGGAAGGCTCCTTCGGCGCAGGCCACTGGAGTTCCGCATGTCCTGGAATGATGCGGCGGACGCGCACGCCGATCGGAAAGTCCGGTGCCGGCGCATCCACTCCCAGCTCTTTCCATGCGATCGCACATTCGACGCGCCAATCTCGAGGCGACTCACGGACCGCCACGTACCACTGCGGGTCCCAGCGCCGATCGCCCTGACCATCATCGCTCACCCAACCTCGAGCATCGATGACGAG
>WFWZ01000318.1 GCA_015490875.1 Planctomycetaceae bacterium
ATCTTCGCATGCAGTGAAGCGAACGTCTTTGGCCTGGGCTGCCGGAATCTCCAAACAAACCGAAGTTACCGTTTCGGTCAGCTCGCCATGCGAGTTCAGCGAACGTACGAAGTCCTGAGCCGGCGTATTTCGCTCGGTGAACTCCACGGTCAGTCGCACTGTCGCCAGACCCTGATCCTCGGCCCACTCACCCAGCCACCGGACCATTCGGTGTTCCACGCCCCTTCCCAGTGTGCGGCAGCTCAGCAGGAATGTGTCGACGTCCAACACATCGTCGGATCGGTTGGCGATCAGCAGACCGACGATTCCATAATCGCCAAACCGATCTCGGACTCGTACGGTCGATACGACGGTGCCGTCCGTATCGGCAAGTGCGTTCAATTCGGCTTCGGCCCGCCGTCGAGTTGTAAAGTTGAACTGATTCGTACGGCGGGTCAGTTGCGAGGCGCGGCTCAGATCCCCGGAACAGAGTGGCCGGATGTCGACCTCGAGTTGCAAGGAGTCGAGAAAGTCTTGGAAACTCGCCGTCTGCTCCTTCAGTTCTTGCCGTCGGAATTCCTGCTGGTACATCTCCGTCCGCCGTCGGTCCTCGCGCGTGGCGCCCCCGACATCGAGTTCCCAGCAGTGATCGAGCAGCCGTTCGGCGCGGTTCGGATCTTCGGGCCACTGAATGCAGAGAACATTGGGACACGCTCCCCGCACTTCAGCGCATTCGACAGGATTGTCGTCCAGGAACAGGAAACTGTCGATGCCGAGGTTGAGCTTTTCGGCAAGCGAGCGCAGATTGACCGACTTGGGTTGCCAGTTGACCATGGACGCGACGATGTGATCACGTCGCAGGACCATGTCCTTGCGCTCGTCGAAGACTCGCCACACGTCGTCCGGTTCATTCTTGCTGCAAAGAGCGACCAACACGCCCGACTCGACGAGCTCAACCAGTCGTTTCTGAAGTCTCAGATGATGAGGCTCGAGTGCAATGCCTTGGGGACCGACTTCGCCTACGACCCCCTTCCAGAGCGTGTTGTCGCAATCGACGGCGACAAGCTTCCTCGGGGGCACCAACTGGGCAAAACACTTCCGCACCGCCACGGTCCCAAGGAATTGATAGTACGACGACGTGAAGGGGATGTGCCCGATGCGATCGCGAAGGGGATCGAAGATTTGGTCATCTTGTACGCGATACGCGTCATGGAAATCGGCCGCCCGAACGACCGAAATACCGGGAAATGATTCGATCTCCTCGCAAAGTGTCTCTTCGATCGAGCACAAGACCTCGGCGGAAACGCGATCGTGGTTCCCCGAAGGACAGAGAACCAGGAGTGAATTGGTTTGTGCGTGGCTTCGGTGAGCCTTGATCGCGCTGATCAATTCCTGTGCTGTCGACCGTAGGAAGTTGGCCACTCCTTCCTTGTCTCGCGAATCATCGGCGGGCAGCTCGCGCAACCAGTCCACCACGCGAACAAACAGCAGTCCCATCCCGGATGTCCGCGTGTTGAGAGGGCTGGTGGGATCGAGGAGTTCCTGCAATACCTGCCCATAACCGGCAAGGGAGAACTCGGCGTGCCAATCGAGCCGATCATTCCAGAAGCGGAGACTTGGCAGGAGAGGTTCGGATGTGAACGTCGCGGCAATGCGGAATGTGCTCTTCGCCGTGTCGCCAGACTGCTCATGAGCCCTCGCGGGAACTGCAAACCGATCCAATACGACAATATTGTTTTCGCCGTCAAGTGCAGAAAGGCGTTCCACGATCCCGCAAGCAACGTGCCAAGTCGGGATCGACGACGCCGCACGTGTGGGACTGTCATTCCAACTCGTCAGGAGCTGACCGGGACGAGCGATGATCGCGCGCACACGGCAATGATCGCGGCATGCGTCACGCGCGAGTGTCTCGACCGTTCTCTTCACTTCGGCGTAATGTTCCCATCCATCAGGTGTTGAGACGACAGCCTCTGAAGAAATAACGATGAGGGTACCGGAAGACTCAGCGAGTGTAGGCGAGAAGATCCTCAACGGCGTACTCGCAGCCGCGACATTGCGTTGGACGTATGCATCGGCCGCGCCGGCATCGCCATAAGGAACGCTTGTAGGTGGCTCGCAAGCGTTCAGCACAACCACGTCCAGCCTTTTTTCATTCTTCCAGATCAGTTCACGCACGGATTCGCAGGATGATTGGTCCAGAGCATCAGCTTGCAGAAAACTGACATGAGCTCCCATTCGCCGCAGCTCGCTCTGAAGTTCCTTTGCTTCATTCTGCGAAGAACGATACGTTGCGTAGACATGCCGGCAACCGTTGAGTGCCAGCGCGGCAGCGATATCGGCGCCCAGTCCACGGCTACCGCCGATGACCAGAGCCACCTTTCCCTGGAGACGGTTTCGCGTCTCTTCCGGAAGACACAGATGCTCGAGCGGCGTTTTCGCCGGCGAGAAACGCACATAGCTGCGCAGAAGCGCTCGAGCTACCGGAGTGCCGTCGGGAAAGACGACATCGAGTTCCGTCTCCAGCATGCGGAAACGCGTGTCGCGGCGCACGATGCGGGCCCGGTAGTGCAGCGGCCCCGAATCGTGGGCGGAGTCTCCGGTCCGCACTTCCAGTTTCAGCCGCGTAAAGAGCGACCGTAGCCCAGGTAACTCCATGCCGACGACGTAACTGCAAAGGGCAAAGACGTGGGTGAGTCTCGGAGGGAGGACCGACAGGTCGGCTAGTGCATCGGGCAAGGGGCCAATATGGTATTCACCTTCCACCACGAACCCTTCTTCGAGGTCTTCCAGTTGGCGGTCGGCGGGAGTGGTTCTGACCGGGCGAGAGGAAGGGTGAATAGAACCGAAGGACGGTGGTCCGCCGACTGCGAATCTTGCTCGGGTCACCGCAGTTCCTGCTGCGTCGACCACGGCGCAATTGTAAGCGGTGGATTCCACCTCTCCGTCTGGCGAACAGCTCACGGTGTATTCCTCGCCGGAGTAGACGGCGCCTCGGAATTCGACATCGAATTGCCAGGCCCTCACGGGACTGGAAGACGGCGCGTGATTTTGCCAGGGCAGGGGAGCGGCGCACAACGATTTCAGTGTCCCGAGGACTCCGTGAACGATGGTTCGGCCGAAGAAGGACTTGGCCGCAAAGTCGGGATCGACGTGCAGGGGGTTGACGTCGTGCGACCATTCCGCGAACGCTTCCACAGAATCCGCGGAAACCTTCAAGGTTGATTGTTTCGTAAGCACGGGGGGAAGTTTGAAGTTTGAGGTTTGAGGTTTGAGGTTTGAGGTTTGAGGTTTGAGGTTTGAGGTTTGAGGTTTGAGGTTTGAGGTTTGAGGTTTGAGGTTTGAGGTTTGAGGTGGTTAGCCGCGAAGCGGCGTCAGATAATAGCTGCGGGCGTCAGCCCGCAGAGAGGTGACAGGAAGTTTGAAGTTTGAGGGGCGCCATGTAGGTCAGGCTTTCTAGCCTGACGGAAGCTCCAGTTAACGTTCCATCGCTGGTGACGTGCTCCTGAACGAGGTGTGAGGGGGTTCCTGGTTCGGGGTTTTGGGGTTGCAGGCGGTGGCCGTTAGCCGCAAAGCGTTCCACCTTAGCCGCGAAGCGGCGTCATTAACTAGCTGCGGGCGTCAGCCCGCAGAGGGATTTCCCTCGCAGAGACGCAAGGGACGCAGAGAGGGGGGCAGGAGGTGTGACGTCGTTTCTGGTTCAGGATTCGACAAAGGACCCATCGTTGGGAGGGCGAGGCTCCTGCCGAGCCGCAATGTCCCGTAGTTTCGTCACAGTCCGTGCCATACTGGACATGCGAGGGGCTTCTAATAGACGCTTTTGTATGTGCTGGCCCCACCGGATATCATCCGCTCCGCCAATGCTCGTTACGGGGCGCACTCGCGGCACATGGTACCGTTTTCTCTGTGTTGCGGCTCGGCAGGAGCCTCGCCCTCCCAGCCTATGACTTCGTCCTTGTTAGAGTCGCTACAACGATGCATAGGGGTGTCCGTCGCCAATAATCGCGAACGGGGGCTTAGAATCGCGCCCGGTGATTGGGGCTACCGGCGTGGTTGCTTTTCACCGCCCAACCGACGCATGCGTCATTGGACTGCGGACGACCTCCTGCGGTCCTGTAACAGATCGCCTCGAACTGCCTCGCCACGACCTCGGCGCGAAAGTTGTCGACGACGAATCGTCGCGCCTCGTGTGCCAGCTTGGCTCGCAACTCGGCGTCTTCGATCAGTCGAACGACGGCCGCTGCGAATTCTTCCGGCTCGTCGTGCAGCAGCAAGTGGCGTTCGTGCTCGAGCGGCAGGCCCTCAGCGCCCAGGCGCGTGCTGACCATCGCCTTTTCCATGGCCAGAGCTTCGTAAATCTTCAGTCGTGTACCACCCCCAATGCGCAGCGGCACGATCACGACGGCCGCGCCGGCCAAATAAGGGCGAACGTCATCTACGGTGCCGGTGACCTCGACGTTGGACGTTCCATCGAACTCGCGTATCGTTGCCGGCGGGTTACGACCGACGATTTGCAAAGAGGCCGTGGGAATCCACTTCAAAACAAGCGGCCAGATTCTTCGAACGAACCACTGCATACCGTCGACGTTGGGAAGCCAGTCCATACTACCGACAAAGACGACCCGTCCTTGTTCGACCTCGACGTCTTCCATGGGGCGAAAGAACTCGGTGTCGACGGCCGTGTCGATGACGTCGACATGGTCCCATCCATAACGCCGGTGGTACTCCTCGGCATCCCGCTCGCTGACGGCGACGACACGGTCGAAAGCACGCCCCGCCTCCGCCTCGAATCGCCGCATCTTGGCCGCCTGCCGTCCCATGTACCATCGCCGAAACCAGCCGCGATCGGTGGCTGCATGCCGCTCGAAGATTTCCGCTTCGACGTTATGTTGAAAGAGCAGCTTGGGAGGACCATCCAGTCCAAGAACGTTGCGCGACATCTGCACAAAGTCGCAGATCAAAAGGTCGAAGTCTTCGTGGCGGAGAAGCTGTTGGATTCTCGCACGAAGCGCCGAGTCGTAGTTCTTGTCGACGTTGTACGGATAAGGCGAAAAAAGGTTTCGGACTAGCTCGAAGTAGAACCGAAGCGACCAACGGGGTGTCTCGTTCCACGGTAGTGTGACGAGTCGCACACCGAGCGCCTTCATCGCGTCCACGTAAGGTGCGTCCTCGGGACGCTCGTTGCACACGTACGTGACGTCGTGCCACTGCGCAAGGTAGCGCACGGTGTTGAGCGTGCGGATCTTCCCTCCTGTGTCTGCGGGAACTAGGAATCGCTTATGGACGAACAGGATTTTCATTGGGAATGTTCCGAGGGCGGACCAGGTCGCAGCGTAAATCAAAGATGGGACCGGCAAAGAGCGTCTCCCACGCGACGTCATCGGCGACGTTCGTGGCCAGAACCAAGAGGTCGGCATCGGCGGCTTCTTCGGGATCTTTGACGAGCAGCTTTGCCAAGTGAGGCAGATGGCGATCGACAAAGGCGAGGTTCTGGCCGACCAGCCGCGATACCTGGACGACAGGGTCGTAGATTTTGAGTTCGTATCCGCGACCGATCAACTGTTCGGCCAACCAGACTTGAGGGCTCTCGCGTAGGTCGTCCGTCCCTGCCTTGAAACTGAGGCCGATCACACCAACGCGCCGGACATCCAAGCTCCGAATCTCCTCGAGTGCCCGTTCCAGGTGTGCTTGATTCGACGGTACAATCGCCTCGAGCAAGTCTGTCCGAATGGCGTGCTGTTGTGCGAACCGGGTGAGGGCTCGCACGTCTTTCGGAAGGCAGGATCCGCCGAAGGCAAAGCCGGGCCGAAGATAGGCCGGTGAGATGTTGAGTTGCCGATCACGACAGACGATGTCCATCACGCGCTGGCCATCGGCCCCCATCGCCTTGGCCAGGACTCCGATTTCGTTCGCGAAGTCGACCTTGAGTGCATGAAAGGCATTGCAGGCGTACTTGATCATGGCAGCCGACCGGGTATCGGTCTGGATACGTTCCGCTTCGATCCCGTCATAGAAGTTGAAGACAGTGCCCGCAACTTCAGCGTCGTCTGTACCTACGATGATAAACGGCGGATGGTCATAGTCTTTCAACGCCGTCGTTTCTCGCAGAAACTCGGGATGATTGCAGATGCGCACACGGCCGCCGACGGGCTCTCCCAAGGCGTTTTCGAGTTCCGGGATGATGTGTTCCTCGAGGATGCCGGGGAGGAGCGTTGAACGGACGACGATCAGATAGGGCTGGTCCGATTCTGCGAGAACTCGGCCGATGTCACGAACAACCGAGACGGCCGCGTCGTATCGTACCGAGCCGTCGGGGCGCGACGGCGTGCCAACGGCGATCACGGCTACATCGGTGGTGCGGACGGCGAATTCGAGTTCCGTTGTGGCTGTCAATGTTTCCCGACGGCGTTGTTCGGAGAGCAGCTTTGTGAGTCCTGGTTCTTCGACGGGCGCCTGGCCTTTCTGGATCAGCGCTACCTTTGTCGGGTCGACGTCGACACCGACGACATCATGTCCGTCTCGGGCCAGACATGCAGCGCTGACGCTACCGACGTAGCCGAG
>WFWZ01000319.1 GCA_015490875.1 Planctomycetaceae bacterium
CCGCGAGAGAATGCGCCCGACGCGCCGGGTCGCAAGGCGAAGGGGCGTGGTCGACGTGGGAAGAAAGCGAAGAAATCCGGGCGCCGCGGTTCGGCGGCGTCTCCATCCCCCGACAAGAGGAGGTGACGACGATGACGACCGACGCGCAACTAGTAACGGTGCTCGAAGAACTCATCGATATTCTCCACGATCAGGCGAAGGAAGTCGAGCGCTTGACGGCTCACGTGGAAGGCGCGACAAGCCCTCTGCCCGAGGCCAGCCAGATGCCTCTGGTTATCTCTCGCCTGAGCGCTCTACACCAACAACTCCGCGCGCTGCGCGCCCGGTGTGCGGGCGAGTGAAAGTGGCCATGCAACTTCAAGATCACCCACCACCGTCCCGCTTGATGTTCTGGTGCACCGCACCATTTCTTGTGGCGACGATGGTCCTGGTTCCAATCGTTGCACACCCGCTAGCGACCACCGGATGGTTCGTCCTCGGCGCTTTGGAGTTGCTTGGCGTCTTTGTTCTGCTCGGTCTCTGGAATACAGAGCGCTTTCGGTGGTGCTGGCGTGTCGTAGGGGGCATCGTTGCGGGAGGATACTTGGCTTATCTTGTTGCCACGATCGCCGAGGGGCAATGGTTTGGTGATGGTCGCCGTTCCTCGGCAACGGCATTCAACGCACTACTGGGGCTCATTTTGTTCGGCTACCCCGGCTTCATGTACGCCGTGTTTGGTCGATTGCCGTGGCGGGTTGAAGCTCAACGGCGCCGTCGAAGGCTTCATCGACGCCGATGAGCTGTCGACGAAGATCCTCGTGGCCAAAGCAGCTCCAGTTCCGGTGATTTGCGATCTTCCGCGAGAAGCCGTATACTGGCGGCAGAATAGTGGCCGGTCGCGGGGGCCCGGTAGAATTCTCGCTCGTTTCACTTTCTTCTGTCACGAAGCATGGAGTCGCCATCGATGAACCGACTTGCTCTGCTCGCTCTGTCACTACTCTTTGTATTTCCGCTTTCCGACGTGCTCTACGCACAGGAGCTGGATGCCGAGGCTCTCCATCGTGCGGATGCCGAACCGCTCGTTTCGATGCCCGAACCGCCGCTGGGATATGTCGTTACGAAACACCCTATTGTTGCCGACGGCAAGGTTCTCGGTTTTCAGGTGCAGGCCGTGAAGGAGGGCACGGTCAGCAAAGTGCTGATCAAGATCGAGACTCGGGATTTGTCGCAGCGCGGCCCTCGCTTGGCAGCGTGCAAGGCGTACGTCAACGGTTTTGCATCGGGACTCAAGGAGGCGGGGTTCCAGATTAGCAACTTCAAAGCTCCGGACATCGAAAAAAGCACCTTCAAGAAGCCGATCGTCGTCGATTTGACATGCACCAATGACAAGGGGATGACGCTTTTGGTCAGGAAACGTATTTTCTTTACGACGAAGGGCTACGATGTCACTGTGGTTGCGACAGATGACGACGAGTTCGAGTCGTTGACCAAGTGGGCGGCTCGGATTGAGCCGGCTCGAAGCCGAAAGAGGCGGTAGCTGCGAGAGGAATCGCCAATCGCCGCCGCCCAGTTCGAGGTGAATCCGGAAACCATGAAACTATTTCGCCTGCCATGGTTATGGGTCTCCGACGACGAGTACATTGCCAGGCTTCGTCGATCGATTCCATTGTGCGATCGGTGGCGCCCTTGGTTTATCGTGTTCGGCCTTGGTGCACTGGGCGGCATTATCTGGCTCGTTTCGGAATCGGTCCAGCTCCTGCTTCAACTACTTCCCCCCGCCAATGCCCCGTTTGCACTCCAGGGGTTCGTCACCGGCGCCTTGCTCGGCTTCATGGTGGGCGCGCTCATTCATCGCGTCGTTCATTTTCTTGTATGGATGGCATTCGGCCAGCGTGCCGAGCGGCTCCTGCTCAAGTATCTCGACAGTCAGAATTCCGGCCACTCGGAATCTCAGGAACACGCCTTTGATGGCTCCGGCTTCCAGGATCTCGATGACCGGTTGCGCCATTGGTGACCAACGAGGAACCTTGGGATATTCGTAGGCGCACCCGTTGGTCTAGGGCATCGAGAAACTCTAGTCTCGAACGTGTCGGTCATGAGGCGAGTCGGGACGTTCTCGTGGTCGATCAGTTGGGCCAGCCGGGCGGCGAAGAGCTTCCTGAGTGCGGGCACAGCGATTCTCTGCTACGACGCCACATGGGCCATCGACACGAGCGGCGCTTGCCTTCTCGCTGGCCGACACGGCGGCGTTGCCGAAGACATGCGCCGGCTGTTCGGACTTCTCGACAACAATCGCCGTACCGAGAAAACGAACGGCCAGGTTGTCGATCGCATAGACGCGCTGGGCACGGGACGCGAATAGTGCATGGCGCCACCGCTCGATGCCGTTGCCGCAAAACGTGACGGTCGACCCGGCCTGTATCCAAGCGCCGAAGTTCGGCGGTCCAGGGCCGCGTCTTTACAACCGCGGGTCGACCGGTTCGCTTTCGAGGGCCAGGACGCCGAAGACACACGTCTGGACATGGCGAGTCCTCGATTCTAGCCCAATCTCCCTTCGACTCGCAGGCGGATCAGCAGATCATTCAATGCCGCCTTGCCGCGAGGTTCGCTGGAGAGATGGGAAGACTCCGAGCTAGCGGCCACTAGAGCAACGATGCATCGCGAGTGACTTCGGTACGCCAGTAACGCTTGATCGAATTGTCGTGAAGGCGTGCTGCACTATTGCTATCGAGAAAAAGCGGATCTGCGAGAAGCTACTCCACGAGTTCATGGCGTTATCGAATCGCCTCGGGACGTCCGCCACGGCGCCCATCCCTCGCCTCGTTGGGCCACACTGTTCGAACGTCTACGGGCTCGAGCCTGCCGAGGTTCCGATGGCTATTCATGATCACTCCCCACAAAGTGGTCTGTGGCGTAGGTAGGAGAAGAAGATATACGATAGCATAGCCACCGGTCCACAGGAGGAGATATACTGTCGGTATGAATCACCGCGCATTACGCACGATCGTGTCGGCTCTCCTGTCGCTTAATCTGTTTCCCTCGTGGAGCGATCCGCGGGCAAGGCTCAGCGCCAACGAGTTCAACGCCCGGGAGCGTGGGGGGGGAACGCTGGCCGGCGACCGACCCGATTTGGAGTATCGGCTGACATCATCGATCGTTGATCCTGATGCTGCACGACGGAAGGCGTTGGTCGACATTCCGTTTGCCTACGACTAGCCGCACTGCCACCGAGCGAAGCCGGTCCGATGCAAGACGAAAAGTGGAAACGCAAAGGCGAGGTGTCCCATGAGCGAAAACCCCTATGAGAGTCCGAAAGTCGACGAAGTATCGGTGGCGCCACCCCAGCGGGCACGCTACCGCAAGCTGTGGTGGTGGCTGGGGTGCGCCGCGGGCGTCGTCCTCGTCATTGCGATTCTCCTCCCAGCGGTGCGGACGGCGCCCGAAGCAGCCAGGCGTATGGCCTGCCGCAACCACCTGCACCAGATTGGCATCGCGCTGTACAAGTACGAAAAGGAATACGGTTGCCTGCCGCCCGCATACACGGTCGATGCAGACGGGCGCCCCCTCCACAGTTGGCGGACGCTCCTTCTTCCCTATCTGGGATACGAAGACCTCTACCGGCAAATCGACCTCTCCAAGCCATGGGATCATCCCGACAACCGCAAAGCGCTCAAAACGGAGGTAGACGTCTATCATTGCCCATCCGTTGAAGACACCGCTCCTGGGAACACAACGTACTTGGCCATCGTATCCGACCAGAGCTGCCTGCAACCTGGAAAACCGCGGAAACTCTCTGAGATCGAAGATTCATTGCAGTTCACGATTGTCGTGGTCGACGTGGATCCTCCGAATGCGGTGCCGTGGATGTCTCCTCGCGATGCAAGCGAGGACCTCGTCCTGGGAATGCTCAGGAGTCACACGCCGCAGCACTCGGGCGTCATCCAGGTGCTCTTTGTCGACGGGAGCGTGCAGTACATTGGCCAGAACGTCCATCGCAAGACATGGCGTGCGTTGATGACGGCTACCGGCCATGATGATAAAGTCATCGACCGCGATGGATTCTGACAGGCGTTGCCAGGACGCTTGCCACCGGCCATCTCTGGCTCACTTCGAAGACAAGAAGCGGTACGAGCCAACTCAACCAGCAGGCGACGGGATAAACCCACAGTGCGTTCAAGTGCATCACCGTGGCAACGCCGCCGGTTAGTCGAATAACGACAGCTCCGCACAATAGCACATACGTCCGCCACATCCAGCGCCGGTGTTCGGCGAATTGCCGGCGGACGGCCAACCGCCATCCCACCGTACAACAGGCTGCCGTTGCCACGCCCATCGACACCAAGCCGGCTCCCGCAATGGCACCCGTCATGGCATATCGCGCCATCCACAGCCCGCTCGGAACGACGAACAACAAGACGTTGGCGACTTGGAGCCTGCCCAACGGCTGGTGCCAATGCGGAGCGGCCGCGCGAAACCGATTTCTGAGCAAAAACAGGCCCAGGATCAGCGACAGCGGCCCAGAGAGGATATGGACGTAGAAGGCAAAACTGTACGAGCCCCAGAAATACGGCTGCCGGCCCAACAAAAAATCAGACTCGAAATTGGGCGGGAAGTAGTCTCGGTACAGAAGGACGGCACCCGCGCTGACGCGCAGAATCAGGATCGTGGTCAACAAGGCAAGCACATGCCGCCAAGTAATGCGACCGGTTGGAGGCAGCATTGCACGTCTCTCACTTTGTCATTTGCATACTGCATCCTCAAGACTACTCGACAAACGCAGGGTGCGTCCACACACAACGATGCGATGGTCGTTGTCGCGGTTTCCCGAAGGCATTCGTCGGCCAGAGATTCGCCATGAGTGTCGGGCTCGATTAGGTTAGTATCGAACTACGCCGCGGGATTGGTGCGTCGGAATTCGAGGCTCGCAAGATTCAATCGTCTATTCTCGTCGGGCGTTGTATTTCATATTCATATACCGATCTCCCCCTGCGAGTTCCCGCAACATCTGGGCAAGCCGTTTTTGCTGGGTGTCGGAACGTTTCGCGCGGATGATCCAGCCGATGTAGTCATTCTGCTGGTAGGGTGGCTGCGCCTGTACGCTGCCATCAGATCCGCTTCGACGAGCGCGTCGCGCACGAATCGAGGCATTGGATTTCGCTTACGTTTCAGCCGCGACCGTCGCTGACTCTCGCTCATTGCCGCATCACCCTCATCATTGCCGCATCACCCTCAATTGTCGCTGCAGTCGGCCAGGGCCACTTTCTGTCGTGAGGATGCAAAGGTGGCACGACGCGGATCGTGTTGTTGATCGTTTCGACCGATGTTAAACTGGCGGACACCAAACAACAAGTAGTTACCTAGAGGTTCCCATGGTAGCCACTGCCGACTTCTGTCCGATCGCCGAAGTGTTTCAGTTGTTTTCCGGGAAGTGGACGACACGAACGCTGTTCGTGTTGTCGACCGGAATCAGCCGTCCAGGCGAGCTGCGAAGGCAGTTGCCGGGAATATCGAAAAAAGTCCTGACGCAAACGCTTCGAAGTCTGGAACAATCGGGGCTGGTTTCGCGTACCGTCTACCCAGTGGTTCCTCCAAAGGTTGAGTACAAACTGACGCGCGATGGCCAGGCCCTTATCGACCCCATTGTGGCGTTGGTCAATTGGGCGAAGGACAACAAAGGGCGACTCCGACGAATCCATGGAAAACGCAATCGCCGAGAATAGGCAGTCGTGCGCACCGCCGATGGTGAGTGCGCGGACATCACTTGGTCGCGGAAGGGGAGGCATTCATGGTTCGCTTACTCAGCGACTACGGCATGGTCCTGGTGCTGGTGGCCCTCGGTGCGCTCTTCAGCCTGCTGACCATCAAGGAACAAGTTCCCAGTGGAGAGGTTGCCGTCAAACAACTGTATGACCAGGTCGTTGCGACCTGCCGGGCGGACCAGGCGGTGCTGGTGGTGGCGGGGAAGCGCAAAGAACCGGCTGCCGTGGCGGAAGAACTGGCAAAGCGGCTCAAGGATGCCGGATTCACGCACGTGCGCGTCGTGCTCGGCTCCCCGCGCAAGTTGCGGTTGGCTCTGGATGCCGTCCAACACCAAGGCAGGTCCCTGGGTGCTCTGGTCGCCACCGGCGACGAAGTCACCAAGTGGCGTGTTGTCGATCGTCTTTCCGAGACCCATCCTGACTTGGCGGACTGCCGAATCCTGGCACCTCATCCCTACTATTGGCCCGATTTCCTGAAGCGATCCAACCTCCTGGCCATTGTCGACCGGATTGTGGTGATTGCCGTCATTGCCATCGGCATGACGATGGTGATCATCACGGGCGGCATCGACCTGTCGGTCGGCAGCCTGCTTGCCCTCTCTGCCGTCATCGCCACGGTGATCATGAAGCGGATGGGCGGGCTGGAGGCATCGCATGGGGCCGTCCTGGTCGGTTTTCTGGCCGGGATCCTGGCCTGCGGGCTTGTAGCTGGCCTGGGGGGCTTTCTGGTGGCGCAATTCCGTCTGCCACCCTTTATCACCACGCTAGGTCTGATGATGATGGCTCGAGGACTGGCCTTCATGATCACGGGCGGGTTTTCGATCTATCAGGTTCCCAAGGGACTCGCGTGGCTCGGCCAGGGACGACTTCTGGGAATCCCCAACACCGTGCTGTTGCTGGTGGTTCTTTACGTGGCGGCCCATCTCTTCATGGCACACACGCGACTGGGGCGGTATATCTACGCGGTGGGCGGCAACGAACAGGCAGCTCGACTCTCCGGCATTCCGGTCAAGTTCGTCATCGTCTTCGTCTATCTGGTCAGCGGCCTTTCGGCCGGGTTGGGTGGCTGCATTCAGGCCTCCCAGCTCAATACGGGGACTCCTAACATGGGGATGATGTTCGAACTCTACGTGATTGCCGCCGTGGTGGTGGGCGGGACGAGCCTGGCGGGCGGAACCGGGCGGGTCTTTGGCACGCTGATCGGCGCCTTTATCATTTCGGTCATCCAAAATGGCATGAATCTGCTGGGCATGGAAAGCTACACCCAGCAGGTCGTCCTGGGTGGCGTCATCCTGGCCGCCGTGCTGCTGGACAAGTTGCGAAGCGAAGTGGGCTTTCGCAAGTTGTTTGCCAGACAGTTTGGCGCTGAGTCCAGGAAGCGGGTGGTCGGGTAGCAACGCTGGCGGCTGCCGTTGGGGTCGGGACCGAGCGTCCTGGGGCCGGACCGGCCGTTGATGTGGCACAAAGGATCGCACGTGGAGGAAAAGTCATGGGCCGGTTCCTGCATATGCTAACTCTCATGGCATCTCTGGCCGTGCTGGCGGGATGCGGGGCGCCGTCGACGGAGAAGACCACGCCCGGTACCAGCGACGCGTCGCCCGTCCAGATCAATGGACGCATCGGGCTGACGTGCATGGACCTCACCAACCCGTTCTTCAAACTCATCGCCAACGTCGTGACCGAGGAGGCGGCCAAGTACGGCTATGAGGTGATCACGGTGGATGGGGCCAACGACCCGGCCCGGCAGAACAACCAGATGGCAGACTTTGTGGCCCAGCGGGTCGACGCAATCTTTTTGAACCCGGTGGACTCCAGAGCGGCTGGTGAGGGAGTCAAGAAAGCCCATGCGGCGGGCATCCCGGTCTTTACCTTCGACGTGCAAGTTTCCGATCCGGAGGCCCAGGATCTGGTCGTTGCCCATATCGGCAGCGACAACCACCAGGGCGGGATGCTGGCGGCCGAAAGCATGATGAAAGCTACGGGAGATCAGGGAAAAATCGCCATCCTGAGTTTTCCGGAAGTGACTTCGTGCATCCTGCGCGTCCAGGGGTTCAAGGAATACCTCAAGCAGCACAACAGCAAGCTCCAGATCGTGGCCGAGTTATCGGGCCGTGGGAATCGTAACGACGGCTTCGCCGTCACCAATGATATTCTGCAGGCACATCCGGACATCGTCGGGATCTTCGCCATCAATGATCCCTCGGGACTCGGGGCCTATGCCGCCGTCCAGAAGGCGGGAAAGACGGACCAGATCACGATCATCGCCTTCGACGCATCGCCAGCCGGCAAGCAGGCCGTTTACGAGAAGAAGCTTTTCGATTCTCCACAACAATTCCCGCGCAAAATGGCCAAAGGGATTGTCGAGGCGTTTGTGAAGTACCTGGAGGGGGAGGAGGTCTCTAAGAAGATCTTCATTCCGTGCAAGCACTACTACTACGAGGACGCGGTAAAGGACGAGAGCCGGGTGAAGGAGCAGTGGTAGGGAGCCGCTGGTTGTTGCGGTTTTGCGACCGGTGGTCAGAAGGGGTTGGACGGCATCATTTCCCAGGCCTTGACGCTATGGACGTGGGCGTCGCCGCCGCGTGAGAAGAGGACTACCCCGAGGCTGTCCTTGCGCGAGGGATAGATCCGACGCATGACGGCCTGGCGGCCATTGGCAAAAACTTCAACGACCGACTTGTCGACAAAGACGCGCAGGGTCAGTCGTTCGCCCGGTTCCAGCTCAAAGGGCCCTCCCTCGATCTTCGCGGGGGTCTTGACGAGGCCCTCGGTCGTCTTGGGGGCCTTGATGAGGCTGGATCGAGTGGTGTCGATTTTGAGTTTCTTGTCGGCCGCGTCATAGAAGACAAGGGTCTGTTCGGAACCATCCGGCGAGCAGCACACCTTGACGCCGAACTGTCCGGTTTGGGGAACCTCTGCTTCGATCAGCAGCTCCAAGCTGTTGCCGCGGATTGTTTCGAGGGGCTTTTCCGAGTCGGCGGGGATATCCAGGTTGGTAAGGAATTGTCCGTTGTACCGCAGCTGCTCAATTTCGACCGGGGGCTCCATGCGCAGCGTGCCATCCTGGCCCAGCGTCAGCACGCGCGGCAGGCTCAGTGTTCCCGACCAGCCATAATCGATGCGCGGGTTGGGCGGTGCGTCGAAGATCCAGGCCCACATGATCCGACGTCCTCGGTCATCGACGAGACTCTCAGGAGCGAAGAAAGCATTGTCCGCCCAGCTCATGCGGGCATGGAACGAAGGATAGAACTTCTCGTCCTTCCATTCCCCGACGTAGTAACGGCAGCCCAGACGATGACTGATGCACAACAGGACGTACTTATCGCCCAAGCGGAAGAGGTCCGGACAGGAAACGTCTTCGTTGATGGAGACGCCTTCGACGCTGCAACCCATCAGGTCGCCGACGTATTGCCAGGGTCCCTCGAGGCTGTGCGACTTGGCCACCGCCGGTCGCGTTCCACCAAAGATGGCATAGTAGGTATCGCCTTCGACCCAGCCGAAAGGATCCCATGAGCGATACCGGTTGTGAAACGGATCGCCGGGCTTCGTTTTGGGCGTAATGGGGTTGGACGGTAGTTTGCGCCACTGGTTCAGTTGCTCGTCCAATGCGACGGCCAGGGCATTCCCCTGCCCCACCTGGTGGTAGCACATGGTTGGTCGGCCTTCCTTGTTCAGAAAGCAGTTGCCGCTGAACATGCCGGACGTCAGGCCGGTGGGGTGGTGTCGCCAGTGGAACAGATCCCTGCTGGAAATATGACCCCAATTATGTCCCCGCTCGTCCTGGTAGATGTAAAACAGGTGGTATCTCCCCTTCCAGTAGATCGCACCGTTGGGATCGAAGGGCATGCACCGCCCCTCAGGCGTCACGAAGTGATAGCCGGGGCGGTAGGGATCGCTCAAGAGCTTCTCGCGCAAACTTCTGGCGATCCTGGCTGTTTGGGTACCGGGATCGGGCCTGGATTGAGGCGGCTGATCGGTTGCCATCAAGTAGGCCCCGCCTGGCTGCAAGTGCAGTCGGCCGCCTTCCACGCGAGCATTGCCCACCAGCGTCGTGACCGGGAATCTCCCCATGCGGTCTCGCGTCGCACCGTCTTCAAAGTCCCACCAGGCCAATGGTGCTGGTGTGGAAACTTTGTTGGGCACGAGGGATGCGATTTGTTGAGCCGTGAGGGCCCGGTCGTAGATTCGAGCGTCTTCGATGGCACCGACAAAGAAGCGATTGGACGGAGCCGCATCCAAATGACGCAGCCCCATCAAGACATGACTGCCGTCCCCGAACGCCTGCTGTCCCTGGACAGCGTAGCTGCAGTACTGCCGGCCGTTTCGATAAACGCTAATCCGACCGGATTGGTACACGACGGCGATCTGGATCAAAGTGTCCGGGGCCGCTGTTTCTTCCGGCCAGGATTGCTGGCGTCGCTCGGTCCGGGCGAATTGGGCACTGCCGGGCATCCACCTGCGCGGCGCCAATTCTCCAAAGACGATGGCGTCAAACTCCCCGCCCGGCTTCTCGATCGTCAGCACGCTACCTCCACGCTGCTCCAGGTTCCCCACCGTTACCCATGCCACGAGCGTCTTGTCGTGGATCGGCGCAGGCGCATCGGCGTAGACAGCGGGGACAAAATGTGGCGCCAGGGCAACGAGTAGCAAACACGTGATTGGCCGGAGCATGGCGGACCTCCAGGAAGCTTGTTCGAGACAACACGCTCACATGACGACCTGTCCATCAATGCAGGCCAATATAGAATACTTGGAACGTCGCAGAAAACAATCATCACAATCGTCCCAGTGGATCACGCCTACCGCCCGGGCGCCAATGCAGTTCTTCCGCGTCGGACGCTGACAATCTTCTCTTGCTGCTTCGCTGGATCGAGCGAATGTCGAATCTGGACCGTAGGGGTGTTTCCAACACGGTGGGCCGGCCAGATCGCGCGCGAGGTGGTAGGTGAGAGACGGAGGGACGGGCCGGCGGCCGCAAGCCCTTGGCGTAACTGGCGATAAAACGCAAAAAGGCCGACGCCGGGCGGCATCGGCCTTTGGTAGAACCCTGGGGTCGCCCGATGTTTGCGGCGACCAAGCAAGTTGCGGGGACAGGATTCGAACCTGTGACCTCGAGGTTATGAGCCTCGCGAGCTACCGGGCTGCTCCACCCCGCGTTATGTATCAAACTGCTACCGATTATAGGGCTCTGTCCGGCTGTCCGCCAAGGCCCCGCCACGGTAACTCCAGGTCCCTTCTATCGGCACGTTCCTGCCCGCGACTTGAACTCCACGTTTGCTCCAGTTGCCACCTCGTCGGACAATCGGACCGCTGCCGTTGTTGATTGGCGCTGCCCATCAAAAGTGATAAACTGAAGCGGGTAGGGGCTGAACTCTTCGGCCACCGGCGATCGGCGAGCGTTCCCTGCCTTCGCCATCCCCTTCACAGGGACGGTCCGTTGGAGTCCGTCCACGTAGCATGAATCACCGGAACGAAGACTCTCGCGTGACCGAGCCACCGGCACCGCCGGCTCCCCCACGCAAGGGTCCACCGGCACCTCCGGCAGCGCCGCGCCCGACGGCGGGGCCGCCTCCACTTCCTGCTGCCTCGGAAGCGGCTCTCGACCCCCCCGAGGTGACACCGGTTGCTGCGCCATCCGTCGAGACGCCCGAGGGCTCGCGATGGAAGAATCCCCCCCCGGTGACCGTGCCCACCGAGGCCGATTCTGGGCAGGCTGAGTCCGAAGTCGAGGTCGAAACGCCGTTGTGGCGCCGATGGTGGGACCAAGCCGTGGACGCTTCCCCTCCGTGGCTCGTCAGTTTCGTCTTTCATCTCGCAGTGCTCATCGTGCTGGCACTCCTGACGATCGCCGAACCAGCCGTCGATACGGTCATGCTGGTCCTCGATCCGTCGCTGGCCACCGAAGAGGGGCTGGATGACGACGATCTCCAGACGGAAATGATTGAGCCGGATGTCGAGATGCCCGAACTGGCTCTCGATGACCTGGCTGTCGACGAGCCTTTGGCCGATCTGCCTGAGGTGGAGATTGACTTGAGCGTCCTGGCGGCGGCGGCCGACATCCAGGCGACGTCGATCGGCGCGGCGCTGGCGGGGCGCGAAGCCGGCAACAAGCAGGCACTCCTGGCCAAGTATGGCGGGACGCCCGTTACCGAAGAAGCGGTCGCCCTGGCCCTGGGTTGGCTCAAGCGGCAACAACGTTCCGACGGGACGTGGAGTCTGACGGGCCCCTACAGCAATGGCGGCTTTCCCGAGAACCGCGTCGCCGCCACCGCGATGGCACTCCTGGCCTTCCAAGGCGCCGGCATCACGCCTCAGAGAGGCAAATACAAGGCCGAGGTCGCCAAAGGGGCTCGAGCCCTCTTGAAGATGCAACAGCGGGACGGCTTCTTCAAATGGCCCAGCGGTTCGCAGCACCACCAGCTCTACGCTCACGCCCAAGCCATGATCGCGATCTGCGAGCTGTATGGCATGACGAAGAATCCCAAGTATAAGAAGCCTGCGGAAAAAGCAGTCCAGTTCGCCGTGCGGTCTCAGACGCCGCAAGGAGGCTGGCGCTATCAGATCGGGGTCGACGCCGATCTTTCCGTCACTGGTTGGTTCCTCATGGGCCTCCAAAGCGCTCGCATGGCGGGACTCGAAGTTCCCAAGGAAACCCTTTACCGCATCAGCGAATTCCTCGATTCCCTCCAGACCTCCGGTGGGTCGCGCTACCGGTACCGCCGAGGCGAAGGAGGAGCCACACCTTCGATGACCGCCGAAGGACTCCTCTGCCGGCAATACCTGGGATGGGAACAAGACGACCCGCGGCTCGTGCGAGGCGTCCGAACGCTTGTGGGACGTAGGATTGATTACAAGACAGGCAGTCCGGACGTCTACTATTGGTACTATGCGACACAAGTATGTCACCACCAGGAGGGAGAAGCGTGGGAGAAGTGGAATGCCGCCATGCGCGAGCGCGTCCCTCAGGCTCAAGTTAAAGTCGGCAAGGAAAAAGGAAGCTGGGATCCTCGCCGCGACGCGTGGGGCAACCTGGGTGGGCGACTCTACACAACGTGCCTCTCCACGTACATGCTCGAGGTCTACTACCGGCACCTTCCGATCTACTCGTACCGGAAGAAGAAGAAATAGAGTTCCTTCCGAATCGAGTTCCTTTTCGCGGAAGGCGAGCGCTGGGGATCCTCGTGGAGTTTCACGCCAGCAACTCGAGTTCCGCCAGGTAGATCGCCGTCCGTGTTCTTCCTCGATTGTCCTTTTCATGCGAGGAATAGTACGAGACCACGGCGCGTGTCGGACTGAGCTCCACGAACCCTGGATACGAATTGTCGCCGCCGCTGGGCAACGTGAGAGCCTCGTGCAGCCGGCCATTGTTGAGCCAATAGAAGGTTGTGACGGGCGGTCCTCCGGCCGTCTTGCGCCCTCCCACGAAGTAGCGGTTTCCCCAGCGGACCAGCATCGGTCCGCCGATGTACCGTCCCAGATCCCGGCGGGACCATTGCTGATACGGCTTGGGAGCTCGGCACAGTACGGCATTGCGTCCTCCGCCGCTGCGAGCTACCGCGAGGACACTCCCATCCGGTTCGAACAAGAACGCCGTCTCGTCTCCGTAGCTTTCCTGAAAGAGCGCGTGATATCGCCAGATCAGGCCGTCGTCACTGACAAGCATGGCCGATTCGATAAGCGGATCCCGTTCGGCGCGGCTGGAAGTCCGCGCGAACTCACGCTTCCGCCTCCCACATAAGTAAGCACGACCGTCCCGCGAGGCCGCTCGCCAGATGTAGTGGCCGTAGGTTCCCTCGAGCATCTTCGGGCCGTGCCATGACTGACCATCCTCGGTCCACGCGGCATAGCCGAGGTGCTCGTTGATTTCATATCGCTTGGGGGAATGGTCGCCACAATACCAGCAGCCCGTGTAGACGAAGAGTTTGTCGCCGAAGACGAGGAAATGAGGGTCTCGGGTGTCTCGTTTGGGAACCGAGAATCGATGGACCTGTCTCCACGTACCGAGGTCGTCGCTGGCGAGGACGACGATCGACGAGGTGGGATGGACGCCATGGCCGTCGGGACAACTTCGGAAAGCCAGGTAGTATCGGCCGCCGTACCGGACCAAATCGGTAAACGCGTTGTGCTCCCCGTTGTCGAAGACCCGCCGTACCGACGTAGCCCGAACCCCCGGAAGTTCCGGTTGCCTCCCCACTCCGGCCGAGCAGATCGCGGTCGCTCCTGCCAGCCCAGCGGCCAAAGCCGTGCGGCGATTCACGTGATTCCCCCTCGGCTTCTCGGAACTTCCCGTTTGCATCTGCCACTCCCCCGTTTCGTCGCGTATACTAGTACCCTGGCCTCTTGGGCTGTTTTGCGCGATTGTAGCAGGGCGAGCGGCCGGACTCCACGCGGGCGTGCCGACTCGACCTCCATTTGCCCATCGATCACTCTGGGAGAGAACGATATGAGAAAACAACGGTGTCGGATGGCATGGCTAGCATGTCTGGCCGGAACGATGTTCGCCATGGCCACCATGTCGCTCAAGGCGGGCGAAACGAGCGGCAGTGACAAAGTCGTGTTAGGCGATGCTTCGCTGACGTCCGGTATCCCAGGCCAAGGGCCGCTCAAGCTGGACGAGATCCGCCGCTTTCTCGCCGATCCCGCCAACCATCGGACGCTCGAAGTGATCCTGCCGATGGGACTCAGCGCGGGAGCTCAGAACATCTACATTCCCGAGGACAACCTGTTGACTCGAGCCAAGATCGAACTGGGAAGGCAACTTTACTTCGATCGCCGACTCTCCGCGGACAACACGGTCAGTTGTGCCGACTGCCACCATCCGGATGAAGCCTACACGCGGCACACGCGGTTCGGTGTCGGCATTCGAGGTCAGACGGGGAATCGCAACTCTCCCGTAAGTTACAACCGGATCCTCAGTCGCGCCCAATTCTGGGATGGCCGTGCCGCGTCTCTGGAAGAGCAAGCCGTCGGTCCGATCGCCAACCCGATCGAAATGGGCAATACCCACGAAGCAGCCGTCCAGACCGTCAAGAACATCCCCGGCTATGCTTTGCAGTTCAAAAAGATTTTCGACGACGGTGTCACAATTGAAAACATCGGCAAGGCGATCGCCTCGTTTGAACGCGTTATCGTCACTGGCCCAGCGCCGTACGACTACTACGAGCCGCTTCGGAATTTCGAACGTCAGTTCGCGGATTACCTCGAAGATCTCGATGACTTCAAGTCCGAAGAACCGGAACTGTATGAGAAGTACATGGCGGTGAAAAAGGCGGCTGCCGCCCATCCCATGTCCGAGAGCGCTCGGCGAGGGCGGGAGCTCTTCTTCAGTGACAAGGCGAGTTGCACGGCTTGCCACACGGGCGCGAACTTCACCGACGAGAAATACCACAACCTCGGTGTCGGCATGGACAAACCCAACCCCGATCTGGGACGGTACAACGTCACGAAGCAGGAAAAGGACAAAGGCGCCTTCAAGACGCCTACACTCCGCAATGTGGCCCTGTCCGCCCCTTACATGCACGACGGCAGCCAAAAGACACTCGAGGAAGTCGTCGAATGGTACGCTCGGGGCGGCCATCCGAATCCCTACTTGAGCAAGGATATCCGGAAGCTCAACCTGAGCGCTCAAGATAAGAAGGATCTGGTCGAGTTCATGAAGGCGCTGACCGGATCGTTCCCCAAGGTCGAAATGGGGCGACTCCCCCAATAGCGGCGCCGACAGCAGCGCCCGCAACGTCCGCGGCTCAATCGGCAAGACGGCCCGTTACACCAATCCGGTGAGCGGGCCGTCGCCGCAATACTCGGGATTTCCGAACGTCTTCATCGGGTGCCCCATCGCCTCGGCGATCGCCAAAAGCAGCCGGTTGTGGGGAACCTTCGGGAACTTGAGTGCCCGACCCATACGCCAGCCCAGACCGCCACCCACGGCGACGAAGGGGATGTTGTCGAGCGTGTGCGAATTGCCCTTCCCCAGTTCGTTGGTCCAGAGGATGGTGGTGTGGTCGAGCATCGAACCGTCGCCTCCCGGTTCGGGGGTCTCCGCCAGCCGCTTTGCCAGGTAAGCGAGCTGTTCGCAGAACCAGCGGTTGATGCGCGTCAGTTTCTTCTGGGATGTCTCGTCGCTGTCGGGCTTGTGCGACAGCTCGTGATGGCCCTCGGGGACGTCGATCCAGCGCATCTTCGCCTGCCCCACCGAGTTCGTGTATTGCAGCGTGGCGATCCGAGCAAAATCGGCTTGGAACGCGTGCACCATCAGGTCGATCTGCATCCGACTGATCTTGGGCATCTGGTCGTTCTTCTCATGCACCCCCGGTTCCAATTCGGGGACCGGATGCGATGACGCTTCTTGCGCTTCGGCGATCTCCCGTTCAAGTGACCGCACGCCTTCGGCGTGAGCCTCGAGGATCTGCCGGTCTTCAGCCGGAAGCGCCGAGCCGATACGAGCCAGGTCGCCCTTGACGACATCGAGCACGCTTTCCAAGTCGGCTCGCACCTTGAGTTGACCGTACAAGCGGTCGAACATCTGATACGGATTGTCGATCGGAGCGATCGGCTGATTGGGACCGGCGTAGACCATGCGCGTCCACGTGTCGGCTCGGTCGGGAACCATCACGCCGAACTCGAGCGATCCGAAGCGCGTGCGCGTTGCCGGGTCCTTTTGCAATCGCTTCTTGAGTTCCTGATCGATGGAGATGCCGCGTGACCAACCGGCCGGTGTATGGGAACCGCCTTGAATGTTACCAGGGAAGAGTTCGACACCGGTCAGCAGGCAGCCGATGCCGCGCATATGGTTGTCCCCGTCTCCCCGGATCTTGTCGCACACTCCGTGCAGAATCAACGTGCGATCGCGGAAGGGCTCAAGTGGCGTAAGCGACTCCTTCAGCTCAAAATCCTCGCCTTCCTTCTCCGGCCAAAACGTCGGCGGCACGACTCCATTGGGCGAGAACATGATGACGAGCCGCTGTTTGGGGCGCGTCGTTTTTTCGGCAGCGCCTGCCAGCGAGGGCAAATTGAAAACGAACGGCAGCGCGGCCGTACCGACGCCTAATTCTCTCAGAAACTCGCGACGACTTTTTTGGCTCATCAGCCCTTCTCCGTTTACTCTTGGTTGGCCGGAAGCGCTGCTACAACCGCCACATCGACCAGCAATTTGCGAATGTGAAATCCGCGGTCCACAAAACGGCGTGTGAGTTCGTCGGGCTTGTCCAAACCAAAAGCGAGGATCGGCTGCTTGACGAACTCGTGAAAAACCTGCCGCACGAACGCCTCGTGCGTTTCCGAACTTCCCGCCAGGTATTCGGCCAATTCCCGCGGTCCGTAGAACTCCACTTTATCTCCCGAGGCGAGCGTCAACCAGCCGGAAGCATCGATCGGTCGGCCGTTCTCCTTCTCCCGGAATCGGCCGGCCGCATCGAACGGCTCCAGTGGAAACCCCAGTGGATTGATCAAATCGTGGCATGTCCGGCACGCGGTTGGCTTCGTTTGGAACTCGATCCGTTGCCGTGTCGTCCAGTCGGGCTTGCTGTCGGCCGGGATCGGAGCCACGGCGACCGGGGGCACTTTGAGTCTTCTTCCGAGGATGCCGCGTGCCACGAAGACGCCGCGATGGATGGGTGAGCTGCTCGCGTGGTAGGCGAGTCCCGACAGGAGGAGCGGGTGCGTCAAGACGCCTCCCGCACTGTCCGGCTTGGGGACCGGCTGCCAAATGAACTCCAGGTCGCTCGAGGCCTTCCCGCCATACCATCGCGCAAGCCGAGCGTTCGCATACCAGTGATCCGACAGCAACAACTTGCGAAAGTCGCTCGCCTCTTCTTCCCAGGCGACTCGATGCAGAAACTTCTCCAGCGACGTTCGCAAGTCAGTGACGAGCTGCTGGTCGAAACCGGGGTATTTCTTCGTATCTTTGGTAATGTCTTCGAACCGATCGAGCCTCAACCAGTAGTAGCAGAAGACACCCCACTTCGACTGCGTGCGAGGATCTTGAAGCATCCTCTCGGCGGCTCGACGGATGTTTTCCTCCCCACGCAACTTGCCTTTCTCGGCCCAGTCCAGCAGCCACGGGTCGGGAATCGAGTCCCACAGGACAAAGGAAAGCCGCGACGCGATGTCGAAATCGTCGTATCCGTCATCGATCGTTTCGCGGTAGAGGAACCTCGGTGACAAGAGCGTGGCCAACACGATGCGTTTGACTGCCACGGTCATGTCACTTGTTCCCTCGAGGAAGCGGTCGACGTAGTCCCGTCGCGCGGCGTCGTCCAGCGGCCGGCGGAAGGCGCGTCGCACCCAGCGGTATCCGAAGGCACGCACCTTCTCCGGATCGTCCCGGCCCTCTTTTAGAAACTGAGGCATCGCATCGACTACCTGTTCGGCAACCGAGAGTGCGGCTGCAAGGACGGCTCGCTGCCATCCCTCGCCCACCTGATTCCCTCGTTCGTAGCCGTAGCTGCGGTCGTCGGGAGGAAACGGCGTGTCGACGACGAGCACACGCGAGCCGACTTGAGGGGTCAAGTAGTCCGAAGCGATCACTTGAGGCTCGCGGTGAGGGCGGCGCCAGAGCAGCTGGATCGAGGCGGCGGGGTCCTTGTACTTGAAATACTCGATCCGCAGCGGATACCAGCGGCCTCCGACGAGGAACACCGTGGCTCGATGCTCCCGCTGGTCGCCCGAGCGCACCCACGCGTCGATCAGCGCGTCCTTGGGATGGTTCAGCCAGAGTCGAAAACCATTGTGGCTGTGGACGATGATTTCATATTCGCCCGTCTCGGGAGCAAACAAACTTCCGTGCCATTGGATCGAAAACTCCTCCTTGCCGATCTTCTCCCCTGGACTCCCTTTGCCGAAATCGAAGTCGATCACCGGATCGATCCGTTCCAACACCTTCTTGTCGTGCCGTAGGTGGCGGTGGTTGTGGTAGCTCGCCCAAAGGCCTCGCGCGTCACTGGTGGCGAGCTTCTGCTGCGAGTTGCCAAAGATCTCCGTTCCCAAGTCGGCGATCGCCTGGCGGTATTGGCGAACGGTCAGGCGAGCCAGCTCCTGCTTGGGACGTCCGGCGACCTGGTCCTGGGGAGGCTCGAAGAATCGGCGGAAGACGTACGTGGCCACCGCTTTCGCCTCCGCCCCCACACAGCTCTCCGGATCGTCTTCCGGCATCGTCTCGGCGATCGCCTGAGTCAGTCCCTCGAGTGTCTGCTCGCCTGCCAGCGGTGCCACATCCATCTCGGGATTGCCGCGCCCGTCCTTTCCGTGGCACTTGACGCACTTTTGCTCGTAGATCTTTTGGCCGTCCAAGTGGGCCGGCGGATCTGCATGGCTGCGCGGCAGTCCAAAGACGCCAATGAGGACCGCGGTTGTGATCGTCAGCCACCGCATGAGAACACCTCGCTTCCGGAGCGGATCGCCTCCAGTGCGTTTTGAAAGGAAAGGTTGTCGTGGGGAGGGAAAGCACGGCGGGAGTCGGGAACCGTGAGCGATTCTCGACCTAATGGTATTATTTGCGGAGTCGACCGAGCTTGCAAGGGAGTCCCGCCAAAGGTGCCGGCCGTCGAGGCGGGTAACGCCGCATCTTTTGGGGCTTGAGGCGGTGTGCGACAATACGAGGCAACGCGTCAGGCCGTCGCCGGTGTCCTCCGCGCGGCACGCGAAGGGACGACTAGGGGAGATGCTCCAAACCATGCCGACTTCCCCGGATGCTTTGGTGATCGTCGATGTGCAACGGGATTTTCTCCCGGGCGGGGCGTTGGCCGTGCCCCGCGGGAATGAGGTCGTTCCCGTCCTCAATCGGTACCTTGCCTATGCCGCCGAGCACGGATGGCCCGTTTTCGCGACGCGCGACTGGCATCCGCCCGATCACTGCTCGTTCGAGTCCCAAGGTGGCCCTTGGCCAGTGCACTGTGTGGCGGACACCGAAGGGGCTCGGTTCGCCGAAGGGCTGGACCTTCCGTCGGAGACGATGGTCATTTCCAAAGGAACCGATCCCAACCGCGAGGCCTATTCGGGATTCGAACGGACCGAGTTGGAAGAGCGACTTAAGGAGTTGGGTGTTCGTCGTCTTTGGGTGGGAGGATTGGCCACGGACTATTGCGTGCGTCAAACAGTACTCGATGGCCTGCGGCGGGGATTCGACGTTCGTCTGCTGACCGACGCTATCCGGGCCGTCAATGTCCATCCCGAGGACGGCGACCGCGCCATCGACGAGATGATAGCTGGCGGCGCCCGGCCTGCCACCCTGGAGGACCTCCCGTGACGATGTCCGTCCCCTTGCTGCTGACCGATCTCTATCAGCTCACGATGCTTCAAGGCTACTGGCACGAGGGCCTCGCCGGAGAAGCCGTCTTCGAACTCTTCGTGCGCAAGTTGCCGACCGAAAGGAACTTCCTGGTCGCCGCCGGCCTCGAACAGGCCTTGGAATACCTCGAGCACCTGGTGCTGACCGACGAGGAAGCCGACTACCTGCGATCGACTGGTCTCTTTGATGACCGCTTCATCGATTGGCTCGGCGAGATATGTTTTCAGGGTGATGTCGACGCCATGCCCGAGGGGACGGTGTTTTTTCCCAACGAACCGATTCTGCGGGTGACGGCACCGATCCATCAGGCTCAGCTCGTGGAGACTCGATTGATCAATCTCCTGCAATTCCAGACCATGATCGCGTCGAAGGCGGCGCGATGTGTCTTGGCCGCACCGGGGCGCACTCTTGTGGAATTCGGACTGCGCCGCGCGCACGGAGCCGAAGCCGGCCTCATGGCGGCTCGAGCCACCTGTGCGGTCGGATTCACTGGCACGTCGAATGTGTTGGCCGGCCAGCGGTACGGACTGCCCATCTTCGGTACGATGGCCCACTCGTATGTCATGGCCCACGACAATGAACTCGATGCGTTCCTCTCGTTCGCTCGCTCGCAGCCCAACAATGTCGTGCTTCTCATCGATACTTATGACACATTATTGGCAGTGGCCAAGGTGATCGAAGCGGCACGGATCTTGGAACGAGAAGGTATCCGGATTCGCGCCGTCAGGATCGATGCGGGCGATTTGGGGGAACTTGCCAAGGAGGTGCGGAGACGCCTGGACGCCGCCGGTCTCGAGTCCATAGGCATCTTCGTCAGTGGGGACCTGGATGAGTGGAAACTGAGGAGTCTCACTCAGCAGGAAGCCCCCATCGGCGGTTTCGGAGTTGGGACGCGGCTGGTGACCTCGCATGACGCCCCTTATCTCAACTGTGCCTACAAGCTGGAGGAGTATGCCGGTCTGGCACGACGCAAGGTCTCACCGGGAAAACAGACCTACCCGGGGCGCAAGCAGGTTTTTCGGCGGTACGGCGATGACGGCAAGATGGCCGGAGATACGTTGGCTGTTGCCGATGAGGAGTTGCCGGGCGAGCCGCTATTGGTGCCGGTCATGCGAGCCGGAAAACGTGTGGGACCTGCGGAATCGCTCGAGGTGATTCGACGGCGGACGCGAGAGCAACTGGACCGTCTCCCCGAGGCTTATCGGCGACTCGAACCGGCGGCCCAATCCTTCCCACTGGCATTATCGGACCGGCTGCAGGCGTTGATCGCCGAAACGGACCGCCGGTTGGGATTGGCCCGGTAAGGGACATCCGGGTACAATTCGGCGAGCATGGCAGGTCGTCGACTACCAGAAAGGACGCTGAAGATGAATGGTCGCTTGCGCGTTTGCACCGGAGTGTCGCTGGGATTCGCGGCACTGGCTCTTCTCTCTTCGTCCGCTGTGGCCCAGGTCGCGGCTCAGCCGGTCCAGCCCGTGCTGGGGTCGATACCTGAGGAGCGGATCATTGAATCAGCGACTGCCGTTTTGAAGGAAGCACTCGGCACCCCGGGTCAGGGAATTCCTCGCAGCATGCTGGCCAACGCCCAAGGCGTGGTCATTGTTCCTCGGTTGCTCAAGATCGGCCTGGTCGCCGGTGTCCGACACGGCAAGGGTGTCTTGATCGCTCGCGATGCCCAAGGCAATTGGGAGGCTCCGCTGTTCGTCACGATGACCGGGGGCAGCCTTGGATGGCAGGTGGGGATCGCCTCGAGCGACGTCGTCTTGGTCTTCAAGAATCGGGGGCGCGTGGATCAACTGAAGAAAGGCAAGTTCACGATCGGGGTTGACGCGGCGGCGGCAGCCGGCCCGGTCGGACGGCGACTTGAGGCGGGAACCGACGCGAAACTGAGTGCGGAAATCTACTCGTATGCACGTTCACGCGGACTTTTCGCGGGAGTTTCCATCGACGGCGCAGCTTTGCAGGTCGATCACGCGGCCACGCAAGCTTATTACGCATTCGGAAAGGTTCCCACGTCCGCGCTGACGCTACTGGGAGTCCTCCAAAGTGTTTCTACTCCGGCTGTCGGTGCTCCGGCGGCTGGCGCAGCGGCGGGAGGTGGCCAGATCGTTCAGCCCGCACCGGCCACGTCGTCGGCTGTGGTTTCGGTGGAGACCCGTCGGCAGGAATTCGTGACTCGCTGGAACACCCTGGCTGCTCTCTTGGATGAAGCTTGGCAGCGGTATCTCGGTCCGCCCGCCTCGCTCGTCCAACCGGGCCAGACATTTGGGCTCGAAGAAGTCCAAGCCCTCTTGAGGCGATATGACCGGGTCCAAACCGATCCGCAGTATCAGGTGTTGACTCAGCGGTCCGAATTCCAGGCGGCTCGCGAATCACTGCGGAAGTTCGTCGAGTTGCTCCAGGCACAGAGCGGATCGGGAGGCAAACTTCGCTTGCCGGCACCACCCTCGCAGTAGCCGGCCGTGGGACGGAGAGGCGTTGCGGGAGTCACCGGCAAGGTACACGCTATGCGTCACGCCGAGGACTCGCTTTCCGTCGCTTGGTGGGAAACCGGAGGAAGCGTGGCGAGCAGGAAACTAACGCCCAACGTGGCGGCGACGACCGAGGCTGCCAGGATTCCGACCTTGGCCGTTTCGACTTGGTGAGCTTCCGTGAGTGCCAAACCGGCGATAAAGATGGCCATGGTGAAGCCGATGCCTCCGAGGCAGGCAGCGGCGGAGAGAACCTTCCAGGAAATGCCGTGCGGCAGTTCGGCTCGGCCCGATTTCACGGCTAGCCAGCTTGCCAGGATGATACCGACGGGTTTTCCCACGACCAGGCCGAAAATGACCGAGAGGGCAAGCGGCTCGACGAGCTCGCCCGGTGCCATGGGGATATCGGCGTTGCTCAAAGCGAAAATGGGCATGATCACAAAGCTGCTCCAAGGATGCAGCTTTCCTTGAAGGTATTCGGCTGGTGAAATGGTATCTCGCGCGAGTTGCTGAAAGCGCGTGATATGCTCGGATCGGTGCTCCGCTCGCGCCCATTCCCCGCTTTCGAACGCCTCGCTGGCTCGACGCAGGATGGCTCGAAATCCGCTTTCACTGATTTCGCTCTTCGCGGGGGCCGCCAGTCCCAAGAGCACGCCGGCGATCGTCGCATGGACTCCCGACTCGTGAATGGCGTACCATACGACGACCCCCACAACGACATACACCGGAATCCTTCGCACACCTAGTCGCAAAAGGAGGAAGATAAAGAGGAGCCCCAGGCCGCCCCACATCAGCCATCTGAGGTCGACGCCCTCACTGTATCCCAGAGCGATCACGAGAATGGCGCCGATGTCGTCCACGATGGCCAACGTGAGAAGAAAGACGCGGAGTTCGAGTGGCACTCGCTTGCCGAGAATGGCCATGCATCCCACCACGAAGGCGATGTCGGTGGCCATAGGGATTCCCCAGCCGTGAGCTGTCGGCTCTCCATGCTGCAGCGACAGGTAGAGCAGCGCAGGCACCACCATCCCTCCCACGGCTGCCGCCACCGGTAACGTTGCCTGGCGGACGCTCCGCAGTTGTCCGTGGACGAGTTCCCATTTGATTTCCAGGCCCACCACGAAGAAGAAGATGGCCATCAGGCCGTCGTTGATCCAATGGTGAAGGGAGTGTCGGAATTCGAATTCGCCGATCGTGATGCCGACCTTCGTTTTCCAGAACCCGATGTAGGCCTCCCCCCACGGCGAGTTGGCCATGATCAGAGCGACGACGGCTGCCAAGAACAGGACCACGCCGCTGGCTGCCTCCACGTGGAGAAACCTCCGAATCGGCTCCCGCAGCCGGTCGATCGGATATTGGGGAATGGCAGACGCGGCATCGTCGGCAGCACTCATGGGGACGTCTCTCCTCGGCTGAAGCCACCATTGGGCAATGACAAGACGGGCCTAGTATAGCCGTAGCCGGGGCTGCCGGTGAGAGGTTGGGAGGTGCGGAAGTCACGCGGGTTACGATAGGACCTATAAGACGCATAGGACCTATACGACTGGATAGGACATAGAGGACGTCTAGGATTGATTTCTTGGCTGTCACGTGGTGGCCGATGTTCCGCAGCTCGCCGCTCCGCGGCGAGTACCCTATATGTCCCATACGTCTTATAGGTCCTATGGCAACCAACGATCCACCAAGCCGATCCCGTCTGGCAACCCCAACCCCGCTTGATCAGATAGGGGCCTGAGTAGTATCCTGCTTGGTTCACTGCAGCATGATCCGGCCCCGGCGAGTTGTGCCGGTGCGCCCTGGCGATATTTCGACTGCCCGTTGAGAGGAGACTGTTTGGTGGCCGTTCGGATCCGACTGAAACGCATGGGAAGGCGGCATCGCCCCTTTTTCCGCATCTGTGCCATGGACGCTCGTACGCCGCGTGACGGCCGCGTGATCGAAGAGCTCGGATACTACGATCCGATGGTCAAGGAGGTGGACGCTCGAGCCGTCCTCAAGGGGGACCGCATCGACTATTGGCTCAGCGTGGGGGCTCAGCCGACGCCCAAGGTCAAAGTCCTTATCAAGAAGTACGGCAGCCAAGGAACGCATCTGGAACGCCAAAAGGAGGCGTTCGAGCGGCTCAAGATCAAACCCCAGGCTCCTCCACCGGTGGCGGTGAAGGCGGAAGCCGAAGAAACTCCGGAGGCGGAAGCCGAAGCAGCCCCCTCGGAAACCGAAGAGTCTCCGGCAGCCGAGGCTCCGGCCGCCGAGGCTCCGGCCGCGGACGAAGGTGCCCAGACGCCGACAGCCGAAGAGACGCGCGGTGAGGAGACGAGCGGGGCCGAAGGGGAGGCCGCGGAGGAAAAAACGGCGGAGGCTTCGGAGTGAACTCGTAGCGATCGCCCATGCGTTTTGACATCGTGACGCTGTTTCCCGGGATCTTTCCCGGCTACCTGCAGCAAAGCATCCTCAGCAAGGCGATCGAGCGGGGCATCGTTTCCGTCCACCTGCATGACCTGCGGGATTGGACTCACGATAAACACCGAAGTGTCGACGACCGGCCTTACGGCGGAGGACCCGGGATGGTGATCCGGGTCGAGCCGGTTGTCGAATGTGTCGAAGAGATTCAGGCTAGAGGAGACGAACCCGGGCGACTCATCCTACTGAGTCCCCAAGGAAAACGACTCGATCAGCGACTCGTCAGCGACCTGGCTACCGCCTCGCGACTGGTGCTCATCTGCGGGCGGTACGAAGGTTTCGACCAGCGAGTCATCGACATTTTGCAGCCGGAGGAGATTTCAATCGGTGACTATGTCCTCAACGGAGGCGAAGTCGCCGCCATGGTGATTATCGACAGCGTACTGCGATTGATTCCCGGAGTGCTCGGGGACGAGCGGAGTTCCCAGGAAGACTCGTTTTCCCAACAGCACGGGATGCTCGAGTGTGCCCAGTACACGCGGCCGCGTGTTTACCGCGGGCGCGAGGTGCCTCCGATCCTGCTGACGGGCGACCATGAGCGGATTGCTCGTTGGCGACAAGAAGACAGTTACCGGCGGACTCGAGCCAAACGGCGCGATCTGCTCCCCGACCCGGAGCGTCCGCCCGAAGACGATTCAACGACTTAAGAAACGAAAGGTTCCCTGCCATGAAACACCGACTGCTCGACGTCGTCGAACAAGAGAGTCTCAAACCCGACCCGCCGCAGTTCGAGATCGGCGACACGGTCGACGTCCACACCCGGATCCTCGAAGGAGACAAGGAGCGAATTCAGGTCTTCACGGGAACCGTCATCGCCAAGAGCGGCAGTGGGACGCGGGAGATGTTTACCGTCCGACGGATCGTGGCGGGTGAAGGTGTCGAGCGCAAATTTCCGCTCCACTCGCCGCGCATCGCCAAGGTCGTCGTCAAGCGATCGGCCGTCGTTCGCCGAGCCAAGTTGTACTACTTGCGCAAGCGCGTCGGTAAAGCCGTGCGACTCAAGGAACGCCGCGTCAAAGCGACCACCTGATCGACGGCATCTATCTGAGCGATTACCCTCAGCATCTCCCTGCGCGCAAACCCCCTTTGCGTCTTCGTGTCTTTGCGCGAGTTTTTTTGCGCGCAAAGGCGCCAAGGCGCAAAGAAAGGAAAAAAGGCAGAGGGGATGCGAGCGTGCTGCAAGAACAACCCCCTTTGCGTCTTCGCGTCTTTGCGCGAGGCATTCTTTTTGCGCGCAAAGGCGCCAAGGCGCAAAGAAGAAACCGTCATGAAGTCGGCGGACTCAATGTCGACTCGAGCAACCACTGCTCATACGCCGGCAGTATCTGGTCGGCTGCCACGGCGACGATCTGCGGGACGTCGTAGGAGTGCAACTCAAGCAGTGCGGCTTCCAAGCGCGGATAGAGGCTTCGCCGAGTCTTGATCATGCAGCGCCATTCTTCGGTCGATTCCACCTCATCCTGCCACCGATAGACACTGCGAATCGGTCCGTCGATCTGCACGCACGCGGCCAATCGGTCGCGCACTAACCGTTCCGCGAGCGCCTCTGCTTCCTCACGCGATCCGGTCGTTGTCCAAACCACCACCGTTTCGGACATGGTTACTTCCTAGCTGTCTCATTGCATTCTTTCCGGCCCAGCACAATGGGCCGGCCGATGGAATGGTATTCGAACCCCTGTTCCCGCATCACTTCCAAGTCATACAGATTGCGGCCGTCGAAGATAAGGGGCTGCCGCATTCGTTCCTTCATCAGTCGGAAATCGGGATGACGGAATTCGGTCCACTCCGTGACGATCACGAGTGCATCGGCGTCTTCGAGGACATCCAGGGGCAAGTGGGCATAGACGAGTCGATCGCCGTAGAGAGCTCGCACGTTTTCCAACGCGGCCGGGTCGTGGACTTGCACGACGGCTCCAGCTTCCAGAAGCCGATCAATCAGCACCAACGATGGTGCCTCGCGGATGTCGTCAGTTTGAGGCTTGAAACTGAGTCCCCACACGGCAATGCGTTTCTCTTGCAACGAAGGCCCTAGTCTCTCGAGAACTGCGTTGGCCAACACCGATTTCTGCCGATTGTTCACCTGGTCAACGGCGTCGAGAATGAGCGGTTCGATCCCGTGTTCGCGAGCCGTCTTTCCGAGGGCTCGGACGTCCTTCGGGAAACAACTTCCTCCATAGCCGGCTCCTGGAAAGAGAAACGCGAAGCCGATGCGCCGGTCATGCCCGATGCCTCGCCGGACGTCATCGATGTCGCCACCGACGCGCTGGCAGAGGTTGGCCATTTCGTTGATGAAGCTGATCTTGGTCGAGAGCAACGCGTTGGCGACGTATTTCGTCATCTCGGCACTCTCGGGCGACATCGCCAAAAACGGCTTGTCAGTTCTCAGAAGCGGTGCGTACAGATGCCGGAGTTTCAACTCCGTTTCCGATTCCCGCACTCCGACAACGACTCGGTCGGGATACATGAAATCGTTGATCGCCGCGCCTTCCTTCAAGAACTCCGGGTTGCTCGCAACGAAGCATTCTCGCCCCGTCCGCTCGCGCAGCTTCCGGTAGATGGCGGCATTCGTGCCGACCGGCACGGTGCTTTTGACGACGACGACGGCCGAGGCGGGAAGGCAGTCCACGAGGCCTTCAGTCACTTGCCACAGTGCCGAGAGATCGGCAGAACCGTCTTCACCGGACGGCGTCCCGACCGCCAGGAAGATCATCTCGCTCTGAACGGCCGCCTCACTCAAGCTGGTCGTGAACCGCAGCCGTCCGGCGTCGACGTTTCGCTGCACCATCTCGGCCAAGCCGGGCTCGTAAATGGGAATCTTTCCCTGCTCGAGCTGCTCGATCTTCGCCTGGTCGATGTCGACACAGGTGACTTCGTTCCCGAGGTCTGCAAAGCAAGTTCCCGTCACCAGACCGACGTAGCCGGTCCCGACCATGGTAATCCGCATAACAGGTACACTCCGTAGTGGACGCTCGGTCGGCCCGCCCCACGTGCGGGGCCTCTTCTCGCTACGGAATATATAGCTTGCAGAGCCCTCTGCATTCCCGCAGCGCTTAGGCGCTGGCTTCCGACTCAGCCCCTTCTTCCGCCTCGGCGTCGGCCTCCCGGGGAACTCGGACTACTGCCGCCAGCGTATCGCCTTCGTCCAGTCGCATGATGCGCACGCCCTGCGTGTTGCGGCCGATGACGGAGATTTCTTGAGCGGCAATGCGCTGGATTTTGCCTCGAGCCGTCATCATCAAGAGTTCGTCTTCGTCGGTAACTCGAGCGATCCCGACGACCTTCCCATTCCTAGGAGTCGTCTTGATGTCGATGATCCCCTTGCCACCTCGACGCTGCGTGCGGTAACGCATGGATGAGGACCCCGAGTCGTCGCCGTTCTCTTCTTGGGTCCCCAGTGTACTAGGACCGAACGGCGTCCGTTTGCCGTAACCGTTTTCGCAGGCGGTCAGGAGCGTGGCGTCCGGATCGACTACGACCATCCCCTTGAGTTCATCACCGGGCTGAAGCGTGATGCCCTTAACCCCCGACGTATTCCGCCCCATCGGCCTGACGTCCGACTCGGGGAACCGAATGGCGAAGCCATTGGCCGTTGCCAGCAACACTTCGTCACCTTCGGTCGTTACGACGACGTCGACCAACTCATCGTCTTCCCGCAGCTTGATCGCAATGATCCCGCCTCGCTTCGGACGGCTGTAGGCTTCCAGCGGCGTCTTCTTCACAAGCCCGTTGCGCGTCGCCATCATCAGGAAATGATTCGGCAAGTTGAAGTCACGGATCGGGCGGCAGTCCATGATCGACTCGCCCGGCTCGAGATTCAACAAATTGACGATCGCGCGTCCCTTGCTCTCGCGACTCAATTGCGGCAGCTCGTACACTTTCCGCCAATGCACGCGACCTCGACTGGTAAAAAAGAGCAAATATGCATGCGTGCTGGCCACGAACAAGTGCTCAATCGGGTCCTCCTCATCGATCGTCGCTCCCTTGATCCCCTTGCCGCCTCGGCGCTGAGCCCGATACGTGCTGACCGGTGTCCGCTTGATGTAGCCTCGATGGCTGATCGACACGACCATCTGCTCTTCAGCGATGAGGTCCTCCAGATCGATGTTCCCCAGCTCCTCGCCGCTGACCTCGGTTCGACGGTCATCTCCGAACCGCCGGCGGATCTCCTGCAAATCGCTCTTGATGATGTCAAGGATGTTCTGCTCGTCGGAGAGGATCCGGCGGTATTCGCGGATTTCCTCGAGCAACTTCGCGTGTTCGCCGCTGAGTTTTTCCTGTTCGAGGTTCACCAGTTGCCCGAGTGTCATTCGCAGGATCGCATCGGCCTGCACCGGCGTGAGGGCATACGTTTCCGAAACACCGCGCTCTTCCTGGAACAACTCGAACGCCTCGTCCCCGATTGCGCGCTGCAACATGGCTGCGGGGAAGTCGAGTTCCATCAGTTTCTGCTTCGCTTCCGCCTGCGTCGATGAACTCCGGATCGTGCGAATCACCGCGTCGATGTCCGCCAGAGCCAGCAGCAAGCCTTCGACCGTGTGTTTGCGCTTGCGCGCTCGCGTGAGAAGGAATTCGGTACGGCGACGGATCACCGTCAGTCGGTGCCGGATGAACTCCTCGAGCAGCCCTTTGAACGACAGTTCGCGAGGCTTGCCGTCGACCAGAGCGAGGAAGATCAGGGAGAAGGAGTCCTGGAGAGGCGAGAACTGATAGAGCTGGTTGAGAACGACATCGGGATCGGCGTCCCGCTTCAGGTCAATGACGATGCGGACCGGCTCCTTCAAGTCGCTCTCGTCGCGGATATCGGAGATCCCCTTGATGCGATCGCTGTTGGCCAGGTCGGCGATGCGCTGCACAACGCGGTCCCGGAACTGCTGATAAGGAATCTCGGTCACGACGATGCGGTAACGGCCCTTTTTGTGTTCCTCGATGCGGGCTCGAGCCCGCACGACGATGGTGCTGCGGCCGGTGTGGTATCCCCGCCGAATCCCCGACCGCCCGCAAATGATGCCTCCCGTCGGAAAATCGGGGCCGGGTACGATCTCCAGGAGTTCGTCGATCGATACCTGAGGATCGTCGATGACACGAATCAACGCGTCGCAGATTTCGCGCAAGTTGTGAGGCGGAATGGACGTGGCCATCCCGACCGCGATACCACTGGCACCGTTGACGAGCAGATTCGGGAACTTCGACGGCAACACCGTCGGCTCGGTCCGCGACTCGTCGTACGTCGGGACGTAGTCGACCGTGTCGAGCTTGAGATCCTCGAGCATCATGGCGGCGGGCGCCGAAAGGCGCGCCTCGGTGTACCGCATGGCCGCCGCCGGAAGTCCCGCGATCGATCCGAAGTTCCCCTGTTTGTCGACCAAGGGGTACCGCATGTTCCATTCCTGGGCCATGCGGACGAGCGTCGGATAGATCACGCCTTCGCCGTGAGGATGATAGTTGCCGCTAGTGTCGCCCGAGATCTTCGCGCATTTAACTCGGCTGGAACCGGGCCCCAAGTTCAGGTCGTTCATCGCCACCAGGATGCGGCGCTGGGAGGGCTTGAGCCCGTCCCGCGCATCGGGCAACGCCCGGCTGACGATGACGCTCATCGCGTACGTCAGATAGCTCTGCTTGAGCTCCTCTTCGATGGGCAGACCAATAATCCGGTCCGCCACGGCCCCCTCTTCCGGCTGGTCGCCCGTGGGCTCTTTTGTCTCCGCCAAGGAAGGCTCCTTTCCGACCGTTTTTTCGCGAGAACTCCACCCATTTCAAACCGTGCAATGTAGCCGTTTCCAGCCCTTTTCACAAGCGGGTGCGGTGACGCACAGAGCAAACGCAACTCTTGTGTTCGCAAGTGGTTAGAGCATGCCTTCCAGTCGCCAGTCGCCACGCCGCTCTTGGCCGTAGATTCTCTCGCTTCCCCGCGACACTCGGTCGCCCATTCCGGGTTAAAGAGTGCGGCCCTCTCAGCGGGGTCTCATGCTGGCGGATCGGCGAGCCGGTATCCGGCTCGCACGCATCCGTCTAGCCGCGATCACCACCTTCTGTCTTTCTCTTCCAGCGAGGAAATTCCCATGCGTGTCCTGCCAATGGCCCTTTTCTTGGCGACCATCGTGCTGCTGGAGTCGGCAATGGCTCAGCCTCCTTCGCCCGAGTCGATGCGAGCCCGGTTGCAACAGCGCTTCGATGCCACGTCCCCGGACGTCGGAAAGCCGCTTCCCGAGCTGACGATCTACGATGCCGACGGCAAGCCCTTCCCGCTTCGGAAGCTGAAAGACCACTACACGGTGCTCGTCTTCGGCTGCCTCACGTGACCGCCCTTCCTTCGTAACGTCCCCAGTTTGGAGGCGGTTTATCGCGATTACAGTCCCAAAGGCGTCCGGTTCTACTTCATCTACAAGGCGCTGGCGCATCCGGAAACCAACGGGTACGTGCAGCCGGTCAGCCTCGAAGAACGACTCATGCACATCCGAGAAGCCAAAGCCAAACTGGGATCGGGAATTCCCTGGCTGTGCGACACGATGGACAACGACGCCCTCCATGCACTCGGCAACGCACCGAATTCGGAGTTCATCATCGATCCCGAAGGGAAAGTCGTGGTCAAGCGTGTGTGGAGTCGTCCCGACGAATTGCGAAAAGATCTGGCAAAACTCGTCGGAAAAGTCGACCCGCCGACGCGCGTCGAAGACCTCGGCATCCGCCCATACTTCCGCAAGTCGACGGAGGGCTCCTCAACTAAGCGACTGACACTGCCCGCCAACCTGCGTCCCCTCCGCGTGACGACCGCGTTGAGCGAAGATCCGTACTACGTCAAACTCCGAGCCGAAGTCGAACCGGAGGTGCTCGAAGGCCAACCCGGCCAGCTCTATCTCGGCTTTCGACTCGATCCACTCTACTCCGTTCACTGGAACAACCTCGCAGGACCGTTCGAGTTCGAAATCCGATCGGCCAAAGGGGTCGTGATAAAACCCAACCGCGGAAAGGGGCCGAAGATCGAGTCCGAGACCGATTCGGCGCCGCGCGAGTTCCTCGTAGAAGTCAAGCCGAATGGTAAGCAGGAGGCTCGGAGCTTCCAGGTGGTGGTGCGTTACTTCGCCTGCCACGACACGGAAGGATGGTGCCGGGCCTTCACGCACACCTACACGGTGCAGTTGGAAGCCGATCCGGATGGGGGCCGCGTGATGCGCGGCAACCGGGGAAGACGGGGCCCGGCGATGGCCGGCCCGCGGGGCGGACGATTCCGTCCTCCCTTCGCTCCTGGAGGCGACCGTGTCATGGGAGTCATCACCAACGTCGACGGCGCATCGGGAGAGATCACGCTGCGCACCCGGTCGGGCGAAACGCAGTCATTCCGGATTACCGACGCTACGAGGATCATGCGTCGAGGACGAGGTAGGCCCGAGCCGTTACAGCGGGAGCGCCTTCAGAAGGGAATGCGCGTCATGCTGCAGCCTGGTAAAGCCGATGACGGCGGAAAGCCACCGGTGGTTCGCATGATGGTGATGCGAGGACCGTCCTAGCACGGCATCGGCGAGACGTCACTGGCAGCGGAGCATCTCCAGGTAGAGCAAGATACAGCCGACGCCCAGGGCCACGACGGAAGAGACCAGCATGACCGTGTAGACGTCGATGCCGCGTTTGGGCTTGGGAGCCGCACTCGGCATCAAACCGGCCTGCGCTTCAGGTCCCGCCAATGGTTCATTGGAGATTGGTTGCGACACGGTCACCCTTCCTAATGGTTCCTTTGGCGAAATCGGGAAGAATCTCGGCAACCGAACGATCGACGTCGGTTTTGCGAATGACGACGCGTCCCAGATAGGCGTTGTCACGATAGACATCGAGTTTGTCGCCGACCTTCAAACCGTCGTCCGAGCCCAGCGAGACTTCGATCAACTTGGCGTCGCTGATTGCCACGACAACACCCTTCAAATCGGGTGGCAACTGGTTCACGTCGGAAACGACGGTACCATCGTTTCGAGTCTCAAAGCGGACACCCAACTTCCGCAAGACATTCTCATATCCGGCTACCTGATTGGCCAATTGCATCTGGCGCTCGGTCAACTCGGCGTGCAACCGCCGCGCCTGATTGACTTCGTCGGTGGTCGCAACGAGCTGCAACATCTTTTGGTCCAGCGCCTGCTGAGCCGCTTTGACATCAGCACGAAGCTGATTGACTTCTTGGGTTAAACCGGCGAGCAACTGTTGAGCCGTCTTCACTGCCGCCGTGGCCTCGCCTTGCGTCTTGAGTGCCTGAGCTAGTTCGTTCGTTTTCTCCTCCAGCTCCTGGCTCTTCATCGTGAGCCGAACCTCAAGACTCGCCAAAGCTGCTCGCCGAGCCGCCTGCTCGATCGCCAAATTGTCCATCAACTGTTGCTGCGACTCGCGCAGATCGGAATTGACCTTGCGCTGCTGCGTCAACTGTTGCTCCAGCTCCGTCGCCTTCTTGTGCCAGTCGACATGCGTCGAAAAAACAATGGCGGCAAAGAAGAGGTAGACGATGCTGAGGACGAAAATAAAGGCCGAGATGATCTTGCCGAGAAGCGTCATACCGCTGGTTCCCTTGCCAGTGATCCAGAAATCTCGAAGCCGCAATACTTCGAGCTCCACCCGGTCGCCGGGTAGCTCCTTCAGTCCAGCCTAATTCCCCTTGGGCTGTCCTGCAAACGTTTCCCGACATTCCGCAGGCACCAGGCGAACGCCCGGCATCAAGAAGCCGCCATGCTCAAGTCATCACGGAATCGGCGAGATTGCCCAGTATAAATCCGGCCACCAGGGAGTGTCAACGATTTCCCCAAAGATTACCGGTTACACAAGATATTCCGGTTCCCCGCCTTCATGACAGGCCTGAATCCCGTCCTGATTTCCGTTGGTAGCGGTGCCGCATCCCCATGACACCCCCAATCAGACTCAGTACGGCCGCAGCGATCCAAAGTCCATCTCCCACTCGATGGTAGGCAGTCTGCCTCCCACGAGCAGGGCTTTGGGCTTCCTGCGACCTGCCAACCTCCGCCAAGAGAAACCCCGTATCGTGCCGAGGCCCCTCCGCCACGATCTCTCCCGTGGGGAGAATCCAGGCCGAAAGCCCCGTGTTCGCCGCTACCAACATGGGGAGCCGGTTCTCGACGGCGCGGAAGACGGCCGAATGCAACTGCAAATCCAGGATGCTCGACCCCCAGAACCAGCCGTCATTCGTAATGTTGAGCAGGGCGTCGGGAGCCTCCCCTCGGTCGGCCAACTCGACCACTTGGCTTCGGATGAGATCCGGTACGATCGACTCGAAGCAGATGCTCACCGAAAACCGTACGCCCTCGACATCGAAAGCCGCCGGTTTCTCTCCCGCTGTCAGCCCATTGCTCATCGGTGTCAGCTGGTAGAGCCACGGAAAAGTCTCGCCGAACGGAACGTACTCGCCGAAGAGGACCGGGTGCATTTTGTCGTACCGAGCTTGCAGACGGCCGTCGGGATCGAATAGGAGGGCCGAGTTGTACCGTCGCGATTCCCGCTCGTCGAAGTGCCAGACCACGACTCCCAACAACAGCCACGTCCCGCCTCGCGCGCGACCATCCGGTCCCGGAGTTGACTGGATGCTATGGACAAGGCGCCGGACCAGCCGCTCGAACTGTTGCTGCGAAGCAACGAGGTCGGCTCGAGCGTATCCTTCGGCCAAAGTGGAAGCGTCGCTGTCGAGTACGACCGCATCCATCGGAAACATCGACTCAGGCCAAACGACCAGGTCGACCGGCCCGTGCTTGCGTAACGCCTCGTAGGTCAGCCGGCTGTATTGTTCCATCATGCGCCGGGGCCGCATGGGATCGGCGCCAAAATCGGTGTCGATGCTCCCCTGGATCAGCGCCACGCGCAGCGGCTCGTCCTCTTTTTTAGGACGACCCGGTAGGTTCCCGAGTCGCCACCAGCCATAGCCGACTTGGCCGGCAAGCAGGGCGACGGCGACGAGTCCCCATCCGACTCGAGCGGCACGGCTGGAAACTCCCCAGCAGGCGGACGCCGCAGCCAGAGGAATCACCATCACCAGACAACCTACCAGCGTCGCCCCCGCCAGATCGGCGACCTGAATCAACGGTAACCAGTGAAGTTGCGTGTGCCCCAACGCGGCCCCGGCAAACCCGACCGGCCCCTGCCCCTTCAGCCACTCCGTCGCCCCCCACGCCACGGCGACCGCCAGCGGGATTGGGAACCGCAGCCGGTGATGCAGGGCTCGAGCGGCCAGGACGAACATCGGCCAGAACGCCCCGAAGTAGAGCCCCAGCCCGAGGAGCCCGAAATAGTTGGCCCAGTGAGCGAGGCGGACACCCTGGAGCACCGCCATCCAGAAAAGCCCGCCCAACAGCCAGATCCTCAGGTACGGCCGGCGCACCGCCCAGGTATGGGGATGGACGACGAGGATCCACGGGAGCGGAACGAGCCACGCCAGCGGCCACCACTCCAGCGGCGGCAAAGCGGCCCAATAAAAGAAGAGGCTCAAGCCCAACGGGAGCTCAAACTGTTTCCACGTCCGACCCTTGGCACCAGCCTCATGCTCGTTCACAACACGTACACCTTTACCAACTCGCCTGCCGCCACACCCTTCGCCTCGCGCAAATCCACCAGCGCATCGGCCTCAGCAAGCACACGTTGATCAACCGACCCCTTCCATGGAAGCAGTCGCACCGCGTCGCGACCTACCAGCTTCGCCGGATGAAGCGTCCGCCGACTTCCGTGGTACGCGAAGTCTTCGGCCACCGTCCGCTCCTGCCACCGATCGACAAGCCCGCGACCGCTCAGATGATCGAGTGTCCTGCGAACGAAGAGTTCGTAGCAGACCCACGAGCTGACGGGATTCCCGGGAAGTCCGAAGACGAACGTCGGCGGCGAGCCCGGTCGGACGCCGAAAAAGACCGGCTTTCCGGGCTTGAGTCGCACTCCGTGAAAGACGGGTTCCACGCCCAACCCCGCCAGCGTGGCGGGAACCAAGTCGCGGACACCGGCCGAAACACCGCCGGACAAGAGCAGCACGTCGTGCTGGAGCCCCCGGCCGATTCGCGCCGCCAGTTCTTCCGCCTTGTCTGCGGCGACTCCCAACTGGCTCACGTGAGCCCCATCCCGCTCGGCCAGGGATCCCAGTAGCGGCGCGTTCGTATTGCGAATCTGCCCTGGACCGGGAAGATCTGTCGGTGACACGAGCTCGTCACCTGTGGAGAGGACGGCGACTCGAGGCGGCCGATGCACGCCGACGCGCGCGGCTCCGACCTCGCAGAGCAACCCGACGTGGTGTGCCGCGACCGTGGCACCGGCCGACATCACCGTCTCGCCTCGTTGCGTGCAGAACCCCTGCTCCATCAGATTCGCCCCTGCCGAGACGGTGCCCTCGAAGAGGACTTGATCGCCTTCTCGCCGTGTCTGCTCGACCGGAACGACCGCATCGGCGCCTTGAGGCAACGGAGCGCCGGTCATGATTCGCACCGCTGTTCCCGTTTCCAGGGGTTGCTCCGGAACCGCACCCGCAAGGATCTCACCACGGATCGGCAAGGCGACACCCGGCTCCACATCGCCGCTCGAGACGGCATAGCCGTCCATCAAGGCCTTGCGATAGGGAGGCACATCGATGTCACTGACCACCGATTCGGCCAAGACTCGCCCCACCGCTTGTTCGATCCGGAGTTCGATCGGTTCGAGCGCCGACGAAGCGGAGGCGGCATCGATCTGTTCCCACGCCTGTTCGATTTCGATCAGCTTTCCCATCCCGGTTCGCACTCCGTGGCGATTGGGTTGTGCGGTTCCTCGCGCCCCAAGAACCGCGCCAACAGGCGGTGGCCGACTTCAGTCAGAAAACTTTCGGGGTGGAATTGCCACCCTTCCAGCGGCAGCGATCGATGCCGCACGGCCATGATTTCTTGAATGCCGTGAGGCCCTTCACTCCATGCCGTCATCTCCAGCTCCTCAGGGAGCGAATCGGGGTCGATCACAAGGCTGTGGTAGCGAGTGGCGACGAAGGGACTGGGGAGATCGCCGAGCCATCCTCGACCTTCGTGGTAAATCAGATCGGTTTTGCCGTGCATCAGTTGCCGAGCTCGAACGATGCGAGCCCCGAATGCTTGCCCGATCGATTGATGCCCGAGGCACACTCCCAGAATGGGAAACCGCCCGGCCAGCCGCCGAACCGCCTCGACCGAGATCCCTGCCTCGGCCGGGGTGCACGGACCAGGTGAGATGATCATGCGCTCAGGAAGCCATGTCTCGATCTGGTCGACCGTCACCTCGTCGTTGCGGACGACCCGCATCTCGAGCGACGGATCGATTTCCCCCAACCGCTGCACGAGGTTGTACGTGAAGGAGTCGTAGTTGTCGATGATCAGGATCATGCGAATTTTTGACGCCCATCTTCGGCCGCGGGTCGTGCGCAAGAAGGAGATCGTCCTCCCAGGTTCTCGACTTTTTGGTATCATAGTCATCAGTCCCTTGACTGCGGGAGGGGACGCCGTCCCGTGACGGTTGTGAGATTTTACCTGCAATCCGAATCTGCCGATTGCCATGAACTGCTTTGCCACCCCCCATGGACTTCGCTGCGGCGCCGTGTGGACGGCCGGCATTTTGCTGCTGCTTACCTCTGCTTCCACTCGAGCCGACGAGCCGATGACAGCAGGTTCCTTTGATCCCTTCGCCCCCGCGGCCCCCGAAGGAGCTCGCACGTTCGTCGAAGCGACCTGGGTTCGACCGGAACGCCCCTACGCCTTCCACCACGACGCGCCGCTCCACGCCGAAGAGAAGCTGGAGGAAGAAACGGACGCGTATCGTGTCTACCGCGTCGAGTTCGATGGTTCGAAAGGGGACCGCGTTCCCGGATATCTTTACATTCCGAAGGACAAGGCAGCCCAGCATCCTGCCGTGCTATTGCAATACGGCTCGGGCGGCCACAAGAAGACCGATTATATCGTCCTGATTGGTCGGCTCTTCGCCGAAGCCGGTTTCGTTGTGCTGACGATCGATTCGCCTGGACGTGGCGAACGGAAAAAGCCTGGTGACAAGGAACCGGCACTCGGTCTGGCCGATCGTGATCGTTTTACGCACTACCTGGCCGATTATGCTCGAGCCGTCGATTACCTCGAGTCCCGTTCGGAAGTCGATCGCCGTCGGATCGGTTACGTGGGGATCAGTTGGGGAGCCATCACGGGGATCGTCTATGCGGCTCACGATGAGCGCATTCGTGCTGTGGCGTCGCTGGTGGGAGGAGGGCGATTTCTCGCCGTCCTCTCGGGGGCCGGTCGCGATGAAGCGACGCGCCGCCGGTCGCTCGACCCGGTCGACCATGTCCGGCTGATTGAACCTCGACCTCTTTTGTTGCTCAACGTCAAGCGGGATCAACTGGTGCCACTCCCGTTCAGTACCGCGCTGCACGACGCGGCGGGACCTTCGGCCAAGAAAGTGTGGCTCGATACCGACCACTACTTCCGACACGTCGACATTCGCAAAGTCGTTCGAGAAGAAGTGATCGCGTTCATGAGACATCATTTGGACAAAGATTGAGCCACGCTTGTCTTTTTCTCTGCGTTCTCCGCGTCTTGGCGAGAGAAAGGCCTCGCGCGAAGGCGAAATGTCTCGCGCAAAGGCGCCAAGACGCAAACAGTTGTTTTGGGTGATATGGCCATCCTGTTTACATTCTTTCCCCCTTTGCGTCTTCGCGTCTTGGCGCGCAACTGAAACAGGTCTCGCGCAAAGGCGCCAAGACGCAAAGAGTTGTTTTGGGTGATATGGCCATCCTATTTACATCCTTTCCCCCCTTTGCGTCTTCGCGTCTTAGCGCGGAACAGAAACAGGTCTCGCGCAAAGGAGCAAATCCCGATCCGGCGCCGTTGGCATCGCAACTCGACTCGTGGCTCACGTCCTACGTTGTAACGTACTCCACCTCAGAACGCAATTGCCGGATCGCCTCGACGAACCGCCACGGTCGGTTCCCGAAGTTGCTCGTCAGCCAGAACCCCTTCCCGTCGCGAGTCACCAGGAGGTACTTTTCACCGAACGAGTCGTGGCGAATGGCCGCCAGTTCGTCCAGAGCCAGGTCGAAACTATCTCCCAACGATGGAAGCTGGGAGTCGACTTGCGGAACGCCGCCAAGAACCCAATTTTCCAGCGCAGTTTCTCCTCCACCCCCAGTCTGCCTTGACCTGCCGCCGACCGAGCGAATAATGCCGACAGCCGCCTCGCCGTACTCGCCTCGTTCCCCGATCATTCCCTCGTTGCTTCGCGATGATCCTCCCTTGGTATTCCGCTTCCCGTTTCGGCCTCTTGGTCGCGATCCTGGTCGCACTGGGCGGCTCGGCCATGCAAGGCGCCGAGGACTCGGAACAAATCGGCGCGTTCGGGCAAGAACATGCCTCGGTCGAATCGCTTGACGGAGTCCTCGCCGACGTCCTCCGTGAGGTCCTTGCGTCGCCTTATGTCGACGAAAAGAAATGGGGACGCAAGAAAAACCTTACCGTCGGCGTCCGGCTCGAGCGGGACGGTGTCGTCCTCCGGCCTCGCCGTCGTCGCAAGCAAGTCAACCACGGCGAGTGGGAACGCTATGAAATCCGACTCGACCCCAACCACCGCGATGACCTAAAACTGCAAACGGTGGCCGTGAGGCGGGGATCGGAAACGAAGGCCGGACATGGCGTCGAAGTCGACGCGAGACTCGAGCTGCCTTTAACCATGCAAGGTCGGTTCGCCAATTGGCGGCGAGGCGTCCAGCTCTATAGCATTGAACTGCATGCGTCGGCCGTGGCCAAAGTCGATTTCACGGCGCGCGTCGAAGCCGTTGTTCACGCTTCCACCTTTCCGCCTCACGTTGAACTCCGGCCTCGCGTCACTCGCATCAACGTCGAACTCGTCGATTTTCGGCTGCACAAGGTCAGTAACGTCCAGGGTTCCCTCGTACGCCCCTTGGGAAAGCTACTCGAAGACGTCGCCAATCGACAATTGAAGAAGCGTCAAGAAAAACTCGTCGAGAAAGTCAACCGAAAACTCGACCAGAAGTTTTCGTCACGCTGAATGATCCAGGCAGGGGACGAACGTTACGCGTTGTCGCTCTCGTGCTCTTGTTTCGCACGCGTCCCCTGGACACGCGCAAAGCGTTCGGCCGGCAGGACAATCGACGAAATGCGAATGCCGAAGCGGTCGCCCACTTTCACCACTTCGCCTTCGGCAATCGGATGATCGCCGATCATCAGTTGGACCGGCTCGTCGTACCGCTGAGAAAACTGCACCATCGACCCGGGAGCCAACTCGAGGATCTCCCCGAGCGGCATTTTCTTTTCCGCCAGCCGCACGGCCAGGTCGACGTCGATCTTGAGCAGGCTGCGGATGTATTGCGGAAGTCGCTTCCAGCGATCCTCCTCGCTCCCCGGCGTGTCGGCGGTGCTGGTTTCCGTCGCGGTGGCCATGGCAAACAACCGGATTGAACTCTTGGTAAAGGCGCACGAACTCCCCCATTTCCCCTATCGACCAGGTGCCTCGCCAACTTGGGCAAAATTGGGCATATCAACCACGAAAGACTGGGTATATCAACCACGAAAGACACAAAAGACACGAAAGACAGGAAAAGGTTTATAGCATGTGAGAAGAAGAGGCGGGAGTTCATCTACAGGACGCAAGTTGTGAGATCGCGTGGGATCCTATGTGGTCATTCGCGTCAACAGCGAGTGGTAACGAATCGCCCCGGTGACCGCCCTTGCTCCTTTACCGCCCCTTTCGTGTATTTCGTGTATTTAGTGGTTGTATTCGGGGAGAACCACGAAAGACACGAAAGACACGAAAAGGGTGAAGGGGTGTGAGCGGATGGGTCGGGGGGTGATCGACAGGGAAGAGTTGTCAGATTGCGTCAGATCCTATGTGGTCATTCCTCTCAACGCCGAATGGGCACAGCTCGTCCGTTGGCCGCTC
>WFWZ01000320.1 GCA_015490875.1 Planctomycetaceae bacterium
CATCTTCTTCACCCTCTTCGTCCAGCGAAACTTCCGTCTCCTCCCACTCGCCGTCCTCTTCGAACGCATCGTCCTCCTCTTCTTCGTCATCCAACTCGACGCGTTCCCCTCCAATCCGAATGGCTGGACCGCTTCGAGCAGGATCCGCGGTTGTGGCCGCCCCATCGGCATCGGTGCTTCGCAAGCGCTCGGTCGAGCGGCGGAGGAGAGCCAGCAACGGAGCGAGGGCAGCAGCAACGGGTTGGTAGACCGTTTCGTCCACGGCCAACAGCAGCCCCGCGGCAAAGATACTCAGAGCGACAATCACCGCGCCGAGCCAGGCGAAGTGGAGTCGCAATGCAGTCGAGATCAACGCGCCCAGGTATCCACCTGCGCCGATGACCGGCCCGGGAGACCAGGCCGGCGCGACCAGTGCCGTAAGGCTCGCTAGACCGGCGACAAGGAGAATACAACCGAGCAGTTGCATGCGCGGCGCGTCGCTCGACCGGCCGGTCCAACTCCGTACGCCTTGCCACGCCACAAACAAGACGATCAGATAGCCGCCGATGCCGACGGTCGTCAGGAGAAAGTCGGCGGCGAGGGCCCCGAGCTGCCCGCAAGCGTTGGTGACTTTAGGGTGCGGTGGGTCGACCAGTTGGTCCGGCGCATACCAGTGGTTGAGGGGTGGCCACGGTTCGGGAACCGGGTCGGCCGGGTCGTACGTGATTAGCGCCAGCGCGAGCAGTACCGCGGCGGCCGTCCATGCCAGGGCAGCCAGCTTGCCGGCGAGCGTCTTCGTCAATGCACTCATCGTGGATGCGCCTCGACCAGGGATGGTCCCCCTCCGGTTCCGTTTCCCCAGGCTGCCGTGGCCGGGCGCATCCTTGCCCGCCGAGCGACCTCCGTGCTTTCGATGCCGAAGTCGGCAGCCGGTATCCAATGGGGGTTCATCCATGTATCGGCGCTGGGCGAGCCACCGTGCCACTGGGAACGCGTCGCGCCACACGCCTCCCGCGGCCGGTGCGAGCCTCACTATCCTTTCGACCGCGACAACCACCAGAAACGCCAGCCGACTGGACCGCGACCACCGGGCAACCGATAGCGCCCAACTGGATACGCCCCGCCGCGCGGGAGTCTGCCTCGTGCGCCGACTCGCCGTTGCCGGCTGGATCGATTATCGTGACAAGCGGGCGTCGATGGCCGAAGACTTGCTTATAAAGAGAGGACGTTCGCGTGGCATTGGCAATTCTCAAGTTCGTCCGTTCCACGACACTCGCAGGACACGCGTTGGTTTTGGCGACACTATTGGTCGTCCAACTCGACTTGGCCGCAGCCCAAACCAATGGCGTCCAATATCCGATCGACGTGGCCGTAGCGCCGGACGGAACGGTCTACGTCGCCGATCTCAATCTGCCGGGCATCTGGCGATTCCAAAACGGCAAACGACAACTCTACTTTCAAGGCCAAAAGAAATTCCGCACGCCGCTCAACCGCGTCCGCTGCCTTGCGGTCGACGGACAAGGCCGCCTGCTCGCGGGCGACTCTTCCACGTGGGAAGTCTACCGATTCGATGCGAACGGACGCCCTCAGCCACTTGCCAACGGAAAGATCGGCAAGCCGATGGGCATCGCCGTCGGCAAGGATGGATCGATCTACGTCAGCGATCTCGAAGTGCACCGGATTTGGAAACTTGCCCAGGGCAAAGATCCCGAAGAAATCGCGACCGTGGCCGCTCCCATGGGAATGGCCATCGACGGGCAGCAGCGACTTTGGATCGTGTCGCGAGGCAAGCACCAACTGAGGCGACTCACACCCGATGGAAAGTTGGAAATCGTGGTGCGAGGTCAGCCCTTCCAGTTCCCTCATGACGTTTGCCTGACCGAAGATGGGACGGCCATCGTCAGCGACGGCTATGGCAAGTGCTTGTGGAAGGTTGCCCCGGGCGAAAAACCTCAGCAGTGGGTGCGTTCCCCAAGTTTCGACAATCCGGTCGGCCTGGCTTATCACAACGGCAAGGTGTATGTGGCCGACTCGCGAGCCAAGATGGTCTTCGTCGTCGACGCCGAGGGCAAAGTAACGCCGCTGTGGCAGGGAGAGTAACGGCAGCGCCGGCGGGGGGTGGGCCTGTAAGCCGGGTTCTGTTCCGCGGCGTCGCAGCGCGATCGCCGAGGCGATGGTCATTTCTCTAGGACGCCGATTGCTCGGCGCCTCCAGCGGCCTACCCGAGGGTCGAACGGGCCGGACCAACCCGTGGCGGCCGTAGCCGCCTTCCCTCTGCTTGGCCTTGCTCCGGGTGGGGTTTACCTAGCCGGCCGAGTCACCTCGGCCGCTGGTGAGCTCTTACCTCACCGTTTCACCCTTACCGCGGCATCAGCCGCGGCGGTCTATTCTCTGTGGCACTTTCCCTAGCCTTACGGCCGGTCGGCGTTACCGACCACCCTGTCCTGCGGAGCCCGGACTTTCCTCTCGCCGGCCCTTTCGGACCGACCAGCGACCATCCGGCCCACCCCCCGTCGGCGCTGACGGCTCCTTGTGAATTGTCGAGTGTCACTCGTTCCAAGACAAGTCGGACCGCAACCCAAAACAGTCCGAGGAGGACCTCCAAGGCATCCCGTTCCGCCCTCACAGTATCCTCTACTCGATGACCAGCGAATCCAGCCAATTCGAGTCGTGTGAGTCGTCGTCGCCGGCGTGAGTGTCCTTCTTGCGCGAACGCTTCTTCGAATCGGACTGAGTCGCGGGAACCAGGCGGGGATCGATCCACTGAATGAGTTTGCTGATACACAGTTGGTTCATGCTCGTGTTCAACTCCTGCGACTCCGCCAAGAGCGCCTTGTGGAGGCTGGCGGGCAAACGGACGGTAATCATCTGCGTCGGCTCGTGAACGACTCGAGTCGCCGTCTCACCGGAAGCCTGCCCCGACCGGCGACCGCTCGGAGACTCACGTTTGCGCAAGTCTGCGAGCATCTGCTGAATCCGCTCGTAGGAGGCCGTCCGAATAAACTGCTGCCTCTGAGCACGCTCGGGGAAAAACTGCCCCACCAAACCACCCGGGCCAAAGACGCGCCGGTAGAGGGTCGCCCAATCTGCCCCTTCAAAAAACAACGCCTCGGCCTCGCGTTCGATCCGACTAGCCGCATGAGCCACACCTGGATCGACGTGGGGTTGGGTAACTGTCTCGCTCGCCTTGGCTACTCGCTCGTCCTGACGTCCCGCGTTCATCCTCGACCTTCCTCATCGTTGCGACTCACTGACCGCTCCCGACAGCCCGACAACTCCATCAGGCTCCCGCCGAAAGCGCCTCATCGCTCCAATCCTCATCACCCGACAATACGGACGTGCTAGCTGCTAGCACGGCAACGACTTACGACGATTCGGCGAGAGTGCATGCAAGGCAGGCAGCCGTGCCTAAGAAGTGGGCTGCCTCTTATTTGGGCAGCCGGGTCTGTCTCACTGACCTGAGTGTCCAGTGAGAAGCCAGGGGCAATTTCCCGGATTTCGCGAAAAAATGTCCAGGCCGTTTCCGGTCACAAGCGGGATCAACCGCGGCGGAGTCGCCGGAGAAGGCGAGCGGCCAGTAATAGGAGAAGTCCGACGACCGATGCGGTGCCAGCGTAGCGGTGGACCGACGCGGCTTGCTCCAGGCCGGTCGTGTCGAGCCAGTGGAGCATGGATGCGAGGATGGCGCCGGCGGCCAGGGCTCCGGCAGCGAGGAACAGACTCATGCCCGCGCGTTCCAACTTCGGAGATGCCGCTGCGGCGGTCACGTCCGACCTTGGTCGCTGAACTTCGAACATAGCGACAAGTGCCCATGCGGCGAGGCACGCCAGGAAGAGTCCCGATGCCGCCATGTGGACCAGTAGCGGGAGTCCCGAGATGGCATGGCCACTCCACCAAGCTCCCAAGCCGGTCACCGCCAAGACGGCTGCCGAGGCGAGTGTGACGCCCAAGCCACCCCACGAAAGAAGCGATGGCCGATGGGGCCCGGACGACGCAATGGAGTTTGCCGAGAGGGGCCACCATCGCAGCAGACAGAGAGTCACGACTGCCAAGACGGTCCAGCCGAACACCTTGAACAGAGGCCGGAAGGCGAAGAGTCGATTCCATAGACTCCATCGGTCCGCGTCGAGTCCCTGCCAGGCGATCATGGCCCGAGTTGGCGGGTGGGTATCGGGGACCTGACTGAGTGCGGTCACCTTGGCCGAGGAAAACGGGGCGTTCTGGGAGTGACAGTCGGTGCATCCTCGAGCCCCCAGAGCTTGGCGCGCGGGACGGACTTCGTGCGCGATTGGCCACGCATAGGGCCGAGCGGCCGGATGCTCGAACGTGCGCAATCCCGCGTCACCCAGCGCGTAAACTTTCTCGCCGGCGACATAGACGGGAGTTGCATCGGGGTACTCTTTACCGAGCACCTCGAGTGCCTTGGCTACTTTTTCCCGAAAGGCCTCTTCCCGTCGCCTGGCGATCGCTTCGTCGACGCGCCGCCGTTCGTCCTCGGTCCATTGCGACTCGGCCACGCCCGCGCGTTCATCTCCGAGCAGCTCTTTCTTCTCTTGGCTGCTCAGGCGGACCTTCGCGATTTCCGCCCGAAAGTCGCGCCGAATTCGCAGCGTGCGTCTGAGGAGCCGGTAGGCCCGCTCAGGCGGAATCGGTTCGATCTGGTTGCCGCGCATGAGCCCCCAAAAGGAAGGCCAGAGCATGCGAAAGGGCGCGAGCATCATTTGGCGGTTGGGACGGAAGACCGGTGCCACGATTTGAGGAGGATCGCTGGCCGTGCGATGCGCGGGCACGCCGAGCTGGTGGGCTAGCGACGTCTGCATGAGCTCCACGGCGGATCCTGCACGAGGTCCACTGTGGCATGCCGTGCAGGCAAGCCGATCAAAATGGACAGGAGGAAGCCCGCGATGGCGAGCCTTGGGAGCTCCCATCCAGCCGCCCATCACGCTCTCGGCGCCTGGTCCGCTGTGGCATCCTTGGCAACTGAGACTTGCCGTAGGCGCACCATCGGGAAGTTGCTCGCCGGGAAAACCTCGCACGGTATGGTGTTCCAGGTCATTGCGGTGGCAATCGGCGCATTTGAGTCCAGCAGCCACGTGGACATCTTCATCGGGCAGCCAATGCGAGGTCGCCTCTTGCTGGTTGGTTTCGTGCGCCGAATCTTCTGCTGCCACCACGCGCGTCGTGTGGCAATAGTAACAGGCGTTGTTTTCGGGGCGGCGGACGATGTCGAAGAAAACCTTGCCGTCGGCGCGAAACCGCTTGGCGTCGTAGGTGACTTGAGGCAGTCCCTCAAGGGACGCCGTTTCGCCGTCGGCCTCGGGGACTTCCACGACATCGGGCAGCGACCGGACGTTCCCTTCGATGGTCCCAAAACCCATTCCGGCGGTGGCTGCCCACGCGAGATTCTGCTGTTCGATTTGGGCTCCTCGAGCGCTGGCATCGTATTCGCGCGATCCTGAATGACACACGAGACAGTCGATTTCGAGCGGGCCGGCAAGCTGCGACTTGGAAAGAGTTCGCGGCTGCCCGCCTTCTGCCTCGTCGGCCGCCGGCGTTTCGGCCGTCCGCTCGGGTGAGTTGGCTACCTTTCTTCTGTCGTCTCCTTCCTCAACACGAGCTTCCACCTGCTCGGCCCAGCCGCCACCGGCCGAGTACCTTCCGAACTTCTCCAGCAACGTCAGCCGATCGATGTCGAGATCACGAGGGTCGTACGTTCCCGGCCATCGGCGAAGCGAGAGTGGAAGTTGGGTTCCCGTTTTCTGGTCGAGCCAGATCCAGGGTTCGCCGGGGCGGCTGCGGTCGGTCGCTTCCTTTCCTCCGGCGTTGAAATGATGGCCTCGGGAGATGGCTTCATAGTCATGGCACTTGCCCGCACGTCTCTCGAGGGGAATAGGGGCGTGTGGACTTTTGAGGATCGATGATGGTTCCGTCGGCGTCCCGCAACTCGATCCAATGCACGAAGTCATGGCGGCTGTCCGCCGTAGCAAAACGCTGGTGGGCGTGCTGGGCGAAAGTGACAGCGGGTATGCACAGAAGGAGCACGTTGGTCCAGATCGCGACGCGGGCAAACGACGGGCTCGTCACGATCCTGCAACCGGTAATGAGTCTCATCGAGCATTCCCTCTTGGCAAATCTGTACCGGGTATCATGGCACTGGGACTGGGTGTACCTTTTTCCGTCTGTCGCGATAGAGATGGTGTGGGCGACGGCTCTACTGTACAACGCGGTAGCGGCGGTTCACCATCAGGGTAGAAAAGGCTGTCCGAAAACGGCACCTCGGAGTGGGCACCGAATCGGTTTACGGTACAATAGAAGTGGACAAGAAAAACGTTCTCCACTGCCGCACAGCCTGAGCCCAAAGGGCGGTGGAGTGGAAGAACAGGGTGTTTTTTCGATTTAAGGAGATTTGACTGGAAGTGCTTGAGCAACAACGAAGTGGAAGCGTCGCGAGCGAGACGGCCGTGTTGGCGCGTGTTCTTCTGCGAGACCGCAAGGAGAGCGGTGATCCGTTGGAAGAGCTGCGAGGATTGGCGAAGACAGCGGGAACGGAAGTAGTGGGCGGCATCGTGCAGCGGCGCGAACGTCCGGACCCCGCGACGTTGATGGGGAAGGGCCGAGTCGAAGACTTGAGACAGCTCGTTCATCAGCACGACGCCGATGTGGTTATTTTCGACAACGATCTCAGTCCGGCGCAGACTCGCAACTTGGAAAAAGGGCTCGGCGTCAAAGTCCTCGATCGAACCGAATTGATCCTCGACATCTTCGCCACGCATGCCAAGACGTACGAAGCCCGTCTCGCCGTCGAACTGGCGCAGCTCGAATACTCTCTTCCTCGGCTCAAGCGCATGTGGACTCACTTGTCGCGTCTGAAGATGGGCGTCGGAATGCGCGGACCGGGCGAAAAGCAGCTCGAGGTCGACCGCCGGCTCGTAGAGAAACGCATTCACGATTTGCGCAGCGAGTTGGCCGTGATCGAGAAGCGCAAAGAGCGCCAAGTGGCGGCTCGCCGGGGACATCGGACCGTTTCGCTCGTCGGCTACACCAATGCTGGCAAGAGCACGCTGATGAACCGACTGACCGATGCGCAGGTCTTGGCCGAAGACAAGCTCTTCGCCACGCTCGACACGCGCACGCGTCGCTGGCAACTCCCTGGATGGGGCCCGGTGCTTCTGAGCGACACGGTCGGTTTCATTCGCGATCTGCCGCACCGGTTGATTGCCAGTTTCAAAGCGACGCTCGAAGAGGCTCGCCAGGCCGATCTGCTGTTGCACGTGGCCGACGCGTCGAACCCGCATGTGCTCGACCAGATCGCTGCCGCCTATGACGTGCTCCGAGAAATCGGCATCGACCTCAAGGATACCGTGCTGGTCTACAACAAGATCGACCAACTCGAGGATCCTTCGCGGCTTCACGGATTGCTGCGACGCTTTCCCAACGCGGTGCCGGTCAGTGCCGTAACGGGAGAGGGGCTCGACCGTTTGGCGCAAGCCGTCAGTGTGGCGCTCAGTCGCGACTTTGCCGAAGTCGATGTGGAGACCGACATCGGCAACGGCAAGTTGATGGCCTACTTGGCGGAACACGGCGAGGTTCTTTCGCGACGTTACACGCAAGATCGTGTCATCTTGCATTGCCGCATTCCGCAAAAGTATCTCGGACGCATCGACGATCCGGCAACGACGATTACGGAGCATCCGGTCGGCGCGCCGGAGGCCCCCCATTCGCTCCCCCGCGCAGAAGCGGGTTGACCCTGGATCGTCCCATGCGCCGCAAGCTCGCGAACAAGAGGATCCTGTTGACGGGAGCGTCTTCGGGGATCGGTTTGGCGCTGGCGGGTGTACTCGCGCGCCGCGGAGCCCGCCTTCTGTTGACCGCTCGGCGCGGCGAGTCGGCTGTCGGGCTGAAGGAGCGGTTGCCCGCTGAAAGCGGAGAAGTCATCTACCTCTCGGGAGACATCACCGATCCCGCACATCGCGACCGGCTTCTCGACTGGGTACGCGAACATTGGGGCGGGTTGGATATTTTGATCAACAACGCGGGCGTGGGAGCCGTGGGGCCGTTCGAAACCGGCGATGAGGAGCGATTGCGTCGGATTCTCGAGGTCAACTACCTATCGGCTGCCGAGTTGACGCGACAGGCATTGCCGTGGCTTCGGCGCGGCGACCGCCCGGCGATTCTCAATGTCGGCTCGGTCTTGGGGCACCGGGCTGTCCCGTACAAGTCGGAGTATTGCGCGAGCAAGTTCGCGCTGCATGGCTGGAATGATGCCCTGCGTCTGGAACTGGCGCCGCACATCGACGTCTTGTTGATCAGTCCCAGTACGACGGCGACCGAGTTTTTCGATGTCTTATTGGCGTCGGAGGGGCCGGATGCGCGCTTGCGGCCTCGAGCGATGCCCGCCTCGAAGGTGGCCGAAATTGCGGCACGAGCGCTGGAGCGGGGACGGCGGGAGGTGATCTTGACGGCCGGCGGCAAGGCCCTCGTCTGGCTCGACCGCCTCTGCCCCCCTTTGGCCGACTGGATGATTGGGCGTGCTCTGCGGGGGCGTTCAAACGAGTCGCCTTGACGGCTCCCGGCGTGACGGTTGGCATCGACGCTTGCATGTTGGTATGATGGACGGCACGGATGAGTCCCACCTTTTTGCCATCCCTTTCCTCGGCCCACCTGATATGGGAGAACCGTCATGACGCGAAGAACGCGACGCCGCTTTCTGGAAGAATCGATGTTAGCTACGGCTGCCGCTGCCCTTGCCACTCCTGGCGCTGCAGTACGAGCCGATGACGACGACTCGTCCTCCTCTCCCAACGAACGGCTCGGCGTGGCGTGTGTGGGCGTTCGAGGCCGAGGTGGTTCGCACTTGAACTTTTTTGCTGGACGCAAGGACACGGAAGTCGTGGCGATCGTCGATGTCGACGACTCCGTGTTGGCGAACCGTGCCAAGCAGGTGGGTCAGCGGCAGGGGCGAGAACCACAGCGGTATGTCGACCTGCGGAAGGCGTTCGACGACCCTCGAGTCGACATTGTCTCGATCGCCACGCCCAACCACTGGCATGCGTTGGCGGCGATTTGGGCGATTCAGGCGGGCAAGGATGTCTACCTTGAGAAGCCGGTGAGTCACAACGTGAGTGAAGGTCGGCGGATTGTCGAAGCGGCTCGCAAGTACAACAAAATCTGCCAGACCGGCACACAGTCGCGTTCCAATCCGGGGATGCAAGCGGCCATTGCGCATGTACGAAAAGGAGGCATCGGCCATGTCGATGTGGCTCGGGGGCTCTGTTACAAGCGTCGCAAGTCGATCGGACCTCGAGGCCGTTACGACATTCCTGAGAACATCCACTACAACCTTTGGCTCGGGCCGGCGCCCGAAGCGCCGCTGACGCGCCCGAGGCTCCATTACGACTGGCACTGGCAATGGCCTTATGGCAACGGCGATCTTGGCAACCAGGGCATCCACCAAATGGATATTGCTCGCTGGGGATTGGGACTCGACCAGCTTTGTCAGGCCGTCATGAGTTACGGAGGGCGTTTGGGTTATGAAGACGCCGGGGACACGGCGAACACGCAAGTCGTGATTCTCGACTATGGCGATCGCACGTTGGTCTTCGAAGTGCGTGGTTTGGAGACTGGTCCGCTGACGCGTTCGCGGACGGGGGTCGAGTTTCAGGGAGGCAAGTATCGGCCGAAGATCGGTGTGATCTTTGAAGGAACCGACGGGTATGTCGTGATCCCTTCGTACGCCGGCGGTGCTGCCTTCGATCGAGACGGAAAGATGGTCCAGGAGTTCAAAGGACCGGGAAGCGATTCGCATCACTTCGCGAATTTCCTCAAAGCGGTGCGTAGTCGCAAAGCGTCCGATCTGAACGCCGACATCGAAGAAGGTCATCTTTCGAGCGCTTTGTGCCACCTCGGGAACATCTCCTATCGACTCGGCGAGATGTTGCCGGTGAGCGAAGTTGCCAAGCGCGTCGCCAAGGTCGACTCGCGAGACAACAACGGGGACACGTTGGAGCGCACGCTGGAGCACCTCAAGGCCAACGGTCTGTCTCTGGACAAGGTGCGTTTGCAAACGGGCCCGGTGTTGCGGTTCGATCCTTCCAGTGAAACGTTCGTGCAGAATGAAGAAGCGGATCGGATGCTGACGCGCCAGTACCGCGCTCCGTTCGTCGTTCCTCCGGCCGGTCAGGTGTAGCCGGGCGTCGGCACCGAAGGAATGAGCGATAGCCGGGATCGGGAGGAGGAGAGTGCGAGCGCATCGGATATCGATGCGGTACGGATTCTCTACGAAGAAGGTCCGTGCTTGGCCGTCTTCAAGCCGGGGGGACTTCTGACGCAGGCTCCGCCCGGCATCGACAGTCTCGAGCTACAAGTGGCGGGGATCCTTCGGGACCGGGAGGGAACGAAGGGCGGTCGCTATCTGGCTGCCGCTCATCGGATCGACCGACCGGCCAGTGGCGTCGTGCTGATGGGAAGGCATCGACGGGCGGTCCGGCGGCTGGCCGATCAATTCGCTGGTCGGATGGTGGAGAAGGAGTATTGGGCCATTTTGGAGGGGAGGCTTGCAGCGCCGAGTGGCCGGTGGCGGGACTGGGTGGCCAAACGCCCCAATGAAGCTCATGTGGATGTACTGTCGCAGCGGGAGCCGCGAGCGAAGCGGGCGGAGGCGACTTATCGGACGCTGAGCGTAACCGAGCGCTTCACTTGGGTCGCCATTGATCTGGAGACGGGACGGACACACCAGATTCGCGTCCAGGCGGCTTCTCGCGGCGCGCCGGTGCTGGGGGACCATCAATATGGTGCCTCGAGCGGCTTCGGCCCCGAGGTGTCCGATGCGCGGGAACGTTGGATCGCCTTGCATGCTCGGCGACTCGTGTTTCGCCATCCGATGACGCGCAATTTGGTGGAAGTCGTGGCTCCTCTGCCGTCACCGTGGAGGCATTTCGATCCGGCAGGGGATGGGGCTGTAGAGTAGAGACGAAACACGCCACGGTGGTTGTCCGAATAATGGATCCACTGCCTCGAACGGGATAGCCGATTACGAGGATCACGGCGATCTTCTGAACCTCCGCAATCGTTGCAGCTCTGCACGCAGCGGCCGCCAATATTGACGGTCCCGTTCCCGCTCTTGTTGCTCTTCTCGCTCCAGCGCCGTTTGCAACGCATCGTGGTTGCCAGCGACGGCCAGTGCAAGTAGATCACGTACGGCAACTAATTCACGGCACCGTTCAGGATAGGCTGCGGCTGCCTCTACCAAGAGCGCAGGCGTTCTCAGTTCGCGTAGCCAAAACTCCACCTGCTGATCGCTCGGTTTATCACGATGGGCGAAGTAGTTCGCCTCGACCAAGCGGGTAATCATGGGCCAGTCTTTGTCTCGCTGAGTCTTCTTGCTTTGCACCAAATCGGGAAGCGAAAGCACATCCATGATCTCGTCGCCAAGGTCGATGATGGTGCGGCGATTCCACAACTGCGAGAACTCGTCCACGCCGCGCATTTTGGTCATGATATCAATGCGCATCCTATCGGCATCCGGGTGATGGCAACGGAAATGGACGGCCAACCCCATCTCCAGATAAACCCGTTCAAACGGCGGTACCGCGATGCACTCAGCCTGCAAGTGATCCAGTGCCTCGCGCAACCGGTCGAGATTCTCGTCCGTGGCCAGGATCGCCAGGTCAGTGTCGCGGCTAAACTCCGCTGCGCCGTACAACACGCATGCCTGGCCGCCCATGAGAAGACATTTCACGCCACTCGTCCGCATCGAAGAAAGGACTTTGTGTATCGGGTTCGGGATCAAGAGAACCTCCCAAAGCAAGAAACGTGATCCAGAGCTTCTGGCTCTCCCGCCAGCGCTGTTGCGGCGTCATGCGATACCATTCAGCCGTTTCCTGATCGCGGATGTCTTCGATCTCAATCATGGAGTGTATTATATCAGACAGGCATGTTGCTCAGGTAGCATTCTGCTCCCCTATCAGATGCTGGCCCACGCTCGAATCCCAAGCAGCGCTTCGATCCGGCAAGGGAGTAGGGGATTAGAAAGACCTCCCGGGACTCCTGTTCCGATTGGTGTTCCGCCCTTTGCTTTGGGAACTGCCTGCACGTTGCGTGGTGTCTGTCCACACCGATGCCTTCGATTGCGTGCGTAGAGTGTGGGCACCGGCGTGTGAAATCCGAGTGTCCGCGATCGTCAGCGATGTTAACGACGGGATCTTGAGTAGTGCGGGAACGGAGCCATCGGAAATAGATGTTCCCTGCAACGACAAAGTTCGGAGCTTCGAGAATTGGGGGAGACTCGATGCGAAGGAATCATCGACGCGTGGACAAGCGAAAAACTCGATGTGCTCGATACCTGGTGGCAGGTAGTTGATGAGTTTTCCCGTGACGTTCGGGACAGAGACAATCTTCAATACGCGAAGCGCCTGTAGCGATTTCAGGCCGGCAAGGTCCTCACCGCCGAGCGTAAGTTTCGTAAGCTCCAACTCTTCAAGATGCGATAGCCTGGATATCGCATCCATCCCTTGCGGCGTCAAAGCCTGGCAACCGTGCAAGTGCAGGGCGCGTAAGTTGTCTTGGAGGGCAATATCCGCGACGTCGCTATCACTTACATTTGGGAAGACAGAGAGAGACTCGAGCTTCGTTAGCTGGTGAAGATCGGAAAAGTCTACAGGATCCACAACGACAACGGAGGTGACTTGGGCGAAGACGACCCCTCGTGACTTGAGGATACGCTTCGCCACAGACGCTTCTCCGTCACCGAATTGAACTTCGGTCTTCCATCGATCTGGATCTGATGTCGGGCTCTTGGTCTGCGACGTACAACTTGTGACCATGCAGGTCCAACTCACCACAAGACACGTGACGATACTTGAACGCAGCATCGGTCCGCTGCGACACATCCATTGCGAGGTAGATTGTTGCACCATCATGACAAACGCCCTCGTTGCACGCAGCTTCGGCTGGCGCAGGTGTACGTGTCGGCGTCTGGCAGCGAACGATGGACTGTTACGGTTCAGTAGCGTTGAGATCGAACTCAAAAACCTTCTTGCCCAAGAACTTGTTATTCGCAGTTCCTGTTGCTGACAACATCCCAGATTCTTGATCCACAGAGAGTTGTATCGCGCCTACGCCATTCGTCCGAACCAAGAATATTCTTTCCCACTGTGCTGAATGCTGACGGTAGACCCAACCGTGCAGGTCAATTCTTGAGCTTCCATACGCTGGCAACACTTCAGCGACAAACATGTACTGCACGTTGTTGAAGCTAGTTTCAAGCCATGGTTCATTGGTATCAACCAACCGTTTGACATCTTCGCGAGATTTTGCCACATCGTTTCCTCCCCCCATAGCGACCAATGAGGTTTGGGTTTGTTGATTAGCACCCCAACCCGCCAAATGCAACGTCACTAAGGTGATGAGCAGAGCACTCGTTATTTGAATCATTACGACGTTCCTCATGGCTTGCAACAGGAGACTGATTCTAGATGGATCTTTTCGGACAAGGTGCGCCGAGTGTTTCTTTCTTGGAGCCAGCAGGTGTCTTCAACGTACCGGCCCAATCGATACCGAACGGATCCACACGGGCCGGGACGAAGTGTCCTGGATAGAGTGACACTCCGTCGAGATAGCCTAGTGGATCACGGGAGCTGAATCGCCCGAGGCTTGGTAGATGCATACGTGCGCGGGAGTAATCGAGTGACAGATCGGCGTCCGAGCGGCGACCCGTATCGGTGTACTTGTTGGCATAACTCGACGATGCTCGAACGGTCGATCCGCCTGCCGCAAGAATCGTGAGCTTTGCGTACGGCCCGTAGCCGTAACGCCCGACGACGTCACCACTCGCCGAGAACGCTTCGATTCTAACCGTTATCCCTCCACGGAGGCAACCGATTTCAGGACGGAGCCGACGCAATGACCGGAGGTTTTCTTGAGGCAAGGGGGCGCGGCCAGTGTACCGACTGGACTGAGTGGACACGCACGGTCCCACGTCTTGTGACCAGTGACAGTGCTGTGGCAGAACCCTAACGGGTGACGTCATGCCGTGAGCGGAACCGGAGAGTCGAGAAATGCCTGGTAGGTGGCATCGGCGATGTTGGCGTCGAAAGGAACGTCCACGCAGAAAGCTTGAAGACGCATGCGGCGGATGACACCTTTCTCGAGGTGGTCTTCGGCGAGGCGCCAGGCAGCGACGGTGTATTCCATAAGACGTCCGAGGTAGAGGCCGGCGTAATCGTTCGGCCAGATCGCCTCAAGATAGAAGCGATCTTGGGCCAACTCGACCGCGATCGCTTGCGTCGTTTGCTCACGCCCGGCTTCGAGGACAGAGCCGTCCCACCGAAACCAACCTCGAGTCGGTGTGCGCACGTAGATGGTATGGCGGTCCCACTGCGAGCGACAGGTGCAGTGGACCGGCAAGTCGAGCCGCTCGGTTTGCATGGAAAGAAGCCATTCAAGTGCCCAAGTCGTCGAGGAGCGGGGAATGTATCGCCAACGCAGCTCGACGCCCGACCGATCAGCGGGGATACCGTCGTACCGTGTTACCAGTTCCTCCTGACGACTATACACCTCGGAGAGTGTTGGCGTGCAATCGCCGCAGATCAGTTGCAACACCTGGCCGCTCCCGAACGCGTCGTTCCATGTCAAGGCTCGCTGCCGGAAATCGACGGCGAGGCGACCATCGGCCGTCCGGGCCCGCTGACTGTCGATCTGCCAAGTTCCCATCGTCGCGGCTCACAAAAAACCCCGCCGGACGCTAGGCGACACGGCGGGGCCGGAACAGAGAAGAGGCCAAAAGAAAGACTCTGTCCAAACAAACAATCAATAATTAGGCCAAGCGAACTATTCCTCGTCACGGAGTTGCCGACGCCCGCCGGTCCCCAGACATAACGCCATGATACCACTTTCGTCCCATATGTCTATAGTTTGCAGGAAAAAAGTTCGGGGGGCGAGTCGAGCGACTTGGCGGGCGCGGGACCATCGGCATGACGCAGAGGCGAACGCCGCCTGGGAACCGCTTGGGCGAGCTGGCAAGAAGAAGTGGAATGAAAGGGTGTGTCCGGAGGGATGTTCAATGAACGTTTGGGGCCAATTGAATCAGTTATCGGAAGGGAGATTGGCGGTGGCTCAGCGAGCAGCTCGAGTCGCCGCGCAACTGGCACGGTCCTATGAGGGGGCTGTTGTCTATCGTGAGAAGGGGCGACGGGATCTCGTGACGTTGGCCGACCATCGAGCCCAAGAATGGATTCGGAATGAGATTGGTGAGTCTTTCCCGGAGGACGGGTTTTTGGGTGAAGAAGACGGCGACGCGGGGGTTGGTGAAGCCCTTCGGGCCCTTCGTGCGCTCGGAGGTCGGGTCTGGGTCGTCGACCCACTCGACGGAACGACCAACTTTGTCCACCGACTTCCCCACTACTGCGTGTCGATTGCATGTTTTGAGCAGGGAGAGCCGTGGCTCGGCGTGGTGTACGACGCTCACCGAGAGGAGATGTTCACGGCCGTCCGTGGAGGAGGGGCTTTTTTGGGAGATCGCCGGTTGTCGGTGAGCGACTGTGGGGAGTTGGAGGAAGCGCTTGTGGCGATTAGCCTCGCGGCGCATGTCGACCCGGCATCGTCAGAGGTGAGAGACTTGTTGGGGCTGTTGGCGCGGGCGCAAGCGGTCCGAAGAATGGGCTCCGCGGCGCTGAACCTGGCTTATTTGGCAGCCGGGAGGTTCGACGCGTATTGGGCTCGCCACGGGAAGATCTGGGATATCGCGGCCGGAGTCCTTTTGGTGAGCGAGGC
>WFWZ01000321.1 GCA_015490875.1 Planctomycetaceae bacterium
GAAGCAGAATCTGCTTGAAGAGGTTGTCGTTGAAGGCGCCGAGAAACTGCGTCGCCGTCATTCCCCAAAACGCCACGTCGTACCAAAGGACGCGAGGCGGCTGGGGCTCCGCCGTGGCGGACGCGGCCATCGTCGTCGAATCCCCCATGGACGGCTCGCTACGATGGAGTTTCCAACTGCACGACGTCCCGACCTTCGGCCATCGCCCGAATATCTTCGGTGATCTTCATGGAGCAATACTTCGGACCGCACATGCTGCAAAAGTGGGCGCTTTTGAATGTCTCTTGCGGGAGCGTCTCGTCGTGGTACGCCCGCGCGGTTTCAGGGTCAAGCGACAAACGGAACTGTTCGTTCCAGTCGAACGCAAAGCGGGCCCGGCTGAGTGCGTCATCGCGGTCGCGAGCTCCAGGCCGCTGGCGCGCGACGTCCGCTGCGTGCGCCGCGATCTTGTAGGCGATCACTCCCTGCTTGACATCCTCGGCATTGGGTAGCCCCAAATGCTCCTTCGGAGTGACGTAGCACAACATGGCCGCCCCATACCAGCCGGCCATCGCCGCTCCAATCGCACTGGTGATGTGGTCATATCCGGGAGCGATATCGGTCACCAGCGGCCCCAAGACGTAAAACGGCGCCTCGTCGCAGACCTCCATCTGCTTGCGCACGTTCATCTCGATCTGGTCCATCGGCACGTGCCCAGGTCCCTCGACCATCACCTGCGTACCTCGTTCGCGTCCTCGCCGCACGAGTTCCCCAAGCACCTCCAGTTCGGCGAACTGCGCCTCATCACTCGCGTCGGCCAGGCAGCCCGGCCGCAGGCCGTCCCCGAGGCTCCAAGTGACATCGTATTGTCGCATAATGTCGCAGAGATCGTCGAAGTGCGTGTAGAGCGGATTTTGCTTGCGATGCACCATCATCCAACGAGCGATCAGGGATCCGCCGCGGCTGACGATTCCCGTGATCCGGTTCACCGTCAAGTGGAGATGCTCGAGCAAAATCCCACAGTGGATCGTCATGTAATCGACGCCCTGCTGAGCCTGATGCTCGACCATATCCAGAAAATGCTGCGGTTCCATCTCTTCGATTTCGCCGCCGAGTTCTTCGAGCATCTGATACAGCGGGACCGTACCGATCGGCACGGGGGAAGCGTCGATGATCGCCTGGCGGATCTTGTCGATCTCCTTGCCCGTTGACAGATCCATGACGGTATCGGCACCATAGCGGACGGCCAGTTCGAGTTTCTCCAGTTCGGTCGCCACGTCACTTGTCACCGCCGAATTGCCGATGTTGGCGTTGATCTTGCATCGAGCCGCCAGGCCGATCCCCATCGGCTCGAGTTTCTTGCTCAAATGAACACGGTTCGCGGGAATCACCATCCTGCCTCGAGCCACCTCGCTGCGCACCACCTCCGGCTCGAGATTCTCCCGAGTCGCCACGAATTCCATCTGCGGCGTGATGTCCCCTTGTCGAGCCGCTTCGAGTTGCGTGCGGAACATGACCTTCCTCCTTGGCAAAAGCGACGGCGCCGAAAGCGCCGAAAAATCTACCCGTCGATCACCCGCCATCGTAGTGCCGGACCGATGGCTGTCAATCAGTGGCATCCGACCGGGGGTACTCGAGGATCGGCGCGAGCCACCGTTCGACCTCCTCGACCGACATCCCTTTCCGCTCGGCATAGTCGACCACCTGATCCCGACCGATCGGGCCGACGGCGAAATACCGAGCCTCGGGATGGGCGAAGTAGAACCCGCAGACGCTCGCCGCCGGTGTCATCGCGTACGACTCGGTCAATCGTACGCCGGCTTCCTTCTCAGCCGATAACAGCTCGAACAGCGTCTTCTTTTCCGTGTGGTCCGGTTGGGCCGGGTAACCGGGCGCCGGCCGGATGCCCCGGTATTGCTCGGCGATGAGTTGCTCATTCGACAGCTCCCCCAGACGCTCATAGCCCCACTCCTGCCGCACGCGCGCATGGAGGTATTCGGCGAAGGCCTCGGCCAAGCGGTCGGCCAACGCCTTGACCATGATCGAACCGTAGTCGTCATGCTCGGCCACGAGTTTTGCAGCCAGTTCGTCCGCGCCGAGTCCCGCAGTCACGCAGAACGCTCCGAGGTAATCGGTCCGAGACTGATCGATCGGTGCGATGTAATCGGCCAGTGCCCGGAACGTCTCCTGCCCGCGACGCTCCCACTGCTGCCGCAGCGTATACAGCCGCACCAGCGGCTGCTTTCGCTTCTCGTCCTCGAATAATTCGATGTCATCACCCACGCTGGCGGCCGGCCAAAAACCGTAGACTCCTCGAGCCTGCAAGAGATTCTCGCTCACGATCCGCTCGAGCCACTCTTGGGCGTTGTTCCACAAGTCGCGAGCCGCTTCGCCCTTCTCGGGGTCCTCGAGGATGGCGGGGTATTTTCCCTTGAGTTCCCAGGCCATGAAGAAAGGAGACCAGTCGATGTAAGGCACCAGCGTTTCTAGCGATACCGAGTCGAGGACACGTGTCCCCAGAAACGCCGGGCGGTCGATCGTCACCGAAGTCCAATCGGTCGCGAATCGACGCTCCCTGGCCTCTTCGAGTGACACCAGCTTTCGGTTCTTTCGGTGGAAACTCGAGGCCAACTTGGCTTGAGCCTCGGCCGCTTCTGCCACAAAGGCTTCGCGTTCCTCCGGATGCATGAGCCGTTCGACCACATGCACGCACTTCGACGCATCCAGAACATGGAGAACCGGATGCGGATACTCCGGAGCAATGCGCACTGCCGTATGTTTGGCACTCGTTGTGGCCCCACCGATCAACAGCGGCACCTCGAAGCCCCCACGCTTCATCTCTTTCGCCACGTGGACCATTTCGTCGAGACTCGGAGTGATGAGCCCGGAAAGTCCGATGATGTCGACACCTTCTTTGCGTGCCGTCTCGAGGATTTTTTCGCACGGGACCATCACGCCCAAATCGATGACGTCGAAGTTGTTGCATGCCAATACGACGCCGACGATGTTCTTGCCGATGTCATGGACATCCCCCTTGACCGTCGCCAGCAAGATGCGGCCTCGGGACTGGTTAGCCTCTTCCCCAAGTGCTGCTTTTTCGGCTTCCATATAGGGCAGCAGATAGGCGACGGCTTTTTTCATCACGCGAGCCGACTTCACGACTTGAGGCAGAAACATCTTGCCGGCGCCGAAGAGATCCCCCACTTCCCGCATGCCGTCCATCAGCGGGCCTTCGATGATCGAGAGGCAACGGTCGGTCTGCCGGCGGGCCTCTTCGACGTCCTCTTCGATGAACTGGTCGATTCCCTTGACCAGCGCGTAAGCCAATCGCTTTTCAAGTGGCCAGGACCGCCAGGACAAATCGGCCGTCGCGGCTGCCTTTCCCGACTGCCCTTTGTACTTTTCGGCAATTTCCAGGAGACGGTCGGTTGCATCGGAGCGACGATTGAGGAGCACATCCTCCACTGCTTCACGCAACTCTTCGGGAATCTCTTCGTAGACCTCCAGTTGCCCGGCGTTGACGATCCCCATATCGAGTCCGGCAGCGATCGCGTGGTAGAGAAATGCCGCGTGCATAGCTTCCCGGACGCGATTGTTGCCGCGAAACGAAAACGATATGTTGCTGACACCGCCCGAAACTTTCGCTCCCGGACATTCCTTCTTGATGCGCCGCGTCGCCTCGATGAAGTTCACCGCATAGTTGTCGTGCTCGGGAATCCCGGTGGCCACCGTGAGGATGTTTGGATCGAAGACGATGTCCTCCGGAGGAAAGCCGACCTTTTCGGTGAGGAGTCGATACGCGCGGCGGCAAATCCGTACTTTGTCTTCAGTCTCGGTTGCCTGTCCCTCTTCATCGAAGGCCATCACGACGACCGCCGCACCGTAACGCCGAATCAACTTCGCGCGTCTCAAGAATTCTTCTTCGCCGTCCTTGAGACTGATCGAGTTGACGATGGCTTTGCCCTGGCAGCACTTGAGTCCCGCTTCGAGCACGGACCATTTCGAGCTGTCGATCATGACGGGGACACGCGCAATGTCGGGTTCGGCGGCGATCAGGTTGAGGAACCGCGTCATGGCGGCTTCGCCGTCGAGGAGCGCATCGTCCATGTTGATATCGATGATAGCGGCGCCTCCCTCGACTTGTTGCCGAGCCACCTCGATCGCCTCTTCGTAGCGAGATTCGCGAATGAGCCTCGCAAAGCGGCGCGAACCGGTCACGTTCGTCCGCTCGCCGATCATCAGAAAATTCGATTCGGGCCGGATCACGAGCGCTTCCTGGCCTGCGAGCCGCGTATAGCGGGGCACCTCGGGGATCCGCCGCGGCTGGGCTCCCTCCACGATCTCCTGAAACGCCTCGATGTACTCGGGAGTCGTCCCGCAACACCCGCCCACGATGTTGACCCATCGGTTCTCGACGAACTCTCTCAGCACCGAGGCCATCTGCTCGGGCGTTTCGTCGAACCCGCCGAACTCGTTCGGCAAACCGGCGTTGGGATGGCAGGAAATATAGACGGGCGCAATCCGCGACAGCTCTTCCACATAGGGGCGCATCTTGGCAGGCCCCAACGCGCAATTGATGCCGACACTGAGCAGATCAAAGTGCGCGATCGACGTCCAAAAGGCCTCGATCGTCTGTCCCGACAACGTCCGCCCTGCGTCGTCGGTGATCGTCACCGATGCCATCACCGGCACGCGCCGCCCCGTCTCCTCGAAGTACTGAGCAATCGCGAAGAAACACGCCTTCAGATTAAGCGTATCGAAGGTCGTCTCGGGGAAGAGAATGTCGACCCCCGCTTCGACCAACGCAGCGACTTGAGCGTAGTACGAGCGGACGTGATCGTCGAACGTCACTTCACGGTAGCCAGGGTCCTCCACTTTGGGAGACATGCTGGCCGTCTTGGAGGTCGGGCCGATCGATCCGGCTACGAATCGAGGCTTGTCGGGAGTCGCCACGTTGAAGGCGTCGGCAGCTCGCCGGGCACACGCCACGGCCGCTCGGTTGATCTCGTCGACCAGATCCTCCAAACCGAACTCGCGCAGCCCGATGAGGCTCGAGCCAAACGTGTTCGTCTCGATGATGTCCGCTCCTGCCTCGAGGAAGCTGCGATGGATGGCCTCGACTTCCTCCGGGTGCGTCAGACAGAGCAAGTCCACGAAGTTGCGCAAATCGGCCGGATGGTCTCGGAATCGTTCGCCTCGCATGAAGGCGTCATCGAAACCGCGAGCGAACACGGTCGTGCCCATCGCCCCATCCAGCAGGAGCACACGCTGCTCCAAAAGCCGCTCGAGTTTGGCCTGTGCCGACTCCTGCTTATCCAACGTCGCCGTCATCTCGTGCCCACTATCCCCCAAAAAAGGTTCATCGCTCCTCCCTGTCTCTAACAAGCATGAAGCACAACTCGGTGGCGGGCAACCGCAAACCTCTTCCAACTTGTGCAGCTTCGCCAATCGATCCGAGACTCAAGATCGTTGCTTCCCCTACCGATAAGAGGGAGGGACGGCTGGTCCGTTACGCCAACTCTGCGCCCGGGAGAACGTTTGGATGTCCATCGACACGGCTTCGGCTCGACGCACGGCTCACCGCAGGTCCACCCGGTCCACCTCGCTGGTCCTGCTGCGCCTCCCCGATGCCGGCGGGAGGCGTCCGGCGGCGAAGCGCGAGGAGGTCCCGCGGTCGGACGATCGAATCACGACTGGAGTCTCCACCGTTACGGCAACAGCCAGTGCATCGACCGCGGAGACAGCCACGGTCACTTCCGAGACCGAATCACTCTATGCGCGCGCCGTCGCGTGGCTGGAAGGGGGAGGCGGCAACATCCTGACTTGGACCATCATCGGGATCTTGGCTTTGGCGCTAGCCGCCTGGATCCAGCGTCGGACTCCAACTCCCGATCCCACGATGCCGTCGCCTCCGACTTCACCGGCTGCGGCGGAAAAACTCCCTAGACTCCACGATCCAAGAAAGGTCGAGTCGTTGCCCGCCCAGCAGGCGGCCGACGTGCCGGCGGTACCCCCTGTTTCCCAGGCCGTGGAAACGCCCCCCGTTCCTCAAGCTCGCATCACCGGCATGAGGCCGCTGGCCGCCGACGCGCCCGTTGCCAAACCTCAACGCCGCGTGGCCGAATATCCGAATGCATCAGGAGCGCAGTCTGGATCCACGCTCGGGAACCACCTTGAAGAGACACGAGAGAACAAAGGCCGCCCCTCCAACCCGCCGAAATTCGCCCCAACCATCTATCGGTAACTCCCCAAGCAAGCGCAAGTCTCGGAAGTCCATCCCAACAGGAACGTTGTCATGAGCCGGCCATTCGATCAAGCTTTCGCCAAAGCCTTCGCCCAACGCCCTCGCTCGGCCACCCGTGCGGTCTCGCCCGTCCACGAAAAAAGGACGGCCACCGAAACGGGAGACGCAAACCTCGTCATTCAGATTCCCGCATCGGCAAGCCCCATCGTTCCGGCTCCGCATATCGAGATCGCCCAGTGCCCGAACCCGGCCGAAGCTCCCAAGATCGCCGACAATGGTACGTCATCCGATGCTGCGTCCGCGACACCACTCGAATCTCACACAACTTGGATTGCTCCTCAACCGGCTCAGGCCGATTGGATCGTGGCCACGATCGGCATGGAACCGCCGAACATCTCGGACACCACGCACGCCTCGGAAACCCTCGCGAAGAAACCCTCACCCGAAATCGTCTCACCCGAGCGCATCGAGGCGTCCGCGGGCGCGTCAGTGCGAGAAGAAAATGCCGCCAGTGATCGGGCCGAGCATGCATCACCTTTGCCGACTCCGTCTGAAAGTGTGATCGACGGCACCGTCGAGTCGATTGGCAATGAGACAACTGCCAATCGGACGGCAGTCGAGGAAAAGCCCGACGCCGACGAGCCCGATGCGCCCCCTGCCCTTTCGGCACTCGACATCCCTTTGATGCTCGAGCAGCAGATGCTCGAGTCCCTGCATCGTGCAGCCGACGCCATGCGCACGGCCGATGACCAACTCCAACAGTCGACGCAATCGGTGCAGGCCTTCCTGCCCATGTGGGAGGTGGACCGATTACACTGGCCGACGCCTGTTGCCGAACTTGAATCTCGTTTGGCATCGGAACTTTCTGGTGCCGCCGCGGGGATTCGCGAAGCGGTCGCCGACGGCATGCACGTCCTCGGGATGACGTCACTGCACAGCGGCGCGGGGCGCACCACAACGCTCCTGCTGCTCGCTCGCGCCGTCGCCAAGGCCGGCCTGCGCGTCGTCGTGGCCGATGCAACGAACGAACTTCAGACACTCGCGGAGCAGTGCGGGATCGACTCGCCCTGCGGCTGGAACGAAGCGATCGTGCAAGGCAAGCCGCTCGAAGAAGCCGCCACGTTCGCCATTGCCGAGGGCATCACAATCCTCGCCTGGAACCCGGGAGCCACCGATTCCCTCACGAGCCTTCCCGAACAAGCGATTCGTTCGGAGTGGCAGCGGATGCGTCACGCCGTTGATCTCGTACTCGTAGAACTCCCCACAATCGAAACCGGTGTCGTGGCGGCTCTTGCCAAACACACGACACTCTGTGACGCCCTTGTCTTCGTCCGGTCGGCCTCGGACGACGATGAAACGGTCCGCCAGGCGATCGCACGACTGCAAGGAGTCTCGACGCGCCCGGTCGGTATCATCGAAAACGATCATCCTTCGGCAACGTGACCGCACTCGCTCCCTCGCTATCCCGCTCGTTTTGAATCCAGACTGTCAGGAGCCGCCGCTCATGTACGACGCCCATTGGAACCTTCAACGCAAACCATTCGACGCCGGCTGCGAGCCCGACTTCTATTATCCGGCAGAATCGCACCAGGCGGCGCTGCTCAAGCTGCGTTACGCCATCGAGAACCGCCAAGGAGCCGCCGTCCTCGTGGCCGAATCGGGATTGGGAAAGACGCTACTGACGCGGACGCTCCTGCAACAACTTTCCGATGTCACCACGCCGCAGATGGAACTCGTGTTTCCTCGGATGCCCGCCAAAGACATCCTGGCGTGGCTGTGTGCTGAGTTGACCGATCAGACGGTTCCGCCCACGATTGCCGATCAGATTCGCCACATTCAAGAGGCGCTGGCGGCCAACACCGAAGTCGGCAACCATGCTGTGTGGGTCATCGACGAGGCCCATCTTCTGACGCACCCCTCGAGCCTCGAAACGCTTCGCCTCCTGATGAACTTCCAGTCGTCGGGACGTCCCGACTGGACGATCATTCTAAGTGGCCAAATGCCGCTCTTGGGGCAGCTCGAACGGCATCCCGCCCTCGATGAGCGCGTTGTCGTCAAATGCCAGCTCCAACGCTTTACACTCGAAGAAACCGCTGGATACATCACGCATCGCCTGCGTGTCGCTGGTACCGAGTCGGCTGTCTTCGACGACGCAGCCATCGAGACGATCCACGAGTATGCTCAAGGGATCCCCCGCCGCATTCACCGGCTATGCGACCTCGGATTGCTCCTCGGTTTCGCCGAAGACCGATCGCTGATCGGCGCCGCGGACATCGACACTGTCGCGCAGGAACTGGGCTGGAATCAGGGAGTCCAAGCGAACGTCTAAGCGCTCAAGGCCTTTTGGACACAAAAGTGGCACCGCCGATCAACGGGACAGGCGTTCCAGTTCCTTCTGGAGTTTTCGCAGTTCCTCGGTTGCCTTTTTGACCGCTTCCTGGTCACCCGGCTTGGCCTTTTCGAGTTTTTCGATCGTCTGTTCGAGCCGACGCACCGCGTCTTTGAGTCCCTTGCGCGCCGCCCGAGGCTTGGCCGGTTTCTGAGCGGGCAGCCCGGCCGGGGCCCCGGGACCCTGTCCAGCTGGGCCACCGAGACCCCCCGGCCCACCTGGGGCACCTCCGATTCCCGCCCCTGGTCCTATCTGAATCTGGATGGGAAGGCCACCCTGACCTTCCTTCTTTGCCATCTGGTAGATCTTGTACGCCTGAGCATCTTTCTTCTTGAGTTCCTCAGGCGACTTGGCCTGGTACGCCTTGACCTGCGCCTTCCCGTTCTTCTTTTCTTTCACCGTCAGCGTGATTTTTCCATTGGGTTCCTCGACAAGTTTTACCGTCTTGTCTTTTTCGGTGATCGTAATCGTCTTCGTTCCGTTGACGTTCGTGACGGTCACCGTGCGCCCAGGCTGGACGGCTCCTCGCATGGCTCTCAGGCGTATGATGGCTGCAGCCTGAGCTGCCCGATTGGGAGCGGGGCGCGCGCCGGAAGGAGCCTTCGACTTGTCTGGAGTCAAGATCGACTTAGCCTGGCGAGCTACATGGCCGGAACTGGACTGGGCAATTTGCTCGAGTGCCTTCTTGGCCGCCTGCTTGGCCTCGTCCGACCCGTTGCGGTAGTGGAACTCGAGAATCTGCATGGCTCGAGCCGTCCGCTCGCGACTCGTTCCTTTGGTGGCTTCGACGAGTTTCGGAAAGACCGAGGGTCCGAGCCTCCGAAGCCTCACGGTTGCGTCCTGTCGCTGGGTAAACTCCGGCGCGTCGAGCTGCCGGATCCATCGATCGACGTCCTCGCCGGACGCCTCCGAGTCCGCCTTTTGTTCTTTCTCTGATGCGGGCTCGTCGGCCCATGTTGGCTTCCATGAGCCAAACGAGGCAACAAGAAACGAGAACGCTACAATCCCCAACACTCGCCATCTGCGACCGGTCGCCATCATCGTCTCCCGCCTCTTTCGCTTCGCACGGAAACCATTTCCAGGGATTTCCCTGGCCGAACCTGCTCGAGCCGACTGCCGCCAAGACCCATTGTAGCGGCAGTCCGTTGTGGATGCCAAGCGGAAAGCTCTTGTTGCGCCCCGGTTGGGGCTTAGATAGTTTTGAATCCCGCCTACCTAGGGCGACGCTCCGCGGCTACGCCGCTTCGCTTGCCCCAGGCTCGATTGTGTAGGCCCCTTCAGGGCAGCCACTCGTCGTATTCAAGAACGACGTTTCCCGAGTTGGGAGGGCGAGGCTCCTGCCCAGCCGCAAGAGAGCCACAGCGGCATCCCAGACACGGATCGGCAAGTCGCATATGGTCAGCGTCAGGAGCCACGATTTCGGCTTGGTCCAGCATACAACACGCGCCTTGGCAGTGATCCGTTGCACGCATACCATGCCTCACTTGGTGACAGGCACATAGCATTTAGGCTCGGCAGGAGCCTCGCCCTCCCAACCGATGGATTTGTCCGCGTTAGAGCCGTCCCCACGTAGCATAGGGATGTCAGTGTCTCACAATCCCTCTCGGTGATTATTAGCACCCCAACATGCTTCACTCGGCTAAACGGTTACCATATCAATAAAACAGTCATGAATCCTCGCGTCTTGATCATCGGTGTCGGCTCGATCGGCGAACGCCACCTTCGCTGCTTTGCCGCGACGGGACGAGCTCAACTATCGATTTGCGAAGTGAATTCAGAGCTGCGCGAGCGGATCGCCCGTCGATACGACGTCGAGTCGGTCTATCCCGACCTCGATGCGGCTCTCGAAGATCCTCCCGACGCCGCCGTGATCGCCACGCCCGCTCATTTGCACGTCCCCATGGCGCGCCGACTCGTTGCTGCCGATGTCCATCTGCTCATCGAGAAGCCGCTCAGCACGACATTCGAAGGTGTCGCTTCCTTGCAAAAAGAAGTCGCACAGCGGAAACGACATGTGTCGGTCGCCTACGTCTATCGCCAACATCCAGCCTTGCAAGCGATGCGGGCCGCTATTGCCGAGGGCCGGTTCGGCCGGCCTGTGCAGCTCGTCGCCGTCTGCGGCCAGCACTTTCCGACGTACCGGCCGGCCTACCGCGACATCTACTATGCCAACCGCCAGACCGGCGGCGGCGCCATTCAAGATGCTCTGACCCACATCCTCAACGCCGGACAATGGCTCATCGGCCCCGTTCGGCGTCTCGTCGCCGACTGCGACCACTGCGTGCTGCCGGGAGTCGACGTCGAGGACACCGTTCACCTCTTGGCGAGACACGATTCTGTCATGGCGTCGTATAGTCTCAATCAGCACCAGGCGCCGAATGAGGTGGTCCTTTCCGTACACTGCGAACAAGGTACTTGCCGATTCGAAGGCCATCGCCATCGATGGATGTGGATGACTCAACCCGATACTCCTTGGCAGTCCGAATCGTTCGATACCCTGCAACGTGACGATCTGTTCGTGCGGCAGGCTCATGCCTTTTTGGATCAGCTCGAGCAGGGAGCTCCCCCGGCTTGTACACTCGAGGAAGCCTCCCACACACTCCGCGTCGCCCTGGCCGCGTTGGAATCGAGCGAAGGCCGACGTTGGAAGGAGATTTCACCATGACCCTTCGCCCACCTTCCTCGACGCATGTGAGCCAACTTTTCGACCTGACCGGCAAGCGAGCTCTCATCACGGGAGCCACCGGCTATCTTGGAAGGGCTATGGCCGAGGCACTTGCGGAAGCGGGAGCAACCGTGGTTGTAGCCAGCCGCGACCGGAAACGTGCCGAGGCGGTGGCCGCCCAGCTCCCCTGCCCCGCCGGTGCGAGTCACCATGGCGTATCGATCGATCATCTGGATGAGTCCTCAGTCGCTCGTGGGTTCGCCGAAGCGGTCGAGCGAGCCGGAGGCTTGGAGATCCTCGTCAACAACGGCCACCATCCCACGCGGCATGACTGGACCGACGTCACGGCCGACGAATTCACCGAACAACTCGCCAATGCCACGGGATACTTCCTCTTGGCGCGACTGCTTCGGCATCATTTGGTCGAGCGTGGTGAGGCGGGAAGCATCATCTTGCTCGGTTCGATGTATGGCATGGTGGGATCCTACCCCGACGCCTATGAAGGAATCGGTCCGGCGAGCCCCGTCGCCTACCATACGCTCAAAGGCGGGATCATCCATCTGACTCGTCACCTCGCCGTCTACTGGGCTCGAGACGGCGTGCGCGTCAACTGTCTCAGTCCAGGCCCCTTTCCCGCTCCCGAAGTCTCCCCGCAGCTCGTCGACCGGCTCTGCCGCCACAGTCCGATGCAGCGCATGGGAGTTCCCCATGAACTCAAAGGTGCCATTGTTTTCCTGGCCAGCGACGCCAGCAGCTACATGACAGGACAGAACCTTGTCATCGATGGCGGCTGGACTGCCTGGTAACTCGCTTCCCACCCCTTCCCTGCTCGTGATCTCCCCATGTCCGGCTTTCCCAAAACCTCCGCTCCCTCCTCCTGGATCGGTCGATCTCTGGACGAACTCGACACGCCGACGTTGTTGCTCGACCGCCGAGCCTGCCAGGCCAACCTCCAGAAGATGGCGGCCTTTTTTCAGAACCGTCCTACCCAACTCCGCCCTCATTTCAAGAACCACAAGTCGGTGACACTCGCGCGTCACCAACTCGAAGCCGGTGCATGCGTCGGCATGACTTGCGCGAAACTCTCCGAAGCCGAAGTGCTCGGTGCCGCTGGGTTCGAAGATCTGCTTATCGCCAACCAGGTCGTGGGAGCTCCCAAGATCGAGCGGCTGGTCCGACTCGCCGAGAAGACCGACGTCAAGGTCGCCGTTGACGACCTCGAAACGACTCGAGCGATGGCCGAGGCGGCTGCCGCGGCCGGAGTCACTATCGGCGTCGTGGTGGAGGTCGACATCGGCATGGGAAGCTGCGGTGTCGATCCGGGCGAAACCACACTCCGACTCGTCGAATCGATCGCCGAACTACCCGGGCTCCGCTTCGACGGAATCCAAGCCTTCGAAGGCCATCTTGTCTATAGCAATGACCGCCGAGAGCGATCCGAACGGGCACGCCAAGACATGCGGCTGGCCGTGGAGACCCGTTCGCTGCTCGAGCGACACGGCATTCCGGTGCGCATCCTTACCGGTGGTTCCTCCGCCACGTACGACGCGACGGGAACACTGGAGGGCGTCGATGAGATCCAAGCCGGAAGTTATGCCACCATGGATTGGCGCTACGCGGAGTTAGTGCCCGAGTTCGCCATTGCACTGTCGGTATTGGCGCGAGTCATCAGTCGCCGAGGCGACCGCGCTGTCCTTGATGTGGGGTTGAAAGGAGCCGGCTGCGAGTTCGGCCCGCCTCGGATCCTCGAAGCGCCTCACGCCAAGATTCCCCACTTCCTTTCCGAAGAACATTGCGTCATCGAGAACGCTCCCGGCTGGCGAATCGGTCAGGTCGTGCGGCTGCTGCCGAGCCACGCCTGCACGACGTGCAATCTCTATCGGCACTTCGTCGTTCACGAAGAGGACGAAGTCGTCGATGTTTGGCCTATCGAGGCGTCGGGGAAGCTGACGTGAGTATCGCGAGTATCGCGGTTGGATTCATGGTTCCAGCCTCACGCGGGCATACCGAATCGCGTGGCGCGGTTCTGAAGACGTGCCGAGTAGATCGAGATAGCGTGACGGAAGGCTCCCCGCGCGAACCGTCGCCGTAAAGAACGTCTGCATGGGATGCTTGAGTGGAATGCGCACCGCCACTCCGGGTTCGCCGTCGGATGAGATCTCGACGAAGCGGTTTTCGTGGACGGAGTGGCCCTTGGCATCTCGACCGGTTACGTAGTAAACGACGCCGAGTCGACCTTCGGGTAGCACCTGAAAGCGAGCCCAGGTCGGACGCTCTTGAGCTCCACCCTCTTCTGCGAGAAGGAGTGTGCGCCGATGAATGACCTTGCCTTGTCGGGCGATCGCGTAATGCAGCGCATGCGATTGCCGCTCGTTTGGAAAAAATGCCTCCCGCAATCGCTCATCCAACGCGTCTTCGATCCAGAGTAGATGCACGCGGTCTCGATCGTCGCCCCAGAGGTCGCATGGCAACACATGTCCCGCGGTCTTCTCGCGGCTGGCGATCTCGATCCAGGGATGGAACTTTCCTTTGGCGATATCATCGCTCCAGGTGAAGAAGAGCCGCCGGAAGTCATAGTCCCAGTCGCGTCCAGTCAGCTTTTTCTTGAACGCCCGCCACTTCTTGTTCGGCTCGACGATGTCACTGACACCGAGGAAATAGACACGCCGGTCCTTGAGCATGACGGTGGGGTAGCAGACGCGGATCGGTTTCGGCTCCTCGTACTCCGAACCGAAAGGCCACACGAGTCGCCCTGCCGCCTTCGAACCATCGGCTCCCACGAACGCCCATTCGGCATGGGTGTAGCCGATGTTTTGGAAGATCATCCAGTCGCCGCGATGGGCGTCCGCCACGAAGGTTCGGTAGGAGTGTTCGGTGAAGTCGGGATTCCCGTTCCATGGAGGCTGGATGCGACGGGGCGGGTTCGCCGGATGGCTCGTAGAGAAAACATAGATCTCCGGTCGAGCGGGTCCCGAGTAAGCATCCGGCGGCGCCAGTGTCGGGTTGGCCGATACCAACAATCGCCCGTCGGGAAATCCGACCAGCGGCGACGGCTCCCGTGTCCGGTGCTGCTCATCCCGATAAACTTGCTTCCACTCTCCGGCACGTCGTTGCCACAACGTCCAGCGGCAGTTGTTCAGTGGCTTGGCGTTCGGGATCGTCTCGAGCCCCGTAGCCCACACGTCATCGCCGATGCGCACGACGCACGTCGAGCCGTGGCACCACATGGGACTGGCGCCGTTGTCGGCTGGGCGATATCGGTAAACGACTTGCTCCGATTCCACGACGGGCCGCCATACCGGTGGATCGTTGGCCCATGCCGCGCCCGCCGTCAGCACGAAGGTTCCAAAGACCGCTCCGATAAGGGCTCGCATGGTCCGCCTCCTTCTTATGTACCCAGTTGATCCCAGTTCGATTCGTACGAGGCATACAGATCGAGATCCGCTCGGTCGCCCAATCGGGTAAACAAATCGCGAATTTGCAACAGGCCTTCCCAGTAGAAGAAATCCGAACGTCGACCGTAGCTCTTGGCTCCGAGAATGTAGAAATCGGGTTCGCCTCGATCGAGTCGCCCGACAGCGGCTGCACCGAGTGGGCGCTGTGCGGGTGGCTGCTCGAGCCACTTCGCCATCGCCATACCGCACTCCCAGACCGGAGACGCGTCCACTTGCAATTCGCGGAACAACTCCAAGTCGGGATGATAACCAACCAGCGCCACGACGTGGTCGCCCTCCCACTCTTGCTCGCAATGTCCACCCAGGACGACGCGCCACTTCTGCGAATCCCACGTGATCGACTCGACCCAACTCTCACCGCAGATCTCCAGCGCCGGATGGCCGGACACCTCGAGTTCTTGGACCTGTTCGAGAAACCTCGAGATACCTCGGTGGCGATCGGTGTCGCACGTCAGGAGAAACGCGGGTCCTTCGCGTCGAGGCCGCCGGTGCACCCAAGTGACATGAGTCTGTCGCTCTTGGTCGGCGAGTTGCAACAGGTCGCGCACCGCTGTGGCTGCCGACGTGCCTCCGCCAACGACCAGCGTGCGGCGACCGGCAAACCTTTCGCGATCGGTTTCCAAGACATCGGGCAGCCAGCGAACGATGCGTTCATGCCACTGCCGTTCGCCCAGGGCGGGAGCTCCCCCCGCTCCCAGCCAATTCGGCTGTCCCCAGACTCCAGTGGTGTCGAAGACGACATCGGCGTCGATGGCCGACTCGCCCCCGGAGGCGTCCTCGACGACCAACCGTAGCGTCCAGTCGCGACGATCGACCTGGCTGTCGGTCTTCAGGTGTTCGGTTCGCAAGACCGACACCACGCGATGGTGTGTGCGAATATGGTCTTCCAGAAGATCGGTCTGCGCCAGCGGCAGGAGATACGTCTCGAGCCATTCCCGGCCTGTCGGACTCGTGTTGCTGTCGGGCCACTGGCGACTCCCGAATTGCGATTCGATCGCTGCTCGTCCCAAGGGTGACGTGAGATGCCTCCAAGTCGAAAACATCGCCACGTGCTGCCACTGGCGCACGTGTTGGCAGGTCTCACCTTGCTCGAACAAATCGACGTCATAACCGAGATAACGCCCGTACAATGCGGCCTCGAGTCCAACGGGGCCAGCGCCGATGACAGCGATGCGTGCGGGCGTGTCGATGGCCATCATGTCCTCGCTTCCAAGTCACGGCCGGCATCTTCGACGGAGGCTGCCGCCGATGGTGGACGGCCATGAGGGCCTTGAATATCTCCGGCCTCCCCTTCCCGATCAACACGGAACATCGACCAGTCGACATCAGAGGGACGCTCAAGCATGAGATCGCACATCACGCGAGCGATCGCCGGGGAGAGAGAAAGGCCGCTGCGAAAGTGCCCCGAGGCGACGAACCCGTTGGCAAAGCCCGGCAGCCGTCCCATGTAGGGCATTCCATCGTACGAGGCGGGTCGAAGGCCGGCCCAGACTGCCTCGACCGGCACATCGGCCAAGGCGGGAACCAGCGAACGGGCGAAGGCGATTAGATCCTCGTACTGCGAGCGCGTTGGCCTCGCGTCGAAGCCGACTTCTTCTTCTGTCGACCCGGCCAGCAGCCGCCCGTCTTCTCGAGGCACCAGGTAGCGGGTTCCTTCGTTGATGATCGCTTGCACAAGCGGCCGGTCGCTCCGGAACAACACCATCTGGCCTCGCACCGGATAGATTCCATTGGGTAGCTGCAACTCCTCAAGCAATCCGTGACTCCACGGCCCAGCGGTGATGCAGAACGTGTCGGCATGCCAGGTTTGGCGAGGGGACCGAGCGGCGATGAGCCGGCCACTTTGGTGTTGCCAGCCGACGATCGGTTCGTGTTCCACGACGCGCACCCCCAGCTGTTGGCAGCCGACTCGCAGTGCCCGCAAATGCCGGGGATTGCGGAGCTGACATTCTTCGGGAGTCCAGAGAGCCCGACGCACCGGAGGGTTGGGAGTCAAATGCGGCTCCAGCTCGGCGCATCCGGAAGCATCCAGCAGCTCCGAGGCGATCTTTTCTTCGTCGAAAAGGTTTTTCAGGCCGATCAAGGAGGCTTCTTCGCCGGCCGTTCGAGCAACATACAACCCTCCGCACCGCCGGTAGCCGGTGTCGATACCGGTCGTCTCGCGTAGGGCGGCTGCCCACTCGGCGTGTAGGCGATTGGCCAGCCCACGGAGCGATTCAATGGGGTGCAGTGCCGACTCGGCACGCGCCGGCGGCAAAATGCCGGCTCCCGCCCACGAAGCGGCTCGCCCCACTTCGGCAGCGTCCACAAGAGTGACCGACGCTCCGGCCGAAGCCAGGTCCCAGGCCAGCGACAGTCCGACAACACCCCCGCCTACCACCAGAATGTCTGCCATGGGCGTCACTCCCGTCTGTCAGGACGCACCCCTGCCTTGCCGGCCGGCGATAGGCCGATAGCGTCGGCACGCCGTAGCAACCGCTGCAACAGGACCTCGTTGACAC
>WFWZ01000322.1 GCA_015490875.1 Planctomycetaceae bacterium
TCAATCTCGTCTAGTGCCCTGGCTCGTTGGTGACGCCATCGCTGCAATGAATGTGATGGCATGGTGGTTCACTTGACGGTCAAGTCAATTAACGCGACGCTCGTGCAATTCGCAAAACCAGTTTCGCGCGCCTTGCCAGCTACCCAGCGTCGCCGTACGGTGAGCAAGCTGATGGTATTGTACGCTTCTTCCATCGGGCGGCAAGATGCCAATTGTTTCCATCGACGTCTATACCGGAAGCTTGATGGTCGTTTCCCGGCGTGGACCAACCCCTGGCGCAGGTGGAGTTCACTACGCTCGGGCTAGGAGCTCAGCCACGATTGCCTCGGCGACGTCGACTCCGGTTACCCGCTGAATGCCGCGCCATCCGGGCACACCATTCACTTCCAAGAGGAACGGTCCGTCCGCCGTCGGCAGCAAATCGATGCCGGCGACGAGCGTTCCGACGGCCGCAGAGGCTCGAAGCGCCAACTCCTCCCACTCACGCGAGATCGTCGCCGGTCTCGCTTCCCCGCCCCGGCTCAGGTTCGTCCGAAAATCTCCAGTACTGGTCCGCTCCATCGCGAGCACTCGGTCGCCGATCACCAGTGCCCGCACATCGCGCCCCTCGTGCTCGATGAACTCTTGGACATAGAGCACGCCTTCGAGTTGCTCAAGCGTCTTGAAGACGCGCCAGGCCATTTCTTCTTCGCACACCCGCAGTATCCCTCGTCCCTCGCTGCCGAAGAGCGGTTTGACGACGACATCGCCTCCCAAGGCGTCGAACGCCCGCATGGCCGCCGCCGCTTCCTGCGCGACGATCGTGCGAGGAACCGGCAACCCGGCTTTTTCCAGTCTGGCCAGTGCCAAATACTTGTCAATCGCGATCTCCAAGCTGCGTGCGGGATTGCAGACGTAGCATCCTTGCGTCTCGAGGCACCCCAGGACGTCCATTCGAAAGATGATCTGCTCCAATGAGCCTCGAGGCATCGAGCGCACGATCACGGCGTCCCACTCGGCAGACGCGGAGCGGTAGTCGCCGACCCGACCGCACACTCCCTCGAGCTCGCGGAACGACCGGCACTCGGCGTCGATCCCCTGCCTTCGGCATGCCTCCAGCAGCGCCTGGACATGCCACTCCTCGCTGCGTCCCAACACCGCCAGTCGCTTCATGCTCGACCCGTCGCTCCCTCCTCAAATCGCCCCAGTGATCGCTTCGCACTCATCCTCGTTTTGTCGAACGGTGCCGACAAGTTCGATGGCTATGCCGAATCTCCGCCAAATGATCTTGCCAGCAGCTCGGGGGCGATCGAACCGGCGGTGAATGTTCGTCCGCTCTGCACACTGATCAGACGGACGGCCGCCGGACTGAACAACAGCGGATCGATGGCATAGAAATCGCCTCCCACTCGCCGGAAGATCTCGGCGAATGGCTCACCGTAGTCGGGCGACGTCGCACTCGGGAGACGCTCGGTCCAAGCCTCGATCCGTTCATCGTCGGCGTCGATCCAAAGCGTCACGTCGGCTCCGTATAAGATGGCATCATTCGTCCGTCCGATCGCCACCAGGTCGTCGTTCGAAGGGGGTGGGAGTGGAGCAGCCCCGCTTGCCGAGATGACGGCGTGAAGGTCGAACGCCTCCTCCCGCGTGATCTCGTGCAGCTTGTGCAAAGCGGTCTCGACCGACCGAGCCACCACTTGCAGTGTTCCCGCCAGGCTACGTGTGGGAGCCACCAGGAGCACGAGCTCTTTGAGTTGGACACCGCACGCTTTGGCGATTTCTCGAACGAGTTCTTCCGGCGGCAAGCGACTGCTCTCGAGCAGCCCGACCGCCGTCGACTCTTGGAAACTCGACGAGAACGCTTCCAAAAGTGGTTCACGTCCTCGCAACAACCGCATCGGACCGGAGGCCATCGCAAAGTAACCCTCGGCCTGGATCGGCCAACCTGCATACTGCGAGGCGAGGCAGGCCCACGCCGGTTGGTCGGTCCTCACCACGACCGACACTCCCGGACCCGGCCAACGCTCGTCCCGTTGCAGGGTAACTTCCCCCAAGCCGGCCAGAGCAGCCCGTGCCATGAATCGACCTGCCTCCAGCCCGCCGCGCGTCTGTACGCCACAGTCGACGACCGTCGCTCCGGCTACCGCCAACGGTTCGACCTGCCACACATTGGCTCCTTCGATCAGAGACTCGACGATCTGCCGCGCTCGGTGATTCGGCTGCATCCGGTTCTCCTCATCGAGACGCTCGCCGGCACGAGCTCTCTTCCCGCTGGTTTCGCAGTTCACCACGGCGTCAAGCTAGAATCTTTGGTACCAGATTGCCGTGGATGTCGGTCAGTCGATAAGGCCGTCCCTGGTAAGTGAACGTGAGTCGTCGATGATCGAGTCCCAATAAATGGAGAATCGTCGCCTGCAGGTCATGCACATGCACGGGATCGTCGGCACAATAGAAACCGAGTTCATCGCTGCTCCCCAGCGTGAAGCCCGCCTTCACACCGCCGCCGGCCAGCCAGACCGAATACGCGAACGGGTGATGATCGCGTCCGGCCGTGCGTCCGAGCGTGGCGTTCGCTTCGACGATGGGAGTGCGGCCGAATTCGCCCGCCCAAACAACGAGCGTATCCTCGAGGAGTCCTCGCTGCTTGAGATCCTTGACGAGTGCAGCGATCGGTTTGTCGGACTTGCCACACATGTTTTTTAGGCCGCCCTTCACGTTCGAGTGGTGATCCCATCCCTTCAGATAGATGTTGACGAACCGAACGCCTCGCTCGATGAGTCTCCGCGCCAAGAGGCACTGCTTGGCGAACGATGGCTTGGCGGGATCGACGCCGTACATCTCGAGCGTCTCTTTCGTCTCCTGCGAGAAGTCCATCAACTCCACGGCACGGCTCTGCATGCGGAACGCCATTTCGTAGGCGCTGATACGAGCCCCGATCTCGGGGTCGCCGACGGCGTCGAGCCGGTGCTGGTTCAGATCGCGCAGCAGATCGAGGGACCGCCGCTGAAGCGTTCGGTCCACTCCCGGCGGATTCGAAACGTCGATGATCGGATCTCCCTGGTTGCGAAACGGAACGCCCGAGTAGGTCGACGGCAGGAAACCACTCGTGAAATTGGCCGTCCCGCCACTCGTACCCCCTCCCGACGACAAGACGACGAAACCGGGCAGGTCATCGGCTTCGCTTCCCAGTCCGTATAGCACCCACGAACCCATGCTAGGGCGACCCGGCAAGCCGCTCCCCGTGTTCACGAAGATCTGCGCCGGGGCGTGATTGAAGTGATTCGTGTGCATCGAACGGATGATCGTGATCTCATCCGCCACCTCTCGCAAATGAGGGAGCGCATCGGAGATCTCCGCACCGCTCTGACCGCACTTGCGAAATGCATACTGAGGCGCCAAAAGGCGCGCGTTCCGCTGAGCGAATGCCAGACGCAGTCGCGCAACGAGCGCCTTCGGAGGAGCCTCACCATGGTGTTTCGCCAGCACCGGCTTGTTGTCAAACAAGTCGATCTGACTCGGACCTCCCGCCATGAACAAGAAGATGACGCGCTTCGCCTTGGGTGCAAAATGCGGCTTCTTCGGAGCCAACGGGTTTTCGGGAAGAGGAGTCGCCGACACATATCCGTCACGTCGCAGCAACTCCGTCAGCGCGACGGCTCCTAGCCCCAGCCCGCATTCTTTCAAGAAGAAGCGGCGTGCCATCTGCCGGCCGTCTACCGGGCCCTCGTCCTGCCGCATGACCTGCTCTCGCTTCCTTTTTCCCTCGCCCCGATACATCGCTGACTCGCCCCCCTCAGTTTCGATGGATCGTCTCGTCAAGATTCATCACGACGCGCACCAGCGCCGTCCAAGCCGCGCGGTCAGCCACGTCACCGACTTCTTCCTTTTCCTCCTCGATCCCCGCTACAATGCGCGCTCTCTTCGGATCCTTGTCGAATCGCTCGTGCTGTTCGGACCAGAATTCCCGAAGTGCTTCCCGCTCGCGCGCATCGGGCAGACGTCCGAGGAATCGCTCCCACAATCGACCGATGCGATCCTCGACCGTACCGGGATCGGCTGCCAGTTGGGCTGCAACCGCCTGAGCCGCTTCGACGATGACGACGTCGTTGAGCATCGTCAGTGCCTGCAACGGCGTGTTGCTCCGTCCTCGATGTACGATGCATGTCTCACGCGTCGGACCATCGAACATCGTGAACATGGCATAGGGTGCCGTACGCTTGGTGAATGTGTACAACCCACGGCGATACCGGTCGGCTCCGGTGGCTGTTTTCCATTGGAGAGCGCCGTAGGACAAAGAGGTGACACCGGCCGGCTGAGGCGGGAAGACCGGAGGGCCCCCGATCTTGCGAGTCAACAGTCCCGAGGCGGCCAGGATCGTGTCGCGGATCGTCTCCGCGTCCAGCCTCAAACGGGGTGCTCGAGCCAACCAGAGGTTCTCCGGATCCTTCGACCGATGTTCGGGAGTCACTCGCGACGACTGCCGGTACGTGGCACTTGTGACGATCATCCGGTGGACGTGTTTCACGCTCCAGCCCGAGTCCATAAACTCGACCGCCAAATAATCGAGCAGCCGCGGGTGGGTGGGAGGAGACGCCTGGGAACCGAAGTCTTCGCTCGTGCGCACGATTCCCCTTCCGAAGAACTCTTGCCAATAGCGGTTGACGGTGACGCGAGCCACCAAAGGATTGTTCCGATCCACGAGCCAACGTGCCAAGGCGAGCCTTGGAGGCACGTTGCCGTCCAGCACCAAAGGATGCAAGCTTGCGGGTGTCCCCGGGTGGGTGACTTCTCGAGGTTTCAAGTACTCGCCTCGATGGTGCCGGTGACTCACGCGAGCATCACGGGGTCGGCGTTCGCGAATGATCAGCGTGGTCAACGACGCCGGACGCTGTCGCCGGAAGGCCCGCAACTTCTCCACCTCCTTGGCCAACTCTTCCGCCATCCACAAGAAAGTTCGACGCAACGTCTTCCTTTGTGCTGCCGTGCGGTGCGATTCTTGAACTAACAATGCTTCCTCTGCTTCAGCCGGCAATCCGCTCGAGACGATCGGTCCCGGGTCCGACGTCACCGAAAGACGAAAACGCCCCAAGATCATATTGTGGATGTAGGACTGGTTCAGGCGGACGACCAGCCGGTCGCCGGGTGCGAACGAGGCGGCTTGCGCGAGCGCAAAGACGGCGTGGTGCGGTTCGCCCGCACGCGTACCGATCCGCCAACCCGTGTCGAGGTTTCCGTCGAGCGCCAGAGTGGGTTCGCACTTTTCTTTGGCGTAGCTCGCCGTCGCCTCGGCGATCTCCAGACGCTGCCACGCGGCAGGCGCTTCCTTAAGCGGTGCGGATCGGTCGTAGGGAACAGCGGCCGGCACGCGGTAGAGCTCGATTTCGCTCAGGAGAAAATCGCCCTCATTGATGATGTCGCCTACGGTAATAGGTGATCGCCCTGGTCCGCCTGCCGGAAGATCAAGGTGAGGAAGCACCTCGAGTCGCACGGCAGTGACGGCCGCATTCCCCGGCAGAAGCGCCACTTGATAGATGTCTTGGTTGGGGAGATCGCCCCCGGCCAAAAGCGACTCATCGGGGAGAACATCAAAGGTCGTTCCATTTAGAGCCGTCGCCACTTGAGGCTCCAAGACGCGCCAATGATGAGCCAGGGGTGTCTTCTCCTTTAGCCACTGCGCGAAGCGCTCTTCCAACGATCGACGGCGCGTCTCGGGATCGTCACCTGGCCAATGGTCGGCCAGAGCGTCCAGCCGTCGAGCGTACTCGCGGTCGTGAGCCTCCTGACGTTTGGCGATCTGGGGATCGGGAATCTTCAATTTCGGCTCGTCGGCGTTGTTGAAGAATGCGAAGAGCCGATAATACTCGGCCTGAGCGATGGGGTCGTACTTGTGCGAATGGCACTGAGCACAGCCCATGGTCAGTCCAAGCCACACGGTACCCGTCGTGTTGACTCGGTCGATAATCGATTCATACCGAAACTGCTCCGTGTCGACACCGCCTTCCTCGTTGTACATCGTATTGCGGTGAAAGCCAGTCGCGATGAGTTGATCCAGTGTGGGATCAGGCAGCAGGTCTCCGGCGATCTGCTCGATCGTAAACTGATTGAACGGCATATCGGCATTGAGGGCTCGGACGACCCAGTCTCGATACGGCCAGATCGTCCGTGGACGGTCCTTTTCGTAACCATTGGTGTCGGCGTAGCGGGCTAGGTCGAGCCAGGGGCGAGCCCAACGTTCGCCGTAGTGCGGCGATGCCAACAGGCGGTCCACCAGCCGCTCATACGCATCCGGCCGCTGATCCGACAAGAACGCATGAACTTCCTCGGGCGTTGGAGGGAGGCCAATCAAATCGAGGGAAACTCGCCGGATCAACGTGCGCCGATCTGCCTGGGGAGAGGGAGTCAAGCCGGCATCGCGCATTTTCGCCAAGACGAAAGCGTCGATTGGATTGCGAATCCATCCTTTCTCGTCGGAAACTCGAGGAAGCGCAGGACGCGTGGGAGCCACGAAGGCCCAGTGCCGGTCGTACGGAGCTCCTTCGGCGATCCATCGGCGCAGGATGGATTTTTCCCGGTCTGAAAGTGTGAGCTTACTATCGAGCGGAGGCATCATTTCGTCGGGGTCGGAGGATTCGATGCGCTCGATCAGCGCGCTCTCGTCCGGCTTTCCGGGGACCACTGCCTGATAATCCCCCAAATCCGTAGTGGCTCCTTCGAGCGTATCGAGGCGCAAGTCGGCTTCGCGAGCTTCCTCATCGGGACCGTGGCACGCGAAGCATTTGGCCGACAAGATGGGACGTACATCTTTGGTGAACTCGAGCGGGCGCTCGCCAGCGTGCAAGGACGATACCACGCAAGACAACAGAAGAGTGCCGGTTGCGCCAACGACGAGCCGACAGAGGTGTGCATGGAGCGGCGTGGACATGAGTGTGCTCCGAAGGTGGGAATGGTCCGGCTCTGCCGAAGGGACTGCTTTGAGCCGGCACCTACTTTCGAGCTTAACGGCGCGGCCGGGGAAGCTCAAGGAGACTGTCCTTTAGGGCACGGGCACACTCCCCATGGCGGCTCGCAGATCGGCCTCGGCGCGAAAGTACTCCAACCGGGCTCCCACCAAGGTCTTGCGCGCGTCCGCCGCAGCTTTTTCTCGAAGATTCACCATCAGCAAGTTGCTGTCGCCGGCGTCGAATCGCTTTCGTTCGGCCTCCTCCATCCGGCGGTTCAATTCGACGCTCCGCTCCGATTGCTCGATCCGCAGGTAGGCCGCTTCGAGTGCCGCCACGGCGTTCTGCACATCCGTTGCGATCTTGTCTCTGGCGAAACGCGTCTTCGCCTCGACTTGCATCAGTTTTCCCTCAACCGCTCGCAGCTTCCCCAGCGCCTTGCGACGTTGCAAAGGAACGGACATCAGCAAGGAGGCTTCCAACTCGAACGGCGTCTTGTCCCGCTTCGAGCTTGCCGGCGCTCCGATGTCCTTCGAAGCGACCGCTCCCACGTTGACTTCCGGAAGGTAGAGGTTCCGAGCTTCAGCTAGGTCGACTTCGAGCTGCCGGCGAACGAAGTCGAGAAACTGGGTTTCCGGACGGGACGCCAGTGCCATGTTGATGTCATCGGCCAAGCGGTCTTCCTCGTAGGGGCGCGCGGGTGGAAAGTCCGGAGGCAACCACGTCTCGAGCGGCAGACGCGGTTCCCCTTCCGGGCCTCGTACAAAGAGTGACAACTTGATGGCCGACTGCCGGAACTTGCGCTGGGCGTCGATCAGGGAAGACTGGCGAGAGGCGATCAGCCGCTCGTTGTCCGTCAGCTCGATGGGGGACAGATCGCCCCGTTCCACGCGTTTCTTCAGACCATCCTGTCTCTGCAGAGCAAGATCCAACAAGGCCTCTTCGATGCGGACGTTCTGACCGGCGGCCACCCAATCCCAATAGGCATAAGAAGCGGATCGCACGATCTCGATGAGCTGCAGCAGGATATCCGGTTCCACGGCATCTCGACCAAGTGCGGCGCGGAAGATGGCGGCGCGCCGAGCATCGATGCGGCGGTTCTGAGCCAGCGGGATGAGAAATCCGGCTTTGAACTCGCCTCCGTCGTCGGTTTCGCGTTCGCCATACCACGGTTGAAAATTCCCACGCCCGATCCGATATCCCGCAAAGACCTCGCCGCCTCGAAACAATGCCTGCTCCAACCCCGTCCCAAAGCGGTTCGTCTGATAGAAACCGAGCGGTCCGGACGTCCCGCCTCCTTTCAGTTTCAGGTCGAAAGCTCCTTGTGTCTCGAGGAGCCGGCCGGCCGCGATCGTCCGTTGTTGCAGTGCCATCTGGACCAGAGGATACGTTTGGTAGACGGAGTCGAGCACGCGCGGCAGGGTCAGGACCGATTCGCCCGGCGGAAGCACTTCCGGTTCGGACGACTCGTCTTGGGGATTCGATGTCGACGGGTTCGGCAGGGGGGCGTCTTCGGGAGCCTCTTGTTGAGGCTCGGGCGATGGGGGCTCGCTGGAGAGTCGATTCGAGGAGACCGGCTCCGTCAGGCTCTCCCACGAGTTGGGGTACGTCTCTGGTGGAAGCTCGGCAAAGCGCGGACCGACGGGGGGCGGCGCCGAGCAGCCCGAGACGCTCAGCACGATGCCCAGCGTGATCCACCCTGCCATCCCTCGCAACACGACGCACCTTCCTTGGTTTGCGGATTCTCGGCTTCTGGTTGCCTTCTACATACCGGAGCTGTACCGAAAGACGCTCCCTCGTCTCACCCCTATCGGCAATCTCCGCCCAGTCCCTTCATTCCATATGATCGGAAGAGTCTCTCTCCTGTCCATCGGCGAGGCTTTCCACTCCCGTTCGTGTGCTCAGCGATGGGCAGGCGACAGCGTTCCGCTTGCCGCGACGGGGTTCTACGAACCCTCGCTTACTTAGCTTTTTTCAAGACACTCTTCTTTCCAGTCGCTTTTTTGCCAGGTTCGTCCATGTCGACCACCGGTGGGAAGCCGTTGAGGCGGCGCCAGACTTCGAAGCCGAGGGGCACGCGGTCGAGCAGCACCCAGCCGTGAGTGCGGACACCTTGTCGCAAGAATCGAGGGCTCGGCCAGGGTTCGTCGTTGGGATCGGGAACGACCAGGACGCGGAACTTGCCCTTGCCGTTATCGGTGGCGTCGATGACGGCCACTTTTCCGCCGAACGATCCCACGGCCACACTCGGCCAACCGCTGAATTGGATGGCCGGCCAGCCCTCGAACTGCAGACGCACGTGGCGTCCCTTGCGGACCAAGGGGGCGTCGTTCCCATCGAGCCACAATTCGACAGCGAGCTCATGCGTGTGCGGGATGATCGTCATCAGCGGTTCGCCCTGCTTGATGATCTGGCCTCCCTGGAACCGGTGAAGGCGAAAAACATAGCCATCGATGGGAGCGGTTACGATCTGGTTTTCTTGGCGAGCGACTTTGACCTGGAGATCGAGGATGTCTTTCTCGAGTTTCGCCATGTCGGCCGCCGCTTTGCGAAGGGCTGCTCGCGCAGAATCGACCTTGACGGCTGCCTGCCGCTCCTTGGCGTTCCGTTCGTTTTCCTTTGCTCTCACCTCGTTTTCGGCGGCTGCCAGATAGTTGAGTGAGCGTTTGAGCTTGGCTTCGGCCTCCTTGAGTTTTCGCTCTTGCATCTGGAGCTTCAGTGTCGAAGTCAGGCCGTCTTTCCAAAGACTTTGCTGTCGTTCGTAGTTCAGTCGTTCCTGCCGTTCGGCGGCTCGCGCCGCATCCAAGTCGCGTTCCGCGGCCTCTTTCTTCTGTCTCGCCATCGCCACGTACTGTTCGGCCGCCGCGACGATCTCATCTCTGGCGGTCTCAAGTGCCTCGACCTGTTGTTCATACGCCTCCTTGACGAGACGTACCGACTCGAGTTCTTTTCGCTTGGCGGCAAGTTGCAAACGGAGCCGGTCGAAAAGTTCCGGATCCAAGTCGCGGATCTCGGCAATGAAAGCGCCCTTTTTCACCAGCATGCCTTCGCGGATTTCGTCGGTGAAGCGAACGATGCGCCCTTTGACCGGCGCTTCGACCGTCTGTTCCCGGGCCAGGGGCGAATAGGCGACGACGCGCCCGGCACCGGTGACATTCTGTTGCCACGGTGCTACGATGAACGCCACGATTAGGATGACGAGCACAACGACGAGGATGCGTGCCAGCCGGCGTGCAGCGCGTGAGGAACAGGCCAACCTCGGGGGGTGGAACGTGTGACGCGTTCCTTTCTCGTGGCGAGGCAGCGAGCGTGACACAATCAGCCGTCGGACGTGATTCACCTTCGACATAGCAACTTTCATCAACAACAGCGAAAGGCCGCTAAGGACACTCGGAACTCACCGATCCCGGGGCAGCGAAACGGGGCGCTGCCAACCACCTTGGCTTGTCAGATCCACAACGCGCTGGCAGCGAGCGATCACGCCGGGGTGCGACGTGATGACGAGGAGCGTCCAAGGCGCTTCGGGGTCCAACAGGACGTCCAAAGCCCGTTCCAATGCCAGCGACGAAAGCGAGTCGAGAAGTTCGTCGACGATCAGCAGACGGGGCTGGTGGACCAGCGCTCGCGCCAAGATCAACAGCCGCTGCTGGCTTCCCGAAAGGGGAGCTCCCGTAGGCGAGAGTTGCGTATCGAGCCCGTCGGGAAGTCCATCCGATTCCAAAAGCCCCAACATCTGGAAGGCGTTCCGAACCCACCTCTGATCGATGTCTGGATCGTCGAGGTGGACGTTTTCCATCGCCGATCCGCGGAAGATCTCTCCTGGTCGCAACAGCATGACATGGCGGCGCCAGGCGTCAGGACGTACCTCGGACAGATCATGATCGTCGACAAGAATTCGCCCTCGCGTCGGCTCGCGCAGGCCGTACAAGAGATCGGCCATCAGCGACTTTCCGCATCCGCTGGGACCCGTAATCGCCACGCGTTCGCCCGGACGCACGTGCAGATCGAGTTCCTCCAGCACCGAACGCTTTCCCATGTGGTAGGCGAGTCCACGGACGGCAAGCTCTGCCGGTTCCGTTTCGGGAAGTCGCATCAGACCATGTTGCCGCTCGAGCGGGAGATCGAACAACTGTCCCAGCTTGTCCAGTCCGGCCATCAAGTCGTAAAAGGCCTCCAGATGTTTGCCAATCTTCGTGAAGGCTCCCACGATAATGGCCACAATCATTTCCGCCGCGACCAACTGACCCAGCGTCAGTTGCCCTTGGATCACCAGCCAGCCGCCGACACCCAGCAGCACCGACCCGGCAAGGGCATACAACAGAAGGGCGAACGCGATCTGCCGTAGCAAGACGCGAAAGTGCAAACGACGATGCTCGAGGTATCTCGAAACCACATGCTCAGCCCGCTCAGCAGCAAACTCGGCTGCATCGTCCATTTTGAACGTGAGTGGGCAGCGAGCGATCTCCTCCAGCCACGCGGCGGTCGCGTACTTGTACTTCGATTCCTGAATACTCGTTCGTGTTCCTCCTCGGCCCAGGACGAAGATGACGAAGGCGATCGCACTGAGCAGCAATAGATCGAAACCCAGGAGAAATGGGTGGTAAACGGCAAGCACTGCCATGCCGATCACGCCCACCATCACGAGATCGACGGCGTCCAGCAGGAACTGCGTCGTGACCTTTTGCACAGTGACGATGTCGAAAAACCGATTGGCCAACTCCGGGCCGTAGCGCCCCCCGAGTGCGTCTTGGCGAACGCGAGGCAGTCGATAGCCCAGGTCGTGCACGACTCGAGCAAACAGCCGGCGCTGCAGAACTTCGGCGACATAGGTCTCCCAGAGACGCAGCATGGCCCAAAATGCGGTCAGTCCTAACAACATCAGCGAGAGGACGATGACCGGCTGCAAGAGCTGGCCGAACGCGACGAGCGATACCATGACCTGGACGGCCATCGGCGTCGCCAACGCTAAAATGCCTGAGATCAATGCGAAGACGAGAAGGACCCAGATGTCCGACCACTCGGCTCGAGCGATCATCAGCAGGCGAGCCAAAGGGGAAAGGTGGTTGCCCCCGAACAATTCCCGCTCGTGTTGTGCCGGCGCACACGTCAGTGCCGGCTCCAACACAACCGCCCGAATCGCTTCTTCTTCATCGTTGGCCCCTAGGAAACGCCGTAGCCTCGACCGTGACATCTTCACCGAGCCCTCATTGCCGGCAACACCGAAAACACTGTACCGGCCCCGGCGAGGAGCTCCCGAAAGGACTACCCATTCGTCGCGTCCGTCCCGGGAAATGGCAGCCGCGACCTCAACCCCCTCTTCGACCCACTTCAAGACATCAGCCAAGGGGCTCTCGATCACGGAGACCCGCAAGTCCAAGCTGGCTCCCGCTTCGCTCAGCCAACGGCGCCACCTTTCTCCCGGATTTCCCGGCCAAGTCCGAATGGCTTCCCGCAAGGTACGCCGAACGTCGGAGCGCTCGTAAGGAAGACCGTGCTCTTCCACGCAGTGCACGAGAATTCGTTCAAGCCCCTCGGCCGCCTCGAAACTCCGTTCCTCAGCCGCCGTTCCAAGCCCGTCTCCACTGGGCAGCCTTCCCGCACTCGCTTCTTCGTCTCGCGTCATCGGCACCTCGCTGGCTGAGCTGGCCTCCTGACGGCGGCCAGTTGCTATAAGAAGAGGTCAGTTCCCCCGAAAACGCGCTCACACCGTGCGCACGTTCCACACCGCCTCCCTCTTATACGTCTCATTCTGATTTGAAGACAGACAGAAAAATCGTGCGCGATCATGAGAAAAAAGCTACATGTGTGGATGGCGAGCGCCGCGAGGTGGAATCGACGAGCCACCGGCCGACCATCGCCGCGAGGAGAGATGGGAGGAGGAGCATCCAGCGAGGAAACGGCAGGGTGAACGGACTCAACCGTTGGCCTCGATGCAACGTTGCGCAAGGTGCGCGATGGCCAGCTCTTCGTCGGTCGGGACGACGAGGATTTGCACTCGACTCTCCTCCGCGTGGATGGAGTACGCGCCCGACGCCGAGGACGTTTGGTTCTTGTGTTCATCGAGGCGGATGCCCAGGGATTCCAAGCCGGCACACGCAAGGGCCCGGATGGCGGCGGCGTGTTCGCCGACCCCTGCGGTGAAGACGATCGCGTCGGCTCCCCCGAGCACCGCTAAATAAGCTCCGATGTACTTCTTGATGCGCAGAGCGTACATCTCGACGGCTAGTTGCGCCTTCGGATCGCCCGCCTCGGCGCGCTTGAGCACGGATCGCATATCATTTTCGCCGCAGATGCCGAGCAGGCCGCTTTCTCGATTGAGGGCCGCATCGATCGCTTCGAGCGACATCCCGGCTCGCTCCGCCAGGTAGGGCACGATCGCTGCGTCGATGTCCCCGCAGCGCGTCCCCATCATCAGACCTTCCAGCGGCGTCAATCCCATGGACGTGTCCTGACACCTCCCGTGCGATATGGCTGCGGCGCTGGCGCCGTTTCCTAGATGCAGTGTGATCAGTCGAAGTTCTTCGAGCGGACGGCCCAGGAACTCGGCGGCCACTCCCGCCACATACTCGTGGGACGTTCCATGGAATCCGTACCGGCGAATCCCGTAACGTTCGTACCACGTATACGGAACTGCATAGAGGTAGGCGGCTGGCGAGAGGCTCTGATGAAACGCCGTGTCGAAGACGGCGACTTGAGGCACCTCCGGGCAGGCTCGGCGTGCCACTTCGATCCCGGCGAGGTTCGCAGGATTGTGCAACGGCGCCAGCGGAATCTGCTGTCGAATGGCAGACACGACGTTGTCATCGATGAGTGTGGGCTCGCGAAAACGTTCGCCGCCATGCACGACGCGGTGGCCGATCCCATCCAAGGCACGCAGGTCCTCCACCACGCCCGAATCGGTCAACGCTTGCCCCACCCGAGCCAATCCGACCGCGTGGTCGGGCACGACTTCCTCTCGAGTCTCACTCTGCTGAGAGCCATTGTTCCACGCACGCCATTTGATGCGTCCCATCGCTTCGCCGATCCGCTCCACGATGCCCGCTATCAGAAGCTCGGGCCCGAGCATGTCGAACAACTTGTACTTGATCGACGAACTGCCCGTGTTGATCGTGAGTATCCTCATGATGGATCGGTTCGTGATTGCTCGGTTTGCTGTTGAGCCTGGATGGCCGTGATGGCGACGGTGTTGACGATGTCGGGAACCGTGCACCCGCGGCTCAAGTCGTTCACGGGCCTGTTCAGACCCTGCAACACGGGCCCGATGGCGACGGCGCCGGCCGAACGTTGCACGGCTTTGTACGTATTGTTGCCCGTGTTCAAATCGGGGAAGATGAGGACCGTGGCGCGGCCGGCGACCGGGCTGCCTGGACACTTTCGCTTTCCTACGTCAGGATCGACGGCCGCATCGTACTGGAGCGGACCGTCGATGGGCAGATCGGAGCGTCGTTGTCGAGCCATCTCGGTCGCCGCGCGCACCCGTTCGACTTCTTCCCCTTTGCCCGACTCACCCGTTGAATAGGAGAGAAGTGCAACTCGAGGCTCGATGCCGAACGCGGCCGCCGTTTCCGCTGAACTGACGGCAATGTCCGCCAGTTGCTCTGCCGTCGGGCGGGGGATGATGGCACAGTCCCCGTAAACGAGCACGCGGTCGGGCAGGCACATGAAGAAGACGCTCGAAACGGTCGAGACGCCCGGGCGAGTCCGGATGAATTCGAGTGCCGGACGGATCGTGTGGGCGGTCGTGTGTGCTGCGCCAGACACCATGCCGTCGGCATAGCCGAAGTGTACCATCATCGTTCCGAAGTAGCTGACATCCAGCATCAACTCGTGGGCCATCTCTTCAGTGACACCCCGGTGTTGCCGCAACTCGAAGTACCGGCGAGCGAACGATTCGCGCCACGGGGACTTGCGAGGATCTATGATGGGAGTATCTCCCAGATCAATGCCCAAGGACGAGAGCTTCTCGCGGATGCTAACGGGATCGCCTAGGAGGGTCAGATCGACGACTTGGCGACGCAGCAGGATTTCCGCGGCCCGCAGAATCCGCTCGTCCTCTCCTTCCGGCAACACGATATGCCGCCGATCCGCCTTGGCTCGCTCGATCAGTTGGTATTCGAACATCAACGGCGTTACGATGGTCGGTCGCGCTACATCGATCCGCTCGTTCAACTCGGTCAAGTCGACGTGCGATTCGAACACACCCAGGGCAGTGGCGATTTTTCGAGGGTTGTCGGGCGTAATAGCAGCTCGCACGCGGCCAACGCGCTGCGCCGCTGTCAGCGTGTCGTCGGGCACCAGCAAGACGGGAACATCCATGTGCAGTAGTCCGTCCAACAGCCGTTCGACCGTTTCGGCCAACGCGATGCCACCGGTCAAGACGACTCCAGCGATCGGCGGATAATGCTTCGAGTGGACCGTTGCCAGGCTCGCCAGCAAGACGTCACTTCGATCACCGGGCGTCACGACGAGCGTCCCTTCCCGCACATACTTCAAGAAGTTTGGTAGATGCATGGCGGCGACGCAAACATCCATGGCTTCCCGATAGAGGCTGGCGTCGCTTCCCCGCACAACGCTCGCCTGGAGTGCCTCGCGGATCTCTCCCACGGTGGGAGACTCGAGCGTCCGGACGCGCGGCAGCGCGTAAATGGGTTCGGGGTAAGGCCAATGGCTGGTTCGTTGTTCCTTCCAGTCTTGGAGAGCCTCCTCCGAGACGCGATTGGCGACCAGAGCGGCAATGGTACAACGGGCGTTGTCGAGCGATTCCCGGGCCGCCAACAACGTGTCCCACAAGTCGTCTGGTGTCTTGTCGCGTCCCGAGACCACACCCAAGACGGGAGCCCCGAGGTGCCTGGCCACACGTGCATTGAAATCGAACTCCAGGACGTCCGACAAACCGCTGAAGTCGGTCCCTTCGCACAATATGAAATCGTGGTTCTTCTCGAGCGCCTTGTATTTCCCGAGGATCTTGCTTACGAGTGCGTCGACGTCGTCCTCGACGAAGTAGGTTCGAGCTTCCTCGCCGGTCACCGCCCACATGTCCCTTGCTGCAAGGTCCGGGCAGTAGCGGCTTCGCATCAACTCGGTGTCGTTATCGAGTCGCTCCGCCGATTCGACGATCGGCCGGAAGAACGCGAGTCGCTCGACGCGATGCGCGAGCATCTCTGCGACGCCCAGCGTGATGACCGACTTGCCACTCTCCTCGGCCAAAGCTGTTACATACAGATTTCGCGACATGGCATCATTCTCCCGGATCGTCCTCCGGTATCGTGGTTTCTTGGGAACCAGTGACTCGCTGAGTCCGTCGAGCGATCCAGCGGAACAGTGCAAAATTAGCGGCGATCAGGATGTAAGCGGCCAGGGAGAAGTAAAGGGCCGGTCGATTATGCTGACTCAGATAAATCACCAACAGTATCACTGTGGTGATCATGAGAAGAATCCCGGCGACAACAGGGGTGGCTGCCGACTTCGTACTGCTACGAAGCCTCAGATTGGCGATGCAGACGGCGATCGACACAAGCAGAAATGTGAGACTCGAGAATGATGCGATCAGCTCCAAATTGCCAAGGGCCGATAGGAGTACGGCGAGGCCGGTAATAACGAGGGCCGCAGTTGTGGGAACACCTGTCCGATTGCGAAACGAGAAGGCTCGCGGAGCGAGGTTTCCTTGAGCCATTTCAAATGCCATGTGACTCGCACCGAAGATCGTTGCGTTGATCGCGGACGAAGTCGCCAGCATCGCCGCCACGTCGACGAGAACAACACCCAGCTTTCCGACGATGGGTTTGGCAACGGCAGCCAGCGCATATTCTTCGGCTGCATGAATCGATGCGGCATCCAGATTGCCGACCGCCACGAAGGCGATCGACACGTAGATCAACGAAGTAATGGCAATCGAGCCATACAACCCCCGTGGGATATCCCGCTCAGGGTTTTCGACCTCGCAAACGGCGTTCGTAATCAGTTGAAATCCCTCGAACGCTACGAAGATCACCGCTCCTCCAAGCAGGACGCCGCTGAAGCCGTGGTCGAAAACCGGGAGCAGACGGGACGAATCGGCCGAAAACAGCCCGGCGACAGCCAGCAGGGTCAGCAAGACGATCTTGGTGTAAACGGCAATATCTTCGGCTTTCCCCATCTTTGCAGCACCGGCGACGTTAATTAGCAGGAACAGCACGAGGCTGACGACCGAGAGCGACCACCTGGCGACGTGCGACGACCCAAAGCCAAGCAGGTGGGCCGAGTAGGCGCCGAAAGTAAACGCATAGAGGGCCAATGTGCCAATGTATCCCAATACCACCGTCCATCCCGCGACACCAGCGATCGACGGGGTGTGTGGAAACGCACGCTCCAGATACGTAAAGCTCGCGCCGTCACTTCGAAAGGCCAAAGCGAGCTTCACATAGCTATACCCGGCAATCGAGGCGATCGCGGATCCGATCAGAAACGCAAACGGCGCTGCATGGCCGCTGATGTCCACCGCTAGCCCCAGGATCGAAAAGATCCCACCGCCGATCATCCCGCCCACGCCGATCGAGATGAGCTCCAATAGCCCGAGTTCTTTGACCGGCGCTTCCGCTGGGTTCGTCTTCATGGGCTTCCCTAAGCCGGACCAGATCGACAAAAACGTTTGTCCCAGTCATCTCCTCGTTGCCGTGAGAGACGTGCCGATCCAGACGAACGAAGAGTACGTAGATCACGGTGCGTCATCGAGTCGACGAGAACGCAGTGTTCGCAAGCGCGCACTATACGGCTCGCGTTTCCGACCGTCAATCTGCGGCCGTGGAAGCGTCGCCTCGCTCAGGCCGTCGAGTGGATGGCCGATGGCAAGCCGCGGAACTGGAAGTACATGAAAAAGTAATCCTTTACAGCCTCGGCTTGGGCGGCTTGATGGGTCCGGCTCCCGGTCGCAACCCTTTGGCCTTGATACGTCGGCGATAGACCTTGTCGCCGCAAGTCACATAGAGCGTGTCGAACTGCGGGCCGCCGAAGGTCACATTCGACAGCCAGGCTCGCTGCGGCTTTTCCAGAATCAAATGAACCCGCCCGAGTTGGTCGCATACCTGCAAACCCAGTCTCGTCGTAACATAGAGTCGTCCGGATTGATCGACGCACATCCCGTCGGCACCACTTTGATTGCTCTCAGGGGAAAGATGCAGGTGCACCATCGGCTCTTTGTATCGCAAGCTACCGTCCGGCTGAATCTGGTACACGTTGGTGCGATGCCTCCGTGTGTCGGCAACGTAAAGATGCGTGAAGTCGGGTGACGCAATCACTCCGTTGGGAAAGTCCAGGCCCCGAGCGTCGACGGATTGAATGCTACCGTCCTTGCCCACGAACACCACGCGTTTTTTCGAGGGCTCGGTCACGTAGATTCCCATGGGTGTGATGGCTAGATCGTTGCCCTGGATGTCCTTGGCTACCACTTGGGCCTTTCCATCCGGGGTGTAAGCGACGAGCTGACGTTTTTTTCCGGCGCACGCATAAAGACGCCCGTCGGCTCCGAACATCAGTCCATTCGCCCCGCCTGTATTCTCGGCGAATAGCGTTATTTTCCCTTGGAGGTCGATCCGATAGATCTTGCTTTCGGGTACGTCGGTGAAAAAGACCTCGCCTCGGGCATTGGCTGCCGGTCCCTCGGTGAACCGATATCCCTCGCCGACAAGCTGCCACGGCTCATCCGGAAGCAACAAATCCGTTCGGCGGTGCGGCGTGGCACCCCTGCGGATGGGCTTGGGATAGTCACGCCACAACCAGCGCAAGGCCTCGGGGGTGATCGCGGCCGACTGCTTCGAGTCATGGCCACCGGTTCCCCACGCGTGCGCGACGTCGTAGCCCGCCCACCGCAGCGCCGAGAACATGCGTTGGTTGGCCACCCACCAATCACCGGCATAGATATTCAGGTCGTGGTTGCCGTCTTGTAAATAGACGCGTATCGGTTTCGGCTCGCATTTCCTCACGAGGGATGGCAGGTCATGTCCGTCGCGCAGGGCGACAAAGGTGCCGATCGAACTGTAGACGCGCCGGAAGGCATCCGGCCGCTCCCACGCCACATTGAAGGCGCAAATCCCTCCGGAACTCGCTCCCGCGATCGCACGGTCATTGGGATCGTCGCTCAGACGGTAGCGTTTGTTGACTTCCGGCAGGATTTCCTCCAGTAGAAATCTGGCATAGCGGTCTCCCAGCGAGTCGTACTCGAAGCTGCGATTGAAGCGCGGCTGAGCATTTGCATGAGGCGCAGGGACGATCCCAGGCGCGATGAAGATGCCGATCGTTACCGGCATATCACCGGCGTGAATGAGGTTGTCCATGACCGTCGGCAGACGCCACGCCCGGGCGCGACCGATCCCGTCTTGAACCACAAGAACGCAAGCGGGAGACGACTCCTTGTATTGTGCCGGCACGTAGATCCAGTAGTCGCGAACCGTGCCGGCATAAATCCGACTCTTCCACTGGAACGGTCCCTCGACGCGTCCTTGAGGCACACCGGCCTTGGGCTTCGAATCGTCCGTGAGCGGATAGTCGTTTTGTGCTCCGGCAGTGAGAGCCACCCCAAGCAGGGCTGCCATTGCCAAAGCGAGTTGCCGTATCCAAGCAGTTCCTTCGCGTCGGTTGCTACTCACGCTGTCTATCCTCAGTCGACATAATGATGGACCGCACTGTCGCAACCGCAAGTGTAACACGTGGAAAGGAGGCGTTGCAGGCCGAGTCAGCGATGCCTGCCGAGTCCGAAGCAGCATCAAGAATCAGCCTCGGTAAAGCATTAGCGATGTTGCGGAGTCCGAGTCCGGCTCGGCAATGTTTCGACGAATGTATACTCACACCGTTTATCAAAGCGTTGACCGGGAACCGATCGTGACATTATGCTTGTGACTGTGGACAGTGCACACTACGCCGATTGTAGATGTGTGTGTCGACGCGCGTTCCATGAGCCGATGTTTGGCGTGGCGTCTTCCAGCAGGCCAGATACCGCCGGCGCCGACTGCCGATGATCTGGTGCGCGACACCGTAGGGCTGATCCAAAACGAAGACTTGGACCATATCTGCCAGGTCCAGCGCAGCGCCTACGAGACTCACGATACGCCGATCGTCGTCGTGACAATTGGAAAAGTGCCGCCGGGAGAAGACATCGAATCGCTGGCCATGCAATGGTTCAATGAGTGGGAAATCGGAAAGCGCAAGCCGAATGGTCAACTCGTCAACCAAGGCATCTTGCTATTGGTCGCCGTCGTCGATCGCAAGGCGAGAATCGAATTGGGCGCCGATTGGATGATGGTGCTGCTTACGGCCGTTCACGCAGCCTACGTGGCATGGCACCAGACCTCGGGGGTGTGGTCCGCCGTGGGGACTCACCGGAAAAGATTCTTCCTAGCGGACTCGCAGACGGCTACGACCGCGGGATGCTTGAGCCGTCGTTCGACGGTAATGGCGTAAAAGCGTTCTCGGATGGCGCTGATCCGCCCCACGACTTCCACGGTGTATTGGCGACAGACTTCCTCTTCGATAACCGATGGCGCAGGAAAGAGTCCCATGCCGTCCTGGCCGAAAACTTTCATCAACGCCGTATCTTCGAACTCGCCCAGGATGCGAGGCCGCAGTTGATGCTGGTAGAGCCATTGGTCAAGTTCGCGGCGGACCGCCGTGCGTTCTGTCGGGACGAGAAGAGGAGCCTGATCGAGGGAGGCAGGGAACTTAGGCCGGTGCGCTGCGGCCAGTTCCGGAGCCGCAAAGAAGGAGAGATCGCATTCGCCCAGAAGATGGTGGAAAGCTCGGACACGCACCGAGGGACTCACCGGAGAATCGGAAAGCAACAGATCGAGTCGGTGGACGGCGAGTTCCGCCAGCAAGTCGTCGTATCGCCCCTCGTGGCAGACAACGTGAATCTCGTCCGAAAGTTGAAACGCCGGCAGCAGCAAACGGTGGGCGACCAGTTTGGGCAAGACATCGGGCATGCCGACGGAAAACTGAAGCGGCCGATGACTGGGCCGGCCACGTACCATATTTTGGAGTTCCCGTCCGACCGAAAAAATCTCGTCCGCGAAGCGGAAGACCGTCTGGCCGAATTCAGTCAACACGAGGTTGCGCCCGACTCGCTCGAACAGCTTTCCATCAAGCGACTTCTCAAGTTGCTTGAGCTGCTTGCTGATCGTGGGATGAGCCAGGTGCAGTTGCTCGGCAGCTCGAGCAATGCTGCCTTCCCTCGCCACCATCCAGAAATAAAACAGGTGGTGGTAATTGAGCCAGTCCATGATGTCGAACATGTGTCAGACGGGTGACTGATCCGTCAAGATTGACGGGTCTTCGACCGTGTCGGCCGCCGCCCGAATCCGGCGGTCGGTACGAGGTCGTATTTCCGGGCGGCGTTCCAGCGTAAAGACGATGATCCGTTCTCCCGTCTTGGTGCTGATGTCCGTGTGGAGACTCACGCACCCAACCCCGCAAATCTCCTCCACCATCGCATTGAGTCTCGCCCGACCATGCTCGATCAATTGCTGACGCATCTGCTTGAGGAGATCGCGACCGCGCGCAGGATCGCGGACTTGAGCCAGTTTGACCTCGGCCGGCGTGAGGACGTTCTTCAGCCGGACCAGCAGAAGGTCGCCGATGAGGTAACTCTTCGCCTCCAGCGGCCCGCGCCCCATGAACTCCTTCTCGAACCGGATGATGGCACGGCTGATTTCGGTCTCGATCTCGCTCTTGGTCCTCATCTCCGCACCTCCCGAAGCTCGCTATTGCCGGCGGGCGACCCCACGAAGTCTTCCTTATCCGTCCCCCGATGATACCGTGATCGGCATTTTGTAGGAATACAGAAAAGATGGGAGCAACTATTAGATAAAAGCTATAGATTGCTCTCATCGGGGGGGGATGCGATTGTGTCACTCAAGCCGCGGTTCACCCTTCGGTTCCAGTGAGGACCCTTTCTCGATCCAGATCTAAGACTCCTATAATACGCAAACCCAGATATCATAAGATCTTGTGTCAATCTTGGCCTGGAGGTTTTAATAGGTGGACTTGTATTAAAATTTTTTCGCAATAATTTTAATTGTGTTGCCGTGCCCAGCGGAGGCTCTGTCATGGACCCGAAAGTGTTTCAGTCCGACCCGCCAGGAACCATTGTATCCATTGGCGGTGGTGAACATGCCTTCATTCCCGATCCTCTGCCGCCGCACTGGGAATTTCCAGCCGATCTTTGGCCGCTGCTCGCTGAAGCGAAGCAACACTTGGGGATCCTGGAAGGACTGGGGCGTAACCTGCCCAACCCGACGATCTTGCTGCGCCCCTTGGCTGATCGGGAGGCCATTCTTTCGTCGCGTCTGGAGGGCACGTATGCGACAGCGAAGGAGCTCCTGCTTTTTGATCTGGGGCCGAAGGAAGGGGCTTCAGAAACCGACCCGGCCAACCAACAGCGCGAGGTATTCAATTACCGCCGTGCGCTGTTTCACGGCACCAACAGTGAACTGCCGCTTTCTTGCCGGTTGCTCCGTGACATGCACCGGATTTTGCTCGATCGAGTCCGTGGGCGGGATCGCGCTCCGGGGGAGTTTCGGAAGATCCAGGTGACCATCGGTTCCGCAGCACGTTTTGTTCCGCCACCTCCGGAAAGGCTTGGCGAGTGTCTCGATCCGTTCGAAAAATATCTCCACAAGCAAGATTCTCCCTTTGATCCACTCGTTGACTGCTTCTTGGTTCATTACCAATTCGAGGCGATCCACCCGTTCATCGACGGAAATGGCCGCGTCGGACGCTTGTTGTTGGCCATCATGCTCCACCAACGCTGCGGCCTGTCCAAACCGTGGCTCTACCTGAGCGAGTATTTTGAAAAGAACCGCGACGACTATATCGCTCACCTGTTCCAAGTCAGTACACACGGCAATTGGCGCAACTGGATCGAATTCTGTATTCGCGGCACGATCCGACAGGCACGGGACACGATCCGGCGCTGCGAGCGGCTCAGGGCAGTTCGCGAAGATTTCCTGCAGCGGCTGACCAGTGTTGGGGGGACAGTCCGTCTAAATCAGATTGTCGAAGACGTATTTCACTCGCCGTTCGTGCGCGTCGCCGATCTTGCCAGGCGGTTGAGCGTTACGTACCCAACGGCAAAGGCGGATGTCCAACGTTTGATAGAAGTCGGCATCCTTCGGGATCTACCGCATGTCACGCCGCGAACATTGTACGCTCCAGAAGTGTTCAACGTGGCCTACGAGGAATTGGACGATGTGTGAAGCAGTGGTGTGGTGGCAGGAACCGAGCGGAGCCGGTGGCCACAGAATCAGTGCAAGGCCATAAGCTGCTGGAGGTGACAAGGAACCAGCAACCTCGACCACATCACTCAGAGGGCTGTGGTAACGCCGAGCAGCTATTTCGATTCCAAAAAGCCCAATAGAGACCGGGCTCTTGACACGGCCCGGCAAACAACAACAAAGCGGAGAGGACAGGATTCGAACCTGCGGTAGGGAGTTACCCCTACACCGATTTAGCAAACCGGCGCTTTCGACCACTCAGCCACCTCTCCGGATCGCTCCAATTCTACCCAACCCCTCGGAAAACGCAAAGAGCGCGTTCAGCAAAGTGGCTGAGGGATGAGCGGATCAGGGTAACTCGGGACAGCATTCCACCAGACACACAACGCGCGCTCCCCGAGGACCGGGGCCCAGGGGTCGACGACGCGGTCAATCTTCGATCGCCGCCGTTGTAACTTCCCGTAGCGCCGTCGTTTGCGCATCTGGGCGCTATCAGAATGACGACACATAAACTCCTTTTGGGCGTCCTGGCAAATCTGAGAATCCACGTAACTTGGGACAGAAGCGGAGGTTGCGCCAACCAGAGGGTGAAATGGCACAGGGATTGCCTCCGTACTTTCTCCAGTCGGGGCAGTTTACAAGTCGTCCCTGCAAAAAGGAGTTTCCCCCAATGTCACGCACAGCCAAACTACTTCTGAGTCTCGGAGTCGTTGTGGCTCTCGGTGTCGCGTTCGCCCCGGGGGCTCGAGCCGACCACCGTCACCGGCCGCGCCATGGTCACCATCATGGCCACCACGCGTATCGACCGGCTCCCCACTACGACTACTATCACCGAGATGTCTACCACGGCGGCCACGTGCACCACTACGAGTACTACCGGCCGCACTACGTACCCCACGGTTACTGCCCGCCGGGTGGTTACTATCCGTATCCGTACTACGGCTCGGGGATCGGCTTCGGTATCCAAGGGCGGCACTTCTCGCTCTATTTCGGACACTGAGCCGCCGGGGATGGTGAGGTAGTCATGGTTGTCGCAGGGAGGGTGGACCGAGTGTTGCTGACCCGGTTCGCCCTCCGGCACCCGTTGGCACCTCGGCCCACCTAGCGATCAAAGCCGTCTCGAGGAAAATCGCGCCGGTATCGCTTCAGAAGCGCCTCGACGTCCGGATCCAGAAAATAGATCTTTCCTCGAATCTGTTTGGTCTCCCCAGGAGCCAAGCCCCCGATACGCAAGTCGCTGTGCAAGCAGGCGATCACGCCTTGAAAGATTTCCTGGCAGGGCACGAAGGCGATCGCCATCAACTGCTTGCGATCTTTCGAGTAGCACCCAACCAATGCATTCGAGGGAACGATCGAGCTGAGCGGCCGGGGATTCACATCATTCCGGTCGACATGGGGCGGGCAGTAGACCTGGCCGGGTGTGTAGCGCGCCTTGAGTGCCCAGGGGCGAGTCGGCATCATCGCCTGCCGGCCCTCGACAAACAAAAAACTCTGGCGGATGTACTTGGGATAGACTTCCCACGCGTCCTTCCGCCCGCAACCCGTGTATTCACCGACACGGACGCATGGCTGGGCCCAGTCGACGGCCGAGGCCTTCGAGGTGGGATTGTGAGCCGTCAAACGGAAGTCGACTTCGTCGGCGCCGGCTGTCAACACATGCCGCACGACGACGCCGTCTTCCAGACGATCTTCGATTTCGATCTGCGTGTGATTGTTATTCGCCGACACGAGTTTCGACTGGTGAGGGATGACCGTTTCCTTCCAGTCGCGGTCGGTCGAGCCGGGACGGCAGTATGCCTCGAGGTAGTTCACCGTCACCGGTGCGGGCAAATGGTCCCCTCGAATCGTTAGCAAGCGCTTTTGCCATTCGATCTGAATCGGTTGAGCCGCGACGGGTGCTGCGAAGAAGACCAGGGCACCCAGCCAGGAAAAGTCGAACCAATGGACGCTCCGCTTCGGTCCCGGAGTTCTGCAGCGCCTTGAGCCTCCGACGTCTTGCGATTGATTTTCCAGTCGCCGAGCCATCCTCGTCTGCGCTCCTGGCGTTGTCATGGGACCCTCTCGCTTTGTTGCCATGCAGGAGGTGCCGGCTCGACTTGCCCGGCAGCCGTTTATTTCGGTGCAACGGTGCAGAACATGCGCCTGCCTTGCTGGCTGGGCGGCGACTCGATCTTGCCATGTTCCAAGAGCTGTTCCAGCACCTGATCCATCACTCTCCGCCCCTCCTCGATGTGGGCCATTTCTCGCCCGCGGAACATGACCGACACGAGCACCTTGTCTTTGTGTTGCAAGAACCCGATCGCTTTCTTCACCTTGAAGTCGATGTCATGTTGCCCTGTCTTGGGACGTAGCCGAATCTCCTTGGTTTTCGGCTGGTGAGATCCGTGCTGGGCTTTCTTTTTTTTCTTTTCGTACTTGTACTTACCGTAGTCCATGATTCGACAGACGGGCGGTCGCTCGTTGGGCGCCACCTCTACCAAATCGAGGCCCTCATCCCGAGCTTTCGCGAGAGCCTCCGAAGTGGAAAGGACGCCAAGTTGCTGCCCGTCCGGTCCAATCACCCGAACTTCCGGTACTCGAATCTTCTCGTTCACACGGGCCAATTGCTCGCGCCCCGCCGTGGCATCGCGGTGAAACTTCCTGGCGATGGGTCATCCCTTTCGTGTTAAAGTCCTACCCTCGACGTCCCCGGACGCGTCGAGCACGTTCCGACTATCCGGGTTCGTCATCCCATTTCCACTGGTGGCCGGCTCAGGCCCATCTTCAACCCAAAGGCCTGCTGCCGGTCCGTATCGTATACCAGATCCAGCTCCGAATATGTACCACTTGTATCGGTCGCGTCAACCAGAACCAACCCCCTCAACCCGAAAACGGCCGGCCGGGGACGTCTCTTCACCCCTTTCCTCCACAGGCTTGCCGGTAGGCCTCCAGCGTGGCTTGAGCCATTCTTTCGGCCGTTCTGAGTCGCACGACCCGATCACGGCCAGCCTCCCCCGCTCGACGTAACGCCGATCGATCTGCCAACCGCTGACCCAACGCTTTGGACACCTCGTCCGGCTCGGGCCTGGGAATCAGCCAGCCTCCCCCCAACTCCGCGAGCATTTCGGGAAAGGCGCCATGAGCGGGTACGAGGACAGGCACGCCCGCTGCCAAAGATTCCAGGACGAAAAGCCCCTTCGGCTCGGCATACGTCGCCGGGACGCACAGCAAATCGATCGACCCGAGAAACGCTCGCTTCTGCTCCCGGTCGACCTCTCCCCACCAGGAGACCTCCTCTTCCAATCCCGCCTCGGCCAGCTTCCGTCGCTGCTCGAGCACGTACGGCCGTTCCGGCTCGCTCTTCCAGCCCGCCACCGCCAGACGCCACTGTTGTAGCCCACAATTGCCCAAGTCGCCCGACATCCCACCTCGTTTCAAGCGGATCCACGCGTCGATCAGCACACCCAAGCCTTTCTCCGGTGCGGCTCGAGCCAGATAACCCACCGTCGGGGCTCGTTCAGCCTCCGGCACCCTCGTCAGCCCCGTCCAATCCGAGACGTCGATTCCCAGCGGAACACGATCGAACCGGTTATCTGGCACGCAAAGCAACTCGCGCATCTTCCGCTGATAGAACTCGGAGAAAACAATGAACCGATCGACGGATCGAGCGAGCTCCCGTAGTCGATCGAGCACCTTTGCTCGGTATTCGGGCGCGAGCTGGTCCAGAAAGAGGTCGTCCCCTTGCAAGGTCACGACGACGGGGACGTCGAGTTGCCGCTTGATTTCGGGCAGACAACCGCCGATCAGGAGGTTCGAAAGATTCACGACGCTCGGTCGCTCATTCCGCAGCCAGTCGACCAACTCGCGGACGTGCGGGCGCAGCGGTCCGTCCGCACCGGCCAGCATCGTCAGAGTCAGCGGACCCAGCCGCGTCGCGTCGGTTTCAACGCTGCGGCGAGCCACACGGCGGACGAGTCCTGGCTGGTCCAGCCACCGAGTCGCCCAGCGCGGCAGCGAGCGGAACCACCGCCACTGGTGTCGCAAGTACAGGTCGATTCCTCCGAAAAAGAGACGCTCCTCGCTCGCATCCGGTTCGTCAGTCCGGATCGGTGTGTAGACCGGCACGAGGCTCGCATCGACACCGAGCCCGCGGAGTGCCCGAACCAGGGTGTTGTCACGAAGGCAACTCCCGCAGTACATCCCGCCCGCCCCTGCCGTCACGTAGATCACGCGGCCGATTGACCGGTTTGTCGGCCCGGACGAGTTTTTCACGGAGTTCCTCTTTCGCGTCTGCTCACCCATGCGTAAAATAGCGAATTCTCGTGGCCCCTCGGGTAGGAAGCGGGCGCGATGATCGCGTCGATAGACGAAGGGACCAGGGGAACTTGCAACGCGGCCGGAGTGCCGCTGGGCTCGACCCAAACCCTGTCCCCGTTTCACGATACTCGGCCTGAAAGGCGCTGTCATGCCCAAGCAAAAAACGCACAAGGGAACCAAGAAACGATTTCGGCTTACGGCCACCGGGAAAGCCAAACACCGAGCGGCCGGCACGAGCCACCTCCAGACGCGCATGTCGCAAAAGCGCAAGCGGAAACTGCGCGGTACGCGAACGGTCGACCCGTGCATGGAGCCGGCGATCCGTGAAGCGCTGGGCAAGTACAGCTATTGATGGCCATCGATCCTCTTGGCGGCCGAAGATGTTGTCGTCATCAGGGCTGCCGAGCGTTTGGGGGTGAACGGGGCACTGCGAGTGACCATGGGTTCCTCGGCTCCTTCCGACGGTGGACAACCGAATCGAATGACCCGTGCACGGGTGGGCAACGCCGCTGCGACGACAGCGGGGCCTGGTGCACGCACGCCGATAGGATGAACGAACGATGAGAACGACCAAGGGAGCGGCTCGGCGCCGAGCCAAGAAGCGGCTGCTCCGCCGGGCCAAGGGTTATCGAGGCGGACGGCGGAATCTGATCCGGACGGTCAAAGAGACACTGCTCCGTTCGGGAGCGTACGCCTATCGCGACCGCCGCGTGCGAAAACGCGAGTTCCGCAAATTGTGGATCATCCGCATCAATGCGGCGGTGCGTCAGCGAGGCATGCGGTACAGCGAATTCATCCACGGACTGCAAAAGGCAGGGATCGAGCTGAACCGCAAGATGCTCGCGGAGTTGGCCGTCTCCGAGCCGAGTGCGTTCGATGTGATCGTCGAGGAAGCCAAACGGGCGCTGGCCGCCTGAGTCGACTTCAACGGCTAGCGTACCTCTTGTTCCCCTAAAGACCGCCGGTCGGTGCTGCGGCTGCTCTGTGGCGGTCGGGATCGCGTGCGTGCCGCTGGAAAGCTGTAGCGATGACCGCGCTGGAAGATTACCTTCGACAACTCGACACCTTGGCCGCGGAAGCAACGTCGGCGTTCCAATCGGCGACGACACCGGAGCAACTCGAAGAGGCCCGCGTCGCCTATCTGGGAGCTCGGCAGGGCAAGCTGAAGGCCATCCAAAAAGGGATGGGGCAGCTCGAGCGGGCCGATCGCCCCGAAGCGGGCAAGAAGCTGAACGAGGTCAAACGGCGCATCGAGTCCGCCTTTCAGGCTGCCAAAGAGGCCCTCGGGACGGCGGCCGCTGCGCCGGCTACCCGCACTCGTTTCGACCCCACGTTGCCCGGCGACCGTCCTCGACTAGGACATGTCCACCCGATCACGCAGACGATCGAGGTGCTCAAGGAGATCATGGGGCGGCTCGGGTTCTCGGTCGCCGAGGGGCCGGAGATCGAGGACGAATGGCACAACTTCGAAGCGCTCAATATCCCGGCCGCCCACCCGGCTCGCGACCCGCTCGAGAATTTCTATCTCGCCACCGCCGAGCGTCAGGCCGACGGGCCGCTCCTGCTGCGCAGCCAGACCAGCACCGTCCAGATCCGGGTGATGGAAGCGACGCCGCCCCCGGTACGCATCATTTCCTTAGGACGCGTCTACCGGCCCGACACGGCTGACGCCACTCACTACCCACTCTTCCATCAAATGGAAGGGCTGCTCGTCGATCGCCATGTCACGATGGCCGACCTCAAGAGCGTCCTGCGGATGTTCGCCACCAGTTACCTGGGGGAAGATGTCCATGTGCGCTTCCGGCCGTCATTTTTTCCGTTTACCGAACCGAGCGTCGAGGCCGATTTCTGGTGGAACGACGAGTGGGTCGAGTTTGGAGGAGCCGGCATGGTCGACCCTCACGTGCTCCAAGCCGTCGGCTACGACCCGGAAGCGGTTTCCGGGTTCGCGTTCGGTCTCGGCGTCGAACGCCTCTGCATGCGTCGCCACCAGATCACCGACATTCGCGAGTTCTATCGCAACGACGTCCGTTTCCTCCGACAGTTCTAGCCGTTAGGTTGGCCCGCCATGATCGTCTCTTGGGATTGGCTGCATCAGTACGTCGACCTTCCCGACTCGGTGGAAGAAGTCACCCAGCGCCTCTCGATGGCGGGACTCAACCACGAATCGACAACCCTCAAGGGATCGGACATTGCTGTCGACCTCGAGGTGACCAGCAACCGCCCCGACTGCCTCGGACACATCGGTGTCGCGCGCGAAATCGCGGTCCTGTACGACCGGCCCTTGACGTTGCCGCCGGCCGAGCCTCACGCCTCGGGACCTCCCATCGAGACTCTCACTCGCGTCCGCATCGAAGCCGAATCTGCGTGTCCTCGCTACACGGCTCGCGTCATCCAAGGCGTTCGCGTCGGCCCCAGTCCCGACTGGCTCGCCCAGCGACTCGAGACAATCGGCGTGGCGGTCATCAACAACATCGTCGACATCACTAACTACGTGTTGTTCGAGTGCGGACAGCCCTTGCATGCTTTCGATTTCCGCAAGCTGGCCGGGCCGGAGATCATCGTGAGGACCGCTCGCGAGGGCGAGACACTCGTGGCGATCGACCATCGCGAGTACGCTCTGTCTCCGGAGATGTGTGTCATTGCCGATGCAGAGCGTCCCGTGGCGTTGGGCGGTGTGATGGGAGGCGAGGCGACGGAGGTAGGAAACGAAACCGTCGACCTGCTGATCGAGTCGGCCGAGTTCGATCCTGTTTCGATCCGCAACACGGCTCGGAAACTGAATCTGCACAGCCCTTCTTCGTACCGATTCGAACGGACGGTCGACCCCGCCGGTGTCGACTGGGCCAGCCGTCGCTGTTGCCAATTGATATTGGAAATCGCCGGCGGCACGTTGGCTCAAGGATCGATCGACGTGGGGCGTCCCGTACCCGAGCCGCCGCGCCTCGTCCTGCGGCTGTCTCAAATCGAGCGCATTCTCGGCATCGATGTGCCTCGCGAACGCGTTGCCGAAATCCTTCGGGCTCTTGGGGGAAGCCATCTGGAGGCCACCTCCGAGACCGTTTCGGTGACGGCGCCGACGTGGCGGCGCGACTGGCAGCGCGAGATCGACTTGATCGAGGAAGTCGCTCGGATTCACGGATACGAAGAGATACCCGAAGACGTCCGCGTTCCCATGGCGGTCTCGCAGCCGCGCAAGATCGACCAGGTCCTGCCACAGGTGCGTCACGGCTTGACGGCGATGGGATTCGACGAGGCGCTGACGGCGAGTGTCGTGCCGCAGGCGTGGGCCGAGGCATTTGGCGGCTGGTCGGCCGGTCCGCCCCTGAGGACCGAGACGCCGCTGTTGCGCGGGGCTGATCGGCTCCGGTTGAGCCTCCTGCCGAGCCTCCTCGATGCCCGCCGCTACAACGAATCGCTGGGCAACCTCGACGCGGAACTCTTCGAGACCGCTTTCATCTACTTGCCGGAGGCCGACCGACCACTTCCGCGCGAGCAACGCACGCTCGGGCTGGTCACGCATCAGGGTTTTGCTCGAGCTCGCGGAGCCATCGAAACAATCCTGGAAATGCTTCGCATCGAGGCTCCCGTGGCAACAAGTGACGCGAAGGTGTCCCTATTCGAACCCGGGCGCGTGTTGCGATGGGAACTCGATGGCCGTCTTTTGGGATATGTCGGTGAGATCTCCGATACGGCGAGGCGCGAATTTGGGCTGCGCGAGCGTGTGGCGGCCGCCGAAGTGTCGCTCGAATTGCTCGAGGCGATGGCTCAGCTCATTCCCCACTACACGCCTCCGAGTCCCTACCCGGCTATTCGCCGCGACCTCAACCTCATCGTGGACGAGTCGGTTCGGTGGGGGGACGTCGAAACGACTGTGCGGCAAACGGCTGGCGAGTGGCTTGAGTCATTGGCGTTTCAGGAAGTGTATCGCGATCCGAAGAAAGACGGCGCCGGCAAGAAGCGACTCCTGTTCAGCATGACATTTCGATCTTCCGAGCGCACACTGACGGGCGAAGAGATCGACGCGTTGCGTGACCGGATCGTGGCGGCTTGCACCCAAGCCCACGGCGCGGTCCTCTTGGCGTAAACCCTCGTAGGTCGGGCTTTCCAGCCTGACGAGATTTCTCTCGCAGAGACGCAGGTGTCTCTCGCCAAGCCGCAGAGAGCGCAGAGGGGATTTCATAGAACGAGGATGGAAAGCCGGTTAGACCACTGCGCGCAGTCGTCAAAAATTGGCAGGCTCATGCTGCAAGAAACGACTGATTGCATAGATTGGGAGGGCGAGGCTCCGGCCGAGCCGACATATGCCACAACAATGTCACCGTATGTAGCAGAAACACGCACATAACGGATTTCCGGTAATGCAACTTGGATGTGTCGCCCGAGTCGAATCCCCATTGGCTACTCCCTTCCCGATACTTTCTTTGCGTCTTCGCGTCTTTGCGCGCAAAAGAAGCCTCGCGCAAAGACGCGAAGGCGCAAAGAAGCGAGGCTCGATTCCCGCTTGGGATGGATGCCAAAGCCCGTAGGTCAGGCTTTCTAGCCTGACGGAATTACCGTAACGCGTTGGGGCAACGTAAATCAGGCTTGCTAGCCCGTCCTACTTTTTCGCATCTTTGCGCGACTTCGATGAGGACTCTCGGATCGGTTTCTCGATTCCCAAAGCTTCGTACAGGAATGGGCTGGGGATCGTCGGCCGGGCTTTGCCCCACTTGCGGCGGCTCAGGGCGAGCGAGAAGACGAGTTCTTCCTGGGCTCGCGTAATGCCGACGTAGCAAAGCCGCCGTTCTTCGTCGAGTGCGTCGCCGCCGTCGGCCAGGCTGCGATGATGCGGCAGGATGCCCTCTTCCATGCCGACGAGATAGACGACGGGAAACTCGAGTCCCTTGGCGCTGTGGAGCGTCATCAAGACGACAGCATTCGCAGCCAGTTGAGCTTCCTTGTCCGATTCGACGTCGCGCAGGCCGAGGGCCATTTCGTCGAGGAATGCTCCGAGCGTCGGGCTGGCTGCGTCCTGTTCGTACGCGGCCAACGCGTTGACAAGTTCCTCGAGTGTCTGCCAGCGTTGTTCCCGGTCCTGCTCGCGCGGATAAACGTGCTCGATTTCGCGGCGGTACTCGATGCGTTCAAGCAGTTCGCGCGTCAGTGCCGCGAGGGACTCGGAGTGTCGCCGGCGATGGAAGGAATCGACAGCTTGGACCAGGCTTTGGGCGCCGCGTTGCGCGGCACGGGGGAGCGTAGCGAGGATGGCTCGATCTTGCAGCACATCCCACAGGGGGCGGTTTGAGGACGTGGCGGCTTGCAGCAGTCGATCGACACTTTTTTCGCCCAGACCGCGAGCCGGCACGTTAAGGATACGGCGCAGCGACTCTTCGTCGTGAGGTCGATCGACCAGACGCAGATAGGCCAGCACGTCCTTGATTTCGCGACGA
>WFWZ01000323.1 GCA_015490875.1 Planctomycetaceae bacterium
GGACTATGTGGGAAGGGGGTGGGGCAACTTCGACCGAGTAGCCCCGGCCCTGGGTCAGGAGCTGGTTGCGTACCTTGAGGCGCTCAACAATTCCGTACGAGGCCGCGCCTCTCTCGTCTGTCGATACTGCGATCACAGTGGCCTCCACCGCAAGCCGCGCGGCTTGCCCCAATGTGGGTGGAGGGGCGATATAGCCGCGAAGGGTTTGGACATCGCGCACGGTAACATCCGCTGGGCCGACCTTGGCCACGAGGCACGATGCGTCATGGCGGCGTCCCGTGAGGGCAGCATCACGCCGTTCGGTCGGAGACAGGCAAGCGGAGGTGATGAACGCTGCGAGGCAACTGCCAGCCGCCATCCGCGGAGCTGTTTGTACCCTATTGCGTTGCATCGTCCTGGATGTCCGAGATGTAGCAGTTGATCCGAGCGGTGACGCCGGATGTCGTAACGCTGTTGGTGGACAAAGTCACGGCGATGTAGTTGCCTCCGAAGACATTGCCCTCAATGGCGGTTACCTTCTTTAGGTCGGCGTTGCTACTGATGCGAGTGTAGACTGCATTACCACCCCCGGCTGGATAGACCTTCATTTGGAGGGTCAACCGGCTCACCTGGCTCTTGCTGGACATGTCCTCCACCTGGTGCAGAACGCACTTGGCGAGCCGCACATCGCTCGGAAGGGGGGAAGTCCCGAAAGGATAGAATGTAGTTCCGCCCCCGCAGTTTTGTCCGCAGTACGAGAACGTGAACGTACCGACGTAGTTGGCCCACACTCCCATCCCCTGCCCGCTCTCCAGCAGGCGCATCCGTAGGCGCCCGAGCCCATACCACTTGTCGGGCGTAGCGGTAAGCTGAGACGTGCCCGACGTACCGCTGGGGTCGCTGCTGAAGTGCCGATCTCCCATGGCGAGCATCAGGGTGTGCAAGATCCCGGGATCGTTCACCCAACTCTGGCCATTTGCAAGGTACTGGTCCTTCACAAGAGCTGCGGCTCCGGCCACGAACGGTGCGGCCATACTCGTACCGACGATTGTTCCCGTGCCGGGTGCTCCTTCTGTGCCCGACGTCGGCCCTGTGTAGTGGGTTACATCGTTCGGGGCGACCAGGTCCACGATGGAAACAGCATCTGTGTATGTCTGACTGGGCGTGGTGGCCGTTGCTCCCCCGCGCGCCGAACAACCTTTTCCGCCGGGGCACGAATCGCGGTCGAGTCGGCAATAGCGTGATGGAACTAGCTGGCACCACGGATCGTTTGCATCGTAGGCGTTGACCGCAAAATTCTTGGGTATCGCCACCGGCTCGCGGATGGTACACGATGTTGCATCGTCGCCGTTGTCGTTCCCTGCTGCCTGCACCGTGAATATTCCATCGTCGTAGGCAATCTCAATTTCTTGCTCCAGAAGCGTGTTTGCATTCAGGCTGCAATCCGGGCTTCCCCATGTCCACGAAGAATTCGTGATGTCGAGATGTAGATCGACAGCATCGTCGAACATGTCCGTGAGACTCGATGACGTGGCTCCAGATGCAACCCGACCGAACAAAACGGTGAACGCCTCGGGGGCCATGCCAGTGCGGCGATTCTCCCAATCGGGACTGTGGGCGCACTTTCCACTTTCGCAGATTCCGCTACCACATTGGCTTCCCGTCGAGCACGTATCGTTCGTCCAGTTCGGATCCCCCATGGATCGACCATTCGCCTGGCCGTCAGTGTAGTCAGCGAGAGCGATCGAAGTGGTCCATGTGCCATGCCGATCGAGGGAGTTGTTCCCAGTATGAACAGTGCCCGGCAGGCAGCGGTTAGATGCGGAATTGTCGCAACGGAAAGTCTGTCGCACTCTGGATCCGCCGCTGCAGTCCGGTCCGTTCATAAACGCGCAAGCGCCGGACTCGTATCCATCTATCTCCAACATTCCAATTGTGATGCGGCCGTAGCTATGGCGGGCCGGATTGGGCTCCTTGCCGTCGTAACCGGCGTTCAAGAAGCGATCTGCGCCCTGATAGAATCCGTCGCGGGTGGTGCCGATCGACATCGGGCTTGCCGGTCCGCCACCTTTCCCCCACTCGCCGTCGATGCGTTCGATCGCGGGGAGCGACTGTAAAGTGGGAAGGGCGGTAGCCGGAACGCGGACCTGGACCCAGCCAGCCTTCCAGGAGAGGTTGGTGACTTCACCGCCAACGGCCAGGACCTTCTCAATGATCGGGGCAGCCATGGCGTTGGCCATGGCCTTGCGCGCGTCGAGAGCAGCTTGGCGCTCGGCGAGATGAGTCTCAACATCGGCCTGGGAGAGGAATAGCGCATCGGGCGGGAGGGGGACATCCCACTCGGGGAAGCCGCGGATTTCGAGATCCAGGTCTACAAGCTGATCAGGGTCTTTCTTGGCGATATCCGAAACGGCATGAAGCACCTCGGGCCGGACCTCGACAGGGCCGTTGTTCGGTTGTGGCAGTACGGGGTATGGGTTCGGCAGGCGCATGGCGCGATAGCCACGCTCGACGACACCGTCACCAAAGCTCGATGTCCACGCCTCGGTGAGGTATATCCAGGGCTCGTCCATGTAGGTATAGGGACGAGCGACGCGTTGGCGTTGATCCGCGGTCAGGTCTCCAGCATACTCGGCCGCAACGAGCTCGCCTTGATCGGTTTGCACGTTGGTGGAGACAAACAACAGTTCCGGTTGGAGCTGGTCCTTCGTCCCTCCCCAGTTATCGAACGCGGGGAGCGGGCGGCTGTCCTCGGCCTGGTCCAAGGCATCTTCCAGGGAAATCTCGATCGGCGGAGCCTCCTGTTCGTCGATTGAGATACCGTCCCCAGTTGCGTCACAAC
>WFWZ01000324.1 GCA_015490875.1 Planctomycetaceae bacterium
AGCAAGGAACGCATTCATCTCTCTCTTTTCGATGTGCCTCAGATACAAATGAAAGCCTCTGAGGTATTCTTGGCGCGGGGTGGAGCAGCCCGGTAGCTCGTCAGGCTCATAACCTGAAGGTCGTAGGTTCAAATCCTACCCCCGCAACCAACTTTCTTCATAATAACAAATGGTTAGATGGATGTCGTTTCGACGGCACTCTGATCCGTCCATTTTTGGAAGCATAGTGGAAGCAAGAGGGGCCGAAGTTGTGCGTAGAAGCTACAATTCGACCTCTGCCTCTAGTTCTGGCACACCAATCTCCTGAGCGACCGGTGTCCAGATGTCGAAGTCTTCCGCCTCGGTTTCTATGGTGACAATCAGCGAGTAACGCGCGCCAAGTTCGCTTCGATCACGTTTGGGTTGATCCTTCCACCAGCCCGAGACGGGATAGATTCCTATCGTGCCGCGCTCAGCGAGGTCCGCGGCGGTGCCAACCCAAATGTCTGAATGAATGGAACCTTTGTTCCTAGCCTCTCCAATGTACCAATCGGCTAGACCGCCGGTGGCAGTAGGCTTCCCTTCGCCTTCTTCGAGAGCCTTCTGATTCAGTCGCTTATGGAACTCGTCCGCGCTCTCGGTTGGTAGCTTCATGTCGAAGCGCAATCCGTGCGAAGCATAGCGGTGACGTGTTTTCCAGCCACGTCTGCCAGGATTGGGTTCGATGAAATATGAGAGCGTAACCCGCACCTGAACGGGCGTCTCTCCCATCTCCATCAATACCGACTTTGGCCAAGGTAGTTCATGCAAATGCAACTCGCGCATCTTTCCATCGGCGAAAGGGCGGATCGATGACTGCACGACCAGGGTGAGCGCGTCGCGCGCGCTTCGAAGTGCAGCGTGGAGATTCGGTACTCCGTAGCCGTATCGGCGAAGAAGCTTTGCCCGGGCCTTCTTTCCGCCGGCGCCGTCGATGTGTTTCCGCATCGCCTTAGTCCATCTCGCCGACTGGACGATCAGGCCTCGGACGCTCTCGGGCCAGAGTTGCGGATACTCGGCACTGATCATGGCTGCCATCCGTGCGACTTGCGCCGCCGCGGCGCTTGTCGCCCATGAAAGTGCGACGCTCCTCTCGGTTGGTTTGTGGTGGGTTGATAGCAGGCACAGATCTGCAACAGGGAAGTCGATGTTCCCCCCATTCACGGCAAGATTTCCGCCCTCGAAAACTACGTCGGGCTTAAGTGGCCAAGCCTCCTGAAACAACACTGAAGTTGTGCTCCAAGGCGAAAGATCACCGGCCGCGGCCAAGGGCGACCAGCCAGCGAAAGAAGCGTCTTTTATGTCCGCTTTCTCCGTGTATGCGCCTACGGTCAGAGCGTTCCAAGCATGCGCAGGATCATGGATAGCCTCGAGGTCGCTGCGGTCGAGATGTTCTTTCTGCAAGTTCGCGGGTTCGACGTTGCCTGCGCTCAACACGAACAGACGTGGCCCAATTGCTGCACCATCATCCAAGTACACTAGGCCTTGGCTTGTCGAGTCGAACGATCGGCCTACCGCAAGCGCGTCAATTGCTGCTGACCAAGAGGTTGGCTGCCCACGGTCCCGCTCGTCGGTTGCGGTGACAGCCATCAAGAATGTGCGCTGTCGTTGAGCTGCTTGAATCTCGGGACGTGCTACGGCTTGAGCCGTGATAGCGCCGTAGAGCTCAGGTGGGTTGGCTCCATGAGGCGGGAGAATCTTGACCGACTCGAGGCGGTGGCGGACCGGCACTGGTTCGGTGGAGGCCAGCACATCGACCATGTCGCCGTAGCCAGAAAGGCCGGCCATTTCGGTGCCGTGGCCATGATGGTCGTGCGCGCCCCACGTCGGAACGATCGTTGTTGCGTCTTCTGGTGCCAAGATTTCCTGCAGAAGAGGGTGTCCATACGTCACGCCGGTGTCGAGAATGCAGACCGCGGGCGCATTCTCATCTGGGAACACTGCGCGTTCCCTGAGGTTGTCCACCCAGTTGGCCTGTTCGACTGGTGTGAGGTCGTTTACGAAGAATGCGGCGGTTTCCTTGGCGCGTCGTAACTCGGCGAAGTCGTTGAGCACGTCCAAGGAAGCAGAAAGCTGGGCTGCCGTTCCCTGCACCAGGACGACGATTCTATCATCGAATGCAAGTCGGCGCTCGCCGACGTTGAGCCCCTTTTGTTCCGCAAAATTCATGAGGCGTGTGAGTTCGGCGCCGTCATGGCGTCTCAGCCAAACTTCCCACCAAGACACTTCGTCCTCGGCCGGGAAAACGTCGTCGGTATCGGTCCAGAGCGCCCGTAAGCTTGCCTTCCTCAGCGTCGCGATTCTGTCCACGAGATCCTTGTGGCGAGGTTTCCCCTTCTGCGTCGTTTCCTCGGCGTACTGCTGAAACCGGTCAAAGAAGTGCTTCAGAGCGCCATCAGGAATGAAGACGGTTGCGAGTTGCACCGGATCACCCGCGTCCGTTGAAACATACCGGACATTTAGTAGCTCGATCCCCTTCTGTTTGTTTTCCAGCGACTGAAGCTTCAGGTCGAATCCTGGCGGACTTTCAAACTCAACGGTAATACCTGAAGGCGCACCGGCCACGACGATGCGGGTCGCTTGACGAGCGGCTTCGGACTCCTCGCTGATAGCCGTCAGGGAGTCGCGTAAGGCGTCTGCGTGCGCCTTGCGATTAGCAGGGCCATGATAGGTTGGTGGACGGATCTTTCTTGGATGGGGACGGTAATCCTCGGGCCGAGGTGGCGTGGGGACAAGCAGATGTTTGCGATTTCGCGGCGCCGCCATCGTTCAAATAGCCTCTCTAAATCATCGATGCATAGCACGCCGTTCGCGCAGGGCGTCAACAAGGTCATCACTATTGATGCGAGTGTGCCCTTGGAGGATGGCGTTCTTGGCAGCTTGTTCGCATGCGCGTGTGAGATCGGAATGGCTTAGCCCTTTTACCGCCTCCAGAGCAGCGGACCAGTCTACCTGCGACGTGTCAAGCAGAGCGAGACGGGCACGCATGACCTCCTCCGAGATATCCGGAGATGGCAGATTGTACTCAATTACTGAATCGAAACGACGGAATAGGGCTCGGTCCAGCATTTGCGGATGATTAGTTGCACCCACGATTATGCTATCGGAGTCATCTTGTTCTAGGAATTGTAGAAAGGAATTAAGAACTCGACGTATTTCGCCAACCTCATTCTTGGTTGCACGTTCACTACCAAGGGCGTCGAACTCATCAAAGAAATAAACGGCCCGTGTCTCTTGAGTCGCTTCAAATATCAACCTCAGCTTGGCCGCAGTCTCTCCAAGATAACGGGTGATCAAAGCGTCGAGCTGAATCGTGAAAAGTGGCACGCCAAGCTCACCAGCCAGAACGGAAGCTGTCATGGTTTTGCCGGTACCTGGAGGGCCAACGAGAAGCAATTTTCGGATCGGCGACATCCCGTGCGCGCGGAGTTGTTCTCTCTGGCGTTGCTCAAGCAGAATTCGCTCAAGACGCGCGCGGAGAGAAGGGTCCAGAGCCATATCAGCTAGGCGAATGGACGGGAATGCGGCTGTTAGCAAGCCGGCGAGTTCTCCTCGTGGCTGAACGATCGGAACAGGCTTCAGTTGTTGGCCGGTCAAATGGTTCTCGCCTTGAGCCTTTGCCCGATCAACCAGCTCTCGCAGCTCTTTGGCCATCTTGGTATGGCCTTGGCGCGCCGCCTGTGCCGCCACCTGAAGTGCAATCGCATAGAAGCGCTCATCGTCACCTTGTGAGTGACTCTTTATCAGCGCCTTCAGGTGGTCTGCAGTCGCCATTGTTGCATCGTCTCCCTGCTTGTCTCTGACTGCAATCTGCTCGAGTAGGTGCCCTAAGTTGTCATCGAATACAAAGCTGCCTAATCGCAGCCGCTGCAGCTGCTAAACTTTGTACACATCCGTGAGTCTGCTGTCGACGGCCCTCTCGCGAGCGCTAGACGGGTTTGGCGGGGTTCTGAATCCAGCGTTGCAAAATATTTGCGGCGCCCGTATCACTTCGCATATCCGCGAACAAGCGGATTGGCATGGAGAGTTGGAGCCGAGATGCCCCCTGAAGCAAAGACATTCGGTCAAGCGATCTCCAAGGCGCGCAAGGATCTTGGCATGAGCCAGAAGGAACTTGCGGCCAGG
>WFWZ01000325.1 GCA_015490875.1 Planctomycetaceae bacterium
CTCACCACGTTTGGTGATGATGTTGACCACACCGCCGATGGCGTCGCTGCCATAGAGAACGCTTTGCGGCCCACGCAGGATTTCGATCCGCTCGATTTCGTCCACCGTGAGTAGCGAGAAGTCGAAGGCGCGTGTCGCACCGCTGGGATCGTTGAGCGGGATGCCATCGAGCAGCACTTTGGTGTGCTGCGAGTTGGCGCCTCGAAGAAAGACCGACGTCAGCCCACCGAAGTTGCCTTGCCGGACGACGTTCACGCCCGGAATCGTGCGCAGAGCTTCGGCGGCATTCTGGAATCCGGCACGACGAATCGACTCGCCCGAAATCACCGTGACGCTGCTCCCCACCTGCTCGGCTCGCGTCGGCGCCGATGTAGCTGACAGAACGGTGTCTTCCTCGAGCGGGTTGCCGGGGAAGGGAGCCGGCCGAGCCGTCACGACCGTCTCTTCGATGGCGGGTGGCACCGACGTGTCGGGCACGGCTTCCGATTCGGCCGGAGGCTGATCCTGCACAACGACACGCACGGGCGGCGTGGGCTCATCGGCGAACAAGGGAAACGGGATCGCGCACGCAGCCAGCAGCACGGCAGGCGGCATAAGCCACGCGCGCACGCGGGTCGACAAGAGGTTGCTCATGCGAACGTCCTTCCTGATCCTCGAGGAACGCGTTCGTCGTCACGCGAAGAGTCCCGGTATCCTGGCTCGAGGTCTTCCTACTAGCCAGCCTTCCCAGCCTCGAGGGCCAGTGGCATCGTTCGGCGTTCGTCACTCTCACAGTCGCGGGACGGCGGGAGATTCGCACTCCTCTTCCCTGCAGACTCTTCGCCAACTCCGATCGGCTACAAACAGACACAATATCGATGACGGCAATCGAATTCCCATGCGGCAACTGCTGCATCGAAACTCGGCCGCCTCCGCAAAGGCGACTTGCGGACTGGAAACCGTATCGACATGATCGGTTATGCGTGTCACTCCAATCGTCCGGCCCCGCACAGTTGCTCCAGTACCATGCAGCCTATCTATCTTGACCACAATGCCACGACGCCGGTCTGGTCCGAAGTGAGCCAGGCGATGTCCGAGTATTTCGACCGGCACTTCGGGAATCCCTCGAGTGCTCATGCCTACGGAGCGGCAGCTCGAGAAGCGGTAGAGGAGGCTCGAGGCAGGTTGGCTCGAGCCTTCTTATGCGACGTCGAGGAGGTCATTTTCACGTCGGGGGGGACGGAGAGCAACAATCTGGCGATCCAAGGGATCTTTGAAGGAGGGCACGCTGGAGGCCACCTCGTCATTTCGGCGTTCGAACATCCGGCTGTCGAGAATGTGGCTCGTTACCTCGAGCGACACGGGGTCGACGTGACACGGGTCGGCGTAGATCGCTCGGGGACCGTCGACCCTGCCGACGTTGTCGCCGCTCTCACGCCGCAAACACGTCTGGTCAGTATCATGCTGGCCAACAACGAAGTAGGAACCGTCCAACCGATTGCCGAAATCGCCCGACAATGCCGAGCTCGCGGCGTCCTGTGCCACACCGATGCCGCTCAGGCCGTGGGGAAGATTCCCGTTCTCTTCTCGACGCTGGGTGTGGACCTGCTCAGCATCGCCGGCCACAAGATGTACGCTCCCAAAGGCGTGGGAGCTCTCCTGCTCAGGCGCAACGTCCCTCTTCATCCGGTACTGCAAGGGGCTTCGCATGAGCAGGGATTGCGTCCCGGAACGGAAAACGTCCCGTCGATCGTCGGCCTGGCGTGCGCCGCTGTGAAGGCAGCGTCGGGAGTCGACGAGGCGGCAGAGCGCATGACGGGACTCAGAGATCGCCTGGCGGTGCGCCTCCGAGAAGGCATCGGCGATGAGATCGTGGTGCATGGCGAATCGGCCGTGCGGCTCCCGAATACCTTAAGTGTCGCTTTTCCCGGTGTCACCGGCCACGCGCTGCTGGAGCGAGCTGGGCGCGTCGCTGCGTCGACCGGCGCGGCTTGTCACAGCGGCAGCGAGACACGATCGAGTACGCTTGCGGCCATGGATGTCCCCGTCGATGTGGCGCACGGGACGGTTCGATTGAGTCTGGGATGGTCGACGAATCAAGAAGACGTCGAGACGGCCGCCGATATGCTCATCGCAGCGTGGGAAAGCCTCAGAGGAGGATAAGGAGATTTGTGAACATGGACCTGTCCAGTTTGAGGGACCTATCTGCAGCAGAAAAGCTGCAGATCGTGACTGAGCTCTGGAATGACATCACCAAGTCAGGAGAGCTGGTGACCATTCCCGAGGAAATCCTAAACGAATCATCGCGGCGTTCGGCAGACCTCAAAGCGGACCCCTCGATCGCCATCGATGAAGAAGAGTTGTGGCGGCGCGTCGATGGCATCGCGCCGCCCTGGGAAGGTGCTCACCCAGATCCATCGTCGTGGCCGGCGCAGAGCGGACATAGAAGTTCACCGCGGTCGCCACGCCATCCCAGTGGGTAAGCGACTCGCGCTGCTGCTTCGGCCCAGGCCAAGGTGTTCGAGTCGCATAGGGATTCCAGATCTGCGAGATCCAAGTACGTCCCGCACCGATCACAGACACACATCAGCGCAACCCAGAGCGCCTCTTCCAGTTCCTCAACGTCTCTTCCCGGCATTTTTCGAATCCGCCCACATGAGCCACAACTCACTGGACAAGCTGATGCCAGACGGAACGTGAGCTTGCTTTGACTCGAAGCCTCGCCGCTTCCTGTTTTCGAGAGGCTGCGCGTCAAGACGCGGAGAGAGGATGAATGACAAAAACATTAATGACAAAAATATGCTCCGGACTACCGACGTCGAGATGAGCACCAGTTTCTGAACATCATCTTTATCTTTCTGTCATCCATCTTTCTGTCATCCATCTTTCTGTCATCCATCTTTCTGTCATCCATCTTTCTGTCATCTATCTTTCTGTCATACGTCCTTCCGTCACGTACCGCCTACGTTCGAGCCGTGGCTCAGTCTCCGTTTTCGAAGGGTTGCGCGCAAAGAAGGGCCGGTGCCGGTACCAACGATACAACGATAGGACATATAAGACGTATGGGACGCAGACCCGAGTCGCAACCACCCTAGCCGCGAAGCGGCGCCATAGAATAGCTGTGGGCGGCAGCCCACAGATTGATATGGCATCAGCCCACAGACGGAGGTATAAGGCCCCAGACCGAATGAGGCCGCTAGCGTTCAGGTTTCTGGGCGCCCCCCAACCCAATCAGCCGGCCTCGATCACACCGACATTCAATGGTGCCGGTGAGGCGTTCCTTCGATCTCTCGAGCCCGCGCCATGGCTTCTTCGGCCTTCTGAATGAAGCCGAGATTCTGCGTCCCCGCATACGCCCGCTGGTACGCGACGCTCAAGGCGGTGAAGTTGAGTGCGTCGTCCGGCTCGAGTTCGCACGCGCGTTCCCCGTGCTGGACGGCTTCCTCGAACTTCCCCATCTTGCTGTAGAGCATGGCCAGCGCCATGTGGGAGAGGACGTGAGTCTCGTCGAGCTGGAGAATCTCTTCGAGTTTCGCGGTGGCTTCTTCTAGACGGCCTTCGTCTTTAAGCTTCTCCGCTTCCTCGTACATGCGGTTGATATCCGACATGGTCTGACTCCAGGAATGGGTGATTTGCCAACGAAGGCAGCGCGGCAGCCACGGTACTCTCTGGGCAGCCGTTGCTTCGGTTTGGTTCACGGGGTGCCCCTTCCCGTTCCGGCGGTTCACCATAGCGAGTCGGTTTCGGGTTGGGCAAGGGAGGCAACCCAAGAAAGAAAGCGCGGCCAGGAGAACAAGTGGAATGAAAACGGTTCCATGGGCTCTATTTGGGAACAAGGCGTGCGCCTGCCGATGTCGTCATGGGTGAGACCCACGGAGGGGTCGCGACGAACTCGACAAATCAGACGGGAGTGTCCGGTGAACCAGATCCATCCGACGGCGGTTGTGGCAGCAGATGTCGAGTTGGGAGGGGGAGTCACCGTAGGGCCATACGTGGTCATTGAACCGGAGGTCGTCGTGGGCCCGCGCTGCCACCTGGCGGCGCACGTGGTGCTCAAGCAGGGCACAGTGCTGGGAGCCGACAATCATGTCAGCGAAGGGGCGGTTCTGGGGGGCCGGCCGCAGCACCTGCACGCTCAGGACGAGATCGGCGTGTTGCACATCGGGAACGGCAATACGATTCGAGAAAACGTCACCATCCACGCGGCACTCGAACCGGGACACGCCACCCGGATCGGCGACTGCAATATGATCATGGCCAACGCCCACATCGCTCACGACTGCCGGATCGGTCATCACACGATTTTGGCAAACAACGTGCTTCTGGCAGGACACGTCGTCGTGGACGACTTTGCCTATCTCTCTGGGGCGGCCGCAGCGCACCAATTCTGCCGCATCGGTCGACACTCGATGGTCGGCGGCCAATCCCATATCAAAGCGGATGTGCTCCCCTTCGTGACGGTCGACGGCTTCACAAGCAAGGTCGTGGGACTGAACGTGATCGGTCTGCGGCGACGTGGTTTCTCGGCTGCTCAGATTGAGCAACTCAAGCAGGCTTACCGGATCATCTTCCAGTCCGGACTAGCGTGGGAAGCCCTGCTGGCAGAACTCGAGCGAACGTTCACCGCTCCGCCCGCAACGCAAATGCTCGAGTTCCTTCGCACCAC
>WFWZ01000326.1 GCA_015490875.1 Planctomycetaceae bacterium
ACTCCAGCTCATCCAAATGTTTGTGTCCTTTCGGTGAGCGTGTGGTCCCTGCGAAAAGTCGCTCGTTGCGTGATTCGGTCGGCAAGGCCGGCGCGAGGGGCGGGCTCGGGCCGCGGTGGTCCGCTACTCACAACGGCGGCACAAGAGATCCAGGGGCTCCCGACTCGAGTGACGGGGCGATGGCCACTCGCGCAGATCCGGCGCCTCCGGAACGCACGGTGACCGGGGACCGAGATCCAGTCCTTCGGCAGCGTAGAAAGACCGGGCGCCCTCGCAACAGACGGAGCTCAGGAACACACCGAGATCCAGCGCCTCGACAGCGCAAGGAGGCCCCACCACGCCTCGGCGGCGCAATGCCGCCAAGGCGATGGCGAGGATGCCCAAAACATCGATTCTCGTTGCGCCAGCTCGGCGACTTCCCGTGGCTGAAAGCCTCCTGCCGCCGACCGGCCCGTGCAGTCTAACGCAGCCTTCCAACAGGCTCCGTCAACCGCACACAGCCGGTTCACTTACCGCCGCAGTCGCCTCGTCGCAGGAAGCCTCCTCCACCTCCGACAGCCGCTTGTGATAGTTCCACGGCAGCCACTTCGCCGGATGAGCTTCCACGTCCTCGCTGTGACGCATCAGGGCGACCAGATACGTAAAAGGGTTCACCTGATTCAACTCGCACGTGTGAATCAGCGTCATGTAGAGGTCGCCAGCATAGGCGCCATTGGCCGTCTTGTAGAAGTAACTGTTCTTCCGATGAAGAATGGCTCGCTTCAGCACTCGCTCGGCGATGTTGTTGTCCAGCGGAGCACCCGGCACCCGCAGGAACAACGTCAGCTTCTCCCAGTGCTTGAGCATGTACGTGATCGCCTCACCCAGACCCGAATTCGGCTCCACCAGACGCTCGTCCATCTGCCGAGTCAGCCAACTGTGCAACTGATCCATCACCCGCCCGCTCTTGGTACGGTGCAGCTTCAGGCGCTTTTCAGGAGACAGCTTGCGCCGCTTGGCCTCGCTGTCGACCTGATACACCTTCTTCAGCACTGACAAGACGTACTTCACCTCATTCGGAAAACTGTTGACCACGTCGATGAAGTTGCGCCGGGCGTGGGAATTGCAATGGGCGAGCACCGTCTTAAGTTCCTTCGGTATGTTGCGAGACAAGGCATCGCACATCTGCATCGGAGTCGCCAGTTCGATCGGGCGGTGACGCAAGACGTCGAGCAGGTTCTCACCCGCGTGTTGATGCCCGCTGAAAAAGAGCGCCGCGTCGCGCCCCTCGGTCCTCGCCACGACCGCCGTGGTATACGTACCCGTTCGCTGCTTCCCTTTCTCCTCCGTATCGACCGGGGGTGCCTTCAGACCGGCCTTCTCGAGGACTTTGACTGTCGTGTCGTCGTTGTGGAACAGATCCCACTTCGACACTTCCTCGATCAAAGCCTGATAGGCGGGACGCAATTCGGGAATTCGGGCGTGAACGACGTCCCACTGCGTCGAGACTGGAAGAGGAATCCCGAGATTCGCTTCCAGCCGCTGAAGTCGGTTGAACGGAAGCCCCGAACCATACTTGAGCAGGGCGATGATGGCCGCCGCCGTCTCGTCGTATTTCGGACCCTCGGCATCGGCGGGAGGGGTGGCCTTGAACAATTTGCCGCAGACTTTGCATCGCAGCCGCTGGATGCGGTATATCGTCGCGTGAACCGGTGGCCTGCCGCTGACACGAAGGACGGTGTTCGGCTGGATCTCATACACGGTTCCCTCGGCACACTCGGGGCAGGAGTCGCCGGGGCGGAGCGTTTCATGTTCAATGATCTCCTCGTCGGCGCCCGTGTACTCGTCGGCACTTCGGCGCCCGTGGCCCTTGGTGCCGTTCTCGCTGTTCTCGGATTCGGCCGGCGCGTCTGAGGGCTGGGCGCTGTCGTCTTCAGACTTGGCTTCATCGTTGGCCGCATCCGGTACGACGTTGCTGAACGACTCAGTCCGGCCGAATAGGACCCTCTTGAGCCGATTCAGCTTCAGGTGATCGTCCTTCAAGAGGGTCATCACGTAGTCGTAGGACCGGAGCACGTTCAGGAGCAAGTCATAGTCTTCGTCTTGAAGCGCCTTCTGCTCGAGGCGCTGGATGAGATGGTCCAGGTCTTCGACCGTGATGTCGACCACATCGACCTCGGGCACGTCGGATTTTCTCTTTCTCTTTTTCTGTTTGTGCTGTTTGGGCATGATCCAGGC
>WFWZ01000327.1 GCA_015490875.1 Planctomycetaceae bacterium
GAACATGAGGGCACTCAGTGCCAACGACCACCTACCCAACTCGGTGTCGTCCAAGTATCGACAAAGGAGCAGATTGCGCGCAAAGCCGATTCCCCGCTGAAAGACGGTGACGAATAAAATGGCGGCGACGCCGACGAGCAGCGAATCGGCCCGCAACCGGCTCTCCGGCTGCGACGGACTTTTCTCCGCATCACGACTCATCCGTCGGTTCTCCCGGCCAGCGCCAACACGTCCTTGACCCAGCCGCGCAGCGTCCTCTGAGCGACATACGCGTGATGCCGCACGCGGCCTCGCCACTGGGGAGCCGCGATGCGCCACCACGCCGCCGGTCGCGGTTCGGCTCGAAAATGCGCCTTATACGGCTCGTCCCCTCGCAGAAAGTCGAGCGCTCGCATCCCCTCTTCCATCAGCGATCGCAAGACCGCGACGTTCATCGCGTGCCCGACGTTCCGATCCCGATGTCGCGGATCGACGCCCGACTGATACGCATAGGAAACCCCGTTCTCAATAAAGTGGATTTCCGCCGCCAGCGTCGTTCCCTCTTCCACCAGCTCATACAAACGGACACGACCGTCGGCGTGCCACTTCGCCATCATCCCCTCGAGAAAAGACAACATTCGAGGGCAAGCGAACGCCCCCGGCTCGCCGGCACTCTGCCAACGTGCCTGATGCAGGCGGACAAGATCGGCAAAGATACGTCTCATCTCTTCGAGCGATTCGGCTCGGCGGAGTCGGCAGCTTCCGCTATCCAACATCCGTTTTTCGACGCGACGGACCTGCTTGCGATGCGATTTCGAAAGTCGAGCCAGGTACTCGTCCCACGTCGACGGAAACTCGATCCGCCAACAGCTCATGGCCGGACGCTGCACGATGCCGCAACCGCGGCCGCGACAGCATTCGACCATGTGCTGGATGACCGGGTCGTCCGCCAGCACTCCTTCCAGTTCGAGCGTATCCCAGTCGCGGGATTCACAAAGCCAGCGAGCCACCGCCTCAGCCACCGCCGGGCCGTCCTCCGAGCGACACGGAAGTGTCAGGTAGTCGCTGCAGACGTTCCCACTGCCGAGCATCTGAAGAAGGGCACCCTGGGACACCGTCACCTGCCGCCACCACGGAGCGAATCCTCGGAGTCGATTCTGCGTGTCGCGCACGGTCACGATCTGGAGTCGGCCTCGGTCCATGCCATACGACCGCCACCACTGCTCCATCCAATCGAATCGACAAAAAGGGCGCCCCTCCACCAAGCCTTCCCATTCGTCGCGCATCGCGTGCCACGCGCGGACGTCCTCAACGACCGCTATATTCCACGTCGCTTGCTCGCCTGCTGCCGACATCCTCGTACCTATCCTCTTACGCGGTAGGCCCCGACAACCCTCGGCCTGTTGGCCTCTTCTAGGGTTCTTCCTGCCAACCATACGTCGCCGAGCCACGCGTCGCTGGAAAAGACTACCTAGGGCGACGCTCCCCAAAACCATCAAAGCCCCAATCGGGGCGCAACAAGGGCCAACGCGTCGCGTATTACGAACAATGTTCGCCTCTTGCGATATCTTCATCGAGAGAATGGTGTTCACGAGAGTTCGAACCCGCGTCATGTTTTGTAGCGCCCCGTTCGGGGCTTGGGGGTTATTTCGCCGCTTTCCCAGGGCGGCGCGATGCCGGCGTGACCGCCGCCATCGCTCTGCCCCGGGCTCGATTGTACCGGCCCGTTGGGCCGGAAGAGCGATGCCATCCAATGTGCCGAAACACGGTCTAGATGGGTTTATTGAGTTTTCACCATCCCAGGACGAGGCTCCTGCCGAGCCGCAAAGGGGCTGCAACAGCATCGCAGACACAGATTCGCGGGTCGCATATGACCGGCGTCTGGACGGACGATGTCGGGTTCGTCCAGCATACAAGACCTGAGTTGGCGAAAACCCCGCTGCACACATGTCATGCGTCACCCAACGATGGGCATATGGGATTCCGGCTCGGCAGGAGCCTCGCCCTCCCAGTCTATATATTCGTCCACGTTAGAGTCGCCACCATTCGGCACAGGGGTATCAGTGTCTCACAATCGCGCACGGTGAGGTGGTTTTCTTCCAAAAGAAGCCAAGTTTTCCAAACTTCGTCAGGTCATATCAACCAACACGACAGTCTCAAACCGAAATACCTTTCCCCCACTTCGGGCATGCAAGTCCGTGCATGCGCCGGCCCATCCCGTAACCTACGCTTGAAAAACCACTCAACCCTGCCCCGATTCGCGTTGGAGACCGTCTGTGAACGACCACAGCCTGATTCGGCACGTGTGGCGAGTCCTCATCGCCTACCGGTATTACTGGCTGCTCCCCGTCCTGGGAGCTACCGGTGCGGCGGCCGCGTGGACTTTTTGGCACCAACCGACCTGGAAAGCATCCCAGGGCCTGATCCTGCGCGATGTCACTTCGTTGCAAGACGCCGACCTGGGACGCTTCCCCGACGGGGAAGCTCGAAAGATCGCCCAAGAAATGGTCCTGGAATTGGCTCGTCGCCCGGAAGTGGCTCGAGCCGCACTGCGAGACGTCGGAGTGTCGGCCACTCCCGGAAAGCGTTCCTCCGAACCAACCCGTCAGCAAGTGGAAGAGCTTGTCGACAGCGTGACCGTGACAGCACCCAAGGGCGCCGAGTTCGGCCGCACCGACTTGATCTACCTCTCGGTTACGGCGAGGTCTCCGCAGCGAGCTCGAGCCTTGGCCGAAGCCTTGACCGCGGCCGTCGATCGTGAACTCCGCAAGCTCCGGCGGCAACAGGCCGCCAGCCTCGTCGCCGAGTTGACTCAGGTCGAATCGGTGGCCCGCGCCGAACTCCAGTCGGCTACCGAACAACTTGTCGAAATCGAAAAGCAGGCCGGTCCCGACCTGGGAGAACTTCGAGTTCTCACTGCTTCCGGATCGGGGGAAGGTGTTGTTCGACAATTGCTGGTCAACCTCGACGACGACCGAAGGGCCGCACAGATCAAACTCGAGCGACAACGCAACCTCTTGAAGTTCCTTCAAGATGCCCAAGAACAACCCGAAGTGATCTTGTCCGCGCCGAGTGCCCTGTTCGAACTCCAGCCGTCACTGGGAGGACTCAAGCAGGGCCTGACCCAAGCGCAACTCCGCTACGCCGAGCTGCGCGGCCAGTACACGCCGTCGCATCCGAAACTTCGAGCGGCCGAGGCAACGGTGCGCGAAGTGCGCGAGCGTCTGAAGCAGGCGCTGCAGAGCGCGGCCACCGCCCTGGCCCAAGACGTGCATATCAACGAATCGCAATTGGAACTGCTCGAAGAACGCAGACAAATGCTGCTAAAGCGCAGCGAGCGGATCGCTCGGTTGCGAGCTCCCTACGCCGCTCGCATCGAGAACGTACGCCAAGCGACCTTGGTGCTGCAAGAAGTGCGCAAGAGCCTGGCCGAAGCCAAAGGAAGGTTGCAAGCGGCCGATGACACGAGCCTCATTACACGAGTGGGAGATCCCACGACGCCCACTCGGCCGAACGGCCCGAAAGCAGCCATCGTCTTGCTGGCCGCGGTCGTCGGCGGCCTGCTGGTTGGACTTGGCAACTTGTTCCTCTTCGTGCCACCACGCGAGTTGACTCCTACCACAGGAGTGTCACCCACCTCGCCGAACGGGACGGGAGAGATCTCCGACGGCTCGCAATCGCCCCACGTTATCAACCCAGCATTTCCAGAAAACGAAGTGGTCGTCGCCGGTGCGGCTCCTTTCCCCGCGTCGACCGTTTCCGAAGCGTACTCGTCTAGTCCGCTACCTTGACCGGAACAGAGAAGCGGACACCGGCAGGCTTCGGCCTGCCGGCTTTTTGCTTTTTCGACCTGTCGGATTCGCCACCATGAGCCTTGTGATCGTAACGGCGATGCTGGCCCTGGCCGTTTGGCTGGCGGTCCTGTTCAAGTATGGCGGCGTCCCGACTGGCATTTTTCTGGTGGCCGTCACCGGCATCGTCCTCGGTCACCCGTTCTTCCATCGCGACCTGGGGCCGGTCCCGTTGACGCTGGACCGAGCCCTCCTGGCGATCGTCGCGATCGTCGCCTTCGTCGGCTGGCGCCGGAGGCTCTGGCCGGCTCCGCCTCTCAGCCGCACGAATATCATTGGTGCCATCTTTGTGGCACTCCTCCTTGCTAGCACACTCACGCACGACTGGCGAGCTCAGAGTTTCCATCCACTGGCGACGTGGCTATTCTTTTATGCCCTTCCCTACGTGGCCATGCTGTTGGTCCAGTGCACGCGCCGAGTTCGCGGTCCCATCTGGGTGTGGCTTCTCGGGTTCGCTGTACTTGGAATTTACCTAGCGGTAATGGCCGTCTGTGAGACTCGAGGCTGGAATGCCTTCGTCTGGCCTCGCTTCATCGTCGACCCTCGGTTCTCCGAATTCTTCGGACGAGCGCGCGGCCCGCTGCTCAACCCGATCAGCAACGGACTGTTACTTTCATTGAGTGCCACTGCTCTGCTGCTGATCGCGCGCCGACTTCGCCAAATTGGAGTGCATCCCCGACTGCTGGCCGTGATGCCACTCGCCTTCGTTCCGCTTGTGGCTGTCGGCATCGCGCTGACGCTCACCCGCAGCGTGTGGCTCGGCGCCGTGCTTGGGCTCGGCACCGTCGCCGCCACCCTTCTCCCTCGGCGCTGGATCCTGGCAGGGAGCTGCTGGGCTGCGGTTTTGGCCGGCGGGATCCTCGCGGCTAAGTGGGAAAAACTCAATGCCTTCAAACGAGACCGGGACGTCTCGGTCGCTGAAATGTCCGAGTCAGCATCGCTCAGACCGATCCTGGCCACAATCGCATGGAAAATGTTTCAGGACCGCCCGCTTCTGGGCTTCGGCTTTGGGCAGTACGGCGAAGCGAGCCAGCCCTACTGTGCCGCTCGAGACACGAATCTGCCACTCGACAAAGGCCGGCCCTTCGTCCAACACAATGTTTACCTCTCACTCTTGACCGAGACCGGGCTCGTGGGACTCGCAGTCTATCTCGCGTTCTTGGCAAGTGCTCTTGCCGACGTTCGCCGGATTCTGCGGTCTGCCGAAGCATCGCCACTGCAACGTGACATGGCGAGACTGGCATTGGCCGGCCTGGTCGCCTACGCCGTCAACGGCATGTTCCATGAGGTGGCCATCATGTCGATGGTCCACTTCGTCCTTTTTTCACTGATGGGCTGGACGAGTCGGTTGGCCGCATCGCTCGAGCCTCGAGAGGCATTCACGAAATCAGCGCCGGCCATCACCACGTCCGTCCCGCAGCTCGCTTCCACCGTCCCGTGCCACTGAACCGTCACCAGGAGTTGGTCATGTCGATCGCATCTCCGCCATCCTCCGGCCGCCAGGCCAACTTGTTTGGAATCACACTCGACGTTGTGTCACTGGAACAAGCCGTGGAACGCATCCACGCGTGGATCGCAGCCGCCGAAAGAAAGTGTCACTATGTTGTCACTCCGAACGTGGACCATATCGTGATGCTGCAAGAGGACGCGTCGCTGCGGGCCGCCTATGCCGATGCATCGCTCATCGTGGCCGATGGCTGGCCTGTGGTCACGGCCTCTCGCTGGCTCGGCCAGCCACTTCCGGAACGGGTCGCCGGATCGGATCTCGTACCGGCTCTCTTCGATGCCGCCGATCGCCACCGGCCGCTGCGGGTTTTCCTTCTAGGAGCCGCACCTGGTGTGGCGGCGACGGCCGCCGAAAGAATCGAAGCGACGTGGGGTGCCGTCACGGTCGTGGGACATTACAGTCCGCCCCTTGGCTTCGAACATGACGATCGAGAGAACGGATGCATTCTCGAGCAACTCCAGGCGCATCGCCCCGACCTGTTGGTCCTCGGACTGGGAGCCCCCAAGCAAGAACGTTGGATCCATCGGTTCTACCAGCAGATTCCGGCTCACGCCGCCATCTGCGCCGGAGCCACCATCGATTTCCTGGCCGGCCACAAGGCGCGAGCTCCTCGCTGGATCCAGCGCTGCCGACTGGAATGGCTCCACCGACTCCTGCGCGAACCGAGACGACTGGCTCGGCGCTACGCCCGCGACGCGTGGGTCTTCCCGCAACTGGTCGTGCGCGAATGGCTTCGCGCCGCCCGACCGCGGACCGACACGACTACTCGCCCACAGTAAGAAGCGCCTCGGGCAGTCGCTGGAGCATCTCTCGGTCGCCCTCTTCGGCCGCCCGCCGGTAGTCCGCCAGCACCTCTGCCGCCAGCGGTTCGATCTCCGATCGTCGCTGCGATACATCGTTCGCCTCCCAACGATCATCCGGCTTGACGTAAAGCTCGAACGGGCGGTCGCCATGCCACAGAGCCAACCATGCCGGCGTACGAAGCGCTCCACCCTCAGCATGCAGGACCGCCGCACGGTCGGGAGGCGGCTCGGGAGAGAGCCACGAACGGGACCAGCGCGAATCGCACTCGATGCCCAGGATCTCCAGGCATGTCGCGTAGAGATCACAGGTTTGATAAAGGCCGGTTCTGCGCACGAGCTTGGAGGTACCATCGGGCAATGCCAAAAGAGCCGGAGTCTGAATGGCTTCGCTGTACCAGGTTTCTTCGGCGATTCCCAGTCGCCGGTGATCGCCAAGGCAGTATCCGCGAGGCGACAAGACTAAGAAGGCGGTACGATCTGCGAAAGGAGCATGCTCAAGGGCTTCGCAAAACGCGGAGAGATAGGCATCAGTCAACATGATCTCCGCCGCGTAAGCGTGCGCGTAATCGAGTAACTCATCGGGGTCCACGTCTTTCGGGAGACTTCCTCGAGGTGGTTCAGTGAACGAAGCCGGCTCGGGGTCCTCATCATCGCGAAAGCGTTCCCGCCACGCGTACGGTGCCTGCCAGGATCGAGCCATCGCACCGCAATGCACCCATAGAAAGAAACGAGACGTCTGCGCCAGGGCCGTCTCGGCGGCCATCATCGCCCACCGCGCGGCGTCGCTCTCCTCCCAGTTCTCGAAAGAACGGCCTGGGCGAGCCGGCTCGGTTTTCTCGACAACAGAGAACTTCGCCTCACGAGCCGCCCAGTCGGCGACTTGCGGTTCGTCCGAAAGACAAGTGGTCGTCACCGATGCCGCATCCATGCGCTCGATGAGCCTCGATAGCTTGCGATCTCCCCGGCCGCCGCCTGCGGGAAGACCGCTCCAAAAGCCTCGGTAGATCTCGGCCAGGTCGGTCGCGTCGGCGAGGTGCCATTCCAGGAGGAGCGACCGAGCGGCCAGCTCATTCCACCCGGGCGTCGGCACCCACGTGTTGCCATACGGCCCCAAGTACCCCGATTGCACGCCATCGATGGCCAGGACGATCAGATTCTCCGCCAACATCGATTCCCAAACCGCCTTTCCCGGCACCCGCGCCCTTTTCCAGATTCGCCAGTTTGACCATTTCCGATTCTCGCCCGATCGAGCACATCGTATAATGCCGGCCCATTGGAGTCGATCGATGGCAGGAAGCCGGAGCGGTCGCGCCGCAGGCCGATACCAGAGTTAGGGCAGCGTCATGAGGGTCCACGGACAGGGACGTCCGCGACCGAATCACCGAGCGTCTATTCCCACGTCCACGCACTCGGGAAGTGCTCGACGCTGCGCGCCCTCGCCCGCGCGCTATCGCTGCTACCGATTGTCACTGCGTTTTCTGGCTCTCTACGGAATAGCAACGGCGCTGCTGGCGGGGGCGATCCGAGCCGAGGAGGCGCATGCGCCCGAGTCGTTCTCGCTGCGATTGCATATCGCCTGGGGAGGCGGAGAAGCCAGGCGCTGGAACGGCACGATCGAGACGGTCGGCGGCACCC